>JAGCNL010000077.1 GCA_017645945.1 Salinivirgaceae bacterium
TTGCGTTTCGCGATAAATGGTTGTTTTACCGCTGGTTAGAGTCAACCGCAACTGCACTTGCGAATTGCTCACCAATTCTCCATTAGAATTTCTCACAACGGCTTGATACGAAAAGCCGTCGGTTTGTGCGTTTGCTGCCAAAGCTGTCAATGCCATGGCGAATGCAAGAAATAGATTTTTAACTCTCATGTGTTTAATCATTTAGTTGTTAAAGTTTATATATTTTTGAATTTCAATTTCTTATACAGAAATATCAATCGCGCGAACGCGAAATTGTCAACGCCCTGTTTAGTCTCGTTAACATCATCAAAATAAATTGCTTACAACGGTCAATTAAATTCATGACAATAGTAGAAAGATTTTGTGAAAAATGCAAGAAAAAAATTTTTTTGAGACGAATCGGCCTAAACGAAAAAACAGGCTAACCGATTGAAAATTATTGAAGACTCTCGCTGTCGCTTGGTTTGCGAGCCACCTTGCCACGACGCCAGCGACGCCACAATTCGCCGAAGGTGTTGAAATCCTCAGTGTAGAAAATGCCAAGTCCGCGCGTGTACGGCACATCGTCGTAGATGAGGTCCTCGTTCACCTTCTGGAAGGCGCGCAGCCTGACGTTGCCTTTCTTGTTGAGTTTCAGTTCCACAGAGAAGTCGGTGGTGTACTGCGTGTTGTTGCCTTTCTCCGATTCGGGGTTGGTCTGGTTGCTCACGTCGAAGTTGCTGCTCACCGTTATGCGGTCGTCCCAGAGCGATGTTGAAAGGGCAAGCTCGTACTCCTCCGAGCTGATTTCGGTCTCGGGGCGGTAGGCCACGCCAAGGTCGAAAGCGGTGCTCACCTGGCTAATCCACTTGCTGAGCTGGTTGGAGAGCAGCTCGCTGGCGGTGTTGACACCCATTGTGGCTGCCGTTGAGCCGGCTGAATTATCAGAAACGCTTGTCAGTGGATAGAACTTGTTGAGCACCAGCAGATTAATCACCTGCTTATTAAGGTCATCCTCAGGCAGATTGTTCAACTGCTCAACCTCCTCAATCTTGGTGGTTGTGGATGGCATATCGATAGAAAAACCGATGGTTGGCGACACCAGCTTGTTGGTCATCAGCAGATGGCAGTTCACCGGCACGCGCTTATCGCGGTCCTCCTCGTTGAGAGTGAGCGAATAAACGGGCACCTTGCGCAGCTTGTAGGCGGCGTCGATGTTGATGGTGGCATCGAGCGGGTCGCCGGCCCATGTCACATAGCTGCCACTCTGCAAATCGAGCCGCTTGCTGATGACATTCTGCAAAGTGAAGGTGAAATCTCCCTTGCTTATGAGGTAGGTGCCGTAAATCGAGAATTTATCGTCCTCAAGACGGATGTTCAGGTCGGCCGAGCCGTTGGAGCGCAAGGCATCGCCGATGGTGGGGTCGAACACAATCTGAATCTCGGCGTCGGGAGTGACGGTGAGGTCGAGGTTCAGGTTGGTAATGGAGCGCGGCGTCTCAACAACCGCTGCCGGCTTTCTGTTCTTCTTCTTCACATCGTTGATATTCTTGACGTTGTTTTTCGGCACAAATGTAACGAAATCGTTCTCTGTCAAATCGTTGCGGCCCTCCATGGTTATGTAGAACATACTCTTGGGCATGGTGGTTGCGTTGATGTTGATGTCCACCACGCGGCGGTTGGAGCCTGTGATATCGACAATGCCGCTGGCGTAGGTCTTGCCGTACCAGAGCGGCGAGTCGCTGGCGCGGGTGTTGAGCGCAACAATGTTTTCGGCAAAAATTCGCATATCGAGATTGAACTCTTTGAAATTCCTATGCCAGACGCGCCCGTTGAGCTGGGCCTGTCCGCCTTCGGCATCGTGCCCCTGAACGTTGTTGAAGATAATCTGGTTGTCGTCGAACTCGAGAGTGTCGTTCACAATATAAGTGGCCTTGGTGGGGCGGACGGTCAGCCGCGCATCCTCAAGCCCGAGCTTTCCGAACCATCGCGGCGAGGTGAGCTCACCTTCAAGGTGCATTCCGCCGCTGAAAGTGCCCTCAAGCGAGCTGAAAATCCCCGAAAGGAACAGATTCAGAAAATCGACACTTTGGTGCGTCGCTTCGGCATCGAGATACATGAAAAAGTTTGCCGGGTCGATGTAGCCGTTGAAAGCCGTGTGCGATTCTCCACCGCGGTCCGACAGCGCTCCGTCGACAACCAGCCACCGCTTCTCAATGTCCCACATTGCGCGGGCGCCGACATTTCCGAAACGCTGCTGGTTTATGCTGAAATCGCGCACGTTCAAATTGCCGTTGATGCGGTTCTCCCCCTTCAAATCTTTCAAGTTCGACTGGCAAGAGGCAAAACCTGTGAAGCGCGTCTTCAGGCCGAAAACATCCGACACAAAACCGAGATTGAGGTTCGAAATATCAACCGAAAGGCTGTCGTCAGGATTATCGGAGAGCGTGCCGTCGGCATAGATGCGGGTTGTGCCGCCGTTGATGTTCAGCTTGTCGAACTTCAACGAGCTGCCGCCAACCGTCACAACGCACGGGTCGATGATTATCACCGTGTCGAGCATGGTAACCGACGACGGTTTGATGTTTATTGTGGTTCCGCTGCCATCGCCCTGCTGGAAGAAGATTTCGGTTTTGATGTCGCCGCTGTTGCGTCCGCGGAGGAGCGCATTGTCCCAACCAACACCGATGTCGGCACGTCCGTTGCGCAGCGTGGCATTGACTCCCAGATTGTCCATCGCCTCATAACCAATCAGATAGGCATTGTCAGTGTGCAGCGTGACAATAAGACTGTCGTCGATGTTTTGCATCTCCACATTCAGATTTTCAATCTCGGCCTCTTTGGTGTAGATATTCGACGACAACAACTTCAAATTCAACAAGTTGGTGCTATCGGAATAGGTTCCGCTGATTTCTGTGCCTGATGCCAATGTAATCCATGGCGCGAACTGCCCTGTGAGCGGGTGCGGATATGTTGCCACAACGTTGAATTTCAGACTGTTGCTGCCAGTCTGCCCTGCCGATGGCTCCTTGTTGGCAAACTGCTTCACAAAACTGCCGATTGAGCTGGGCAGCTCGCTCAGCTTGAAATCGCCATCTGCCTCAGCCACAATAAACTCCGATGTCAGACTCACGTCTTTTCCCTCGTCGGTGTTGCGCGACAGGATGGTCACCGAGTCAGTTGCAAAATAGCTCGAATCGGTGAAATAATAGACGTCGGTAATGTCAATCCGCCCTTCGGCAATATCGATGTTCGGACCAGTGAAATTGGCATTCACGTTAAACGACAGATTGGCCGCCGAGTCGGTGCCAATGCCGAGAGCCGCAAGATTGGCGTAGTAGACGAAGGTCTGGAAACGGAAATTGGAGCTGTCGCTGTAGTTGACAAGTCCGTCGAAATCGAAACGCAGATTCTGGTCAAACGAACTAAGCTGGCCATTGAACATCTTCGACCGCAGCTGCCCGTCGACAGAAACAGAGTCGATGGTGTGCCCCGAATAGCTAATGTCGGTAACCGAGCCCACCAGATTAACGGTGGTTCGGTCAATGTCGCCCACGCGCCCTTTGGCCTTAATGTCAACCCGAAGATTGAGGTCGGAACCCAAAAGCGGCTCAAACTCAACCGGCGTTGATTTGAGCGTTCCTGCCACATCGAACATTCGGTTTTCAATTTTCTGCACCGAACAGTCGAGCCGGACTCCGCCCAGCCCTGTCCTAATCCCCACATCGGCATCAACTTTGCTCAGCGTGCCTTCGGCCTCGCCATGCATGCGGACTGTCTGCAGAGCGTTCAGGACTCGCGCCATGCTGGTGGTATCGGCTCCCGCGTAGCGGTCGATGATGGCAAGCATGTCGGAGCTTGTTGTGTTCAAATCGTCGATGACGAATGAGTAAGTCAGGCTGTCGATATTGTCTAACCCCGACAGTGTGAAATTAAGGCTGCCCGAGGTGTTGTCGCTGAATTTGGCATTCACACTGCGCCCCGAAACCTGCTGCAAATCGCCCTCAAAATAGCCGCTCAGGCTGATGCGGTCGTCTTTTCCGTCGAGTTGGGGAAGCAGAAAGGCAAATTCTGCCGGGCAGAGAGTGAGGTTGGTAATGTCGGCGCTGTAGGAAAGCCCGCCAGCCGTTGCCAGCCTTACATCGTTCACCGTCAGAGCTGAATTGCGGGTACCGAGTTTGATGTTGTCGAATTCGACAACTCCGTTGCTCACAGCAAAATTCATCTCCAGATTGTCAATTTCTGCCACGCCGTTGTAGCCGGTGCAAAATGTCTCGAGCCGCGCCGAAAGCGAGTCTCCGTGCAGTGCAAAATCGCCAATATCGATGCTTATGTCGCTGAAATTGTGCGATGTTCCGTTATCGTTGAACGCCACATTGGTCTGAACCAGCGTAATCTCATCAACATTTACTTTCCACGGATTTTTAGCGGTGTCGGGCTTGTTGAAGGCTTCGAGCAGAAAATTGAAATTGAACACGCTGTCAGTCCGGGCAATGTTGGCTTGGGCGGCACGCACGTAGGCACGCTGAATCCCGATTTCGCGTCCGTCAACATCAACCGTGTGCAAATAGCCCGACAACTGCGGCACATAAAGCAGCGTGTCGCCGTTGGGGCAGCGTACCAGCACGTCCTGCAAAGTGAGTCCCTGACGGATGTAGTAGCGCGCCTTCTTCACCGACACATCGGCACCCAAAGTGCTGGTCAGCCACGAGGTCAAACGGTTGGCAATCTGCGTCTGCACAAGCGGTGAGCGCAGAGCCGACCACACAAAGACCACCATCCCGACGATAATCAGGACAAAAACCGACAATATTTTTATGGCTTTTTTAATACTTTTGCGCGTTTATTATAAGCGCCCCAAAAATATTCTTTTTGCGGACACTTGAATTCAAATATTTATGAGCATCACAATTTTAGGTATCGAATCATCATGCGACGACACTTCAGCGGCAATAATCCGCGACGGCGTCATCATGTCTAACGTGATTTCGAGCCAGAAAGTGCATGAGCAGTACGGCGGAGTTGTGCCTGAGCTGGCATCGCGCGCACATCAGCAGAACATCATCCCCACAATCGACGCGGCAATCAAAAACGCGGGCATCGGTCTCGACGAAATTTCAGCCGTAGCCTTCACCCGCGGACCAGGTTTGCTTGGCTCGCTGCTTGTGGGCACATCGTTTGCAAAGGGGTTTGCGCTTGCGCGAAAACTGCCGCTCATCGAGGTGAACCACCTTCAAGGGCACGTGCTGGCGCTGTTTGTGAAGCAGTCGCCCGACGACAACAACCAACCCGAGTTCCCGTTCATCTGCCTGCTGGTGTCGGGCGGCAACTCGCAACTTGTGGTGGTTCGCAGCCCGCTTGATATGGAAGTGGTGGGCACCACCATCGACGACGCTGCCGGCGAGGCTTTCGACAAGTGCGGCAAGGTGATGGAACTGCCCTATCCGAGCGGCCCCATCATCGACAAACTGGCCAAGGAGGGCAACCCAAAGGCCATCAGTTTCTCGAAACCGAGCATCGAGGGTTACAACTACAGCTTCAGCGGCTTGAAAACAAGTTTCTTGTATCACATTCGCGATGAAATAAAAACCAACCCGAACTACGTGAAGGAAAATCTGCCCGACCTGTGCGCATCACTGCAGAACACCATCATCGAGATTCTGCTGAACAAACTGAAGAAGTTGGTTAAGGCAACGGGCATCAAGCAGGTGGGCGTGGCTGGCGGTGTTTCGGCCAATTCGGGGCTGCGTCAGGCGCTGCTCGACTACGGCGAACGCGAGGGGCTGAAAATCTTCATCCCGAAAATATCGTTCACCACCGACAACGCCGCAATGATTGCCATCACGGGATACTACAAATATCAGGCGGGGCTGTTCACCACGCAGGATGTGGCGCCGCTGGCAAGGATGGATATTAAATAGTTAGGAGTTAGGAATTAGGAGTTAGAAGTTAGGAATTGATAATTAATAAATAGATAGTTAAGAAGTTAAGGAGTTTAGAAGGTGAGAAGTTAAGAGGTTTTAGTATCTAAACAGCGAAGCGTCTAAACTTCTAAACAGCGAAGCGACTCAACTTTTTTCAAAACAGCAAAGCACTAAACATTCTAAACTTTAAACCTGTTAAACAGCAAGGAGTTAAGCAAAATTATTTATGACGGAATCGGAATTATATAAGGAACTTGGGGCTTTGACAAAAAGCAAGGACATATGGGAGGAGAACATTCCTTATGTAAAGTCGCTTCTATCGTCCGAATCGCTGAAAATCAAAGCCAAAGCGCTATGGATTCTTGCGGAAATGGGGCTGAAATATCCTTCTGCGGTTGCTGATAGCGTTCCCACGATTGCAACTTTTCTTGACAATTCCGAGCCGCTTCTGCGAGAGCGCGCAATCAACGCGCTTGGGCGAATTGGCCGTGCTGATTTTGGCCTAATCGAGCCGTTTTGGAAAGATTTATTCCGCTTTGCAAAAGACTCTGAGGCAAATGTCAGATTGAGTTTTATATGGGCTTCGGAAAATATCGCCACAAACACGCCTGATATTTATGAAAACCATATGTCCGTTTTTGCTGAACTTTTGCACGACAAAGAGGACAAAGTTCGAATGGAGGCGCCTGAGATTTTCCGTGTTCTTGGCAAGCGCAGGCCGGAGTTTGTTCTGCCTTTCGTTGAGCAGCTGCAAAAGATTTCAGAAACCGACGATAACCGTGTCGTAAGAATCCATAGTTTGGGTGCGATTAAGGCGGCAACAGCAAATCAATTAGTCTATTAATCAATAATTCAATATTTTATGAGCATTTTCGAATCAATCATCATCGCCATTGTCGAGGGACTGACAGAGTTTCTGCCGGTGTCGTCGACGGGTCATATGATAATAACGCAGGGCCTGCTGGGCGTCGAGAGCGACGACTTTGTGAAGGCCTTCACCGTGATAATTCAGTTTGGCGCCATTCTGTCGGTGGTGGTTCTCTACTGGAAGCGTTTCTTCCGTCTGAACAACGAGCCCGCACCCGAGGGTGCATCGGCTGTGCAGAAGTTTCTGCACAAGTTCGATTTCTATTGGAAACTGCTGGTGGCCTTTATTCCGGCAGCGGTTATCGGTCTGCTTTTCAGCGATAAGATTGACGAACTGCTCGAGAGCGTGACGGTTGTAGCTGTGATGCTGGTGCTGGGCGGCATTTTTATGCTTTTCTGCGACAAGATTTTCAACCACGGTAGCGATGACACCAAACTGACCGAGCGCAAAGCGTTGTATATCGGCTTGTTTCAGTGCATTGCAATGATTCCGGGTGTGTCGCGCTCAATGGCGACAATAGTAGGCGGTATGGCGCAGAAACTGACTCGCAAGGCTGCGGCAGAATTCTCGTTCTTTTTGGCCGTGCCCACTATGTGCGCCGCATCGGGCTACAAACTGCTGAAACTTATTTTGTCGGACGAAGGAATACAACTGCTAACTAACAATTTAGGCGTGCTCATCATCGGCAATGTGGTTGCGTTTGTGGTGGCTTTGCTTGCAATGAAGTGGTTTGTGGCATTTCTGACCAAATACGGATTCAAGGTTTTCGGCATCTACCGCATCATCGCCGGCGGACTGATTCTGCTGCTTATGGCGTGCGGAGTGAATTTGACGGTGTAATGAAAATTTGAAAGGCTCACAGCTCATTGCTCAACGCTCATCGCAAAAAACTTATAACTTCGAAACTTAAAACTTATAACTCAAATGGATAGTTCACTTTTCGAACACATCGGGCAATTCAAGCGGCAAGCGGCTGGCAAGATTCCGGCGCAGTCGCTCAGCCATCAACTGCTGACCAAGACTATCAACTTTCTGTTCCCCATCTTGTGCGACGACGACCAGTCGACTGAGGCGCGCTACTACGACATGCGCCACTTGATGGAGCAGGTGCTGGCTCAACTCTCTCTCTCCGACGAGCAGATTCAAGATGAGATTGAGACCTTCTCGAACTCGCTCGAGCTGCTCTATTTGCGTATGATCGAGGACGCAACAGCCATCTATAACGGTGACCCCGCTGCCGAATCGATTGAGGAAGTGATGGTGACCTATCCCGGATTCTACGCCATTGTGGCCTACCGTCTGGCGCATCAACTCTACGAGCAGAACATCCCCATTGTGCCGCGACTCTTCACTGAGTATGCTCACGGCAAAACTGGCATCGACATACACCCTGCCGCCACCATCGGCCACTCGTTCTGCATCGACCACGGCACGGGCATTGTTGTTGGCGAGACAACCGTTATCGGCAACAATGTGAAAATCTATCAGGGCGTTACGTTGGGTGCGTTGAGTGTCGACAAGGCTGAAGCTGGCGTCAAACGCCACCCCACAATTGAGGACAATGTGACAATCTACGCCGGCGCCACCATTTTGGGCGGCAAGACAATCATCGGCCACGACTCGACAATCGGCGGTAACGTCTGGCTCACCGACAGCATCGAGCCTTATTCGATTGTGCTGAACAAGAGCAACGTCTATGTCAAGAACACCGGCGACTGGTGCTATAATATTTAAAATCAACTAATTATTTTGGAAATATTTTAAAAATGAAAAAGATAGCAGCATTGTTTTTCTGCATCGCGCTTGCCGCAACAGCCACAGCACAGCGCAACGAGATTTCGTCGATGAAGTGGGGCGCCGATTTCAACATCCACATCACTTTCAGCAACGACTCAACATCAATCCTCGATGTGCGCGGTCTTTACCACTCGACATCCACAATGCCGCAGATGGCCGTCGGGTCGGAGGAGGTGACCTACTACCCTGTCACGCTCGACCCCGAATTTGTTGGCGCACTGAAAGATAAGAAACTAGAAAGTTTCGATGGCGACACTGTTGCCGCCTTGAAATTCTCTGACACCGTCCGCGCAAAAACGCTCTGGAGCGCCCTGCACGGCGAGATTGGCGGAGGCTATATTCATTTTATCAACTGCTTGATTTACAGCCTTGAATCGAAAAGTCTGAACTTGTGGTCGCCATTCTACCGCAGGCCCGAATCGAACTGGAAACCAAACCCGATGACCGAGTCGTACCGCCGCACCAAAAACTGGAAATACTACTTCCCCGACAATCAGAAACTTGCTCAGAAAGAGTATCTTACAAAGCAGAAGAATGGTGAGCTGGGCGATATGCAGCTGCTGCCAAAATCGTTCATCGACCTGTTTTTAGGCACCAACCAGAAGCAATATGAGCAGCTGATTGCCAACGGCGAAACCAACAAGGTGGCCATCATCGACATGATTCGTCTGCTTGTGAGCGCCAACTATCTCGGCCTCGACCAGATTTCGCTCATTCAGGGCGCCGTGTCGCGGTCAATAATGAAATACTCGATGAACAGCCTGCCGTCGGTCATCATTTTCGACGATTTTGGCGCAGCCGTGGCAATGACGCTCGACCACGAAGGCTACAAGATTGACAATGTGGTATTTAACCAGCAGGAAACACTCAGCGCCGACGAAATTGAGCAGCGTATGCAGCTCATGCAAAATGTTATCCGCCAGGTGAACTCCATCAACAAGAAACTGTTTGAACGTAATTTGAAGAATTACTACAAATAAGTTTAACAATCTACTTGAGCCACTTGTTGTTATAATTTGAGGCTGAATGTTTGCGGAATTTCTGCAATATCAGTCCCCGATAAAATGCGCCCATGTGGTTTATCAAAACAAACTTTCTTTAAATTGCATTTATTAAACCGAACATAAAATAATTAAACTATCAATTTAATTAACAAATAGTAAAATTATGAATTTTAAACGCTTATTATTCACAATTGCTGCCGCAGTAACCACCATGGCCGCCGTGGCACAAACCAACGGTTTTGCGTATCAAGCCGTAGTGCGTAACGCTCAGGGCGAGCTGGTAAGCAGCTCCGATGTTCAATTACAGCTGACACTGACTGCTGCCGACGGAACAGTCCTCTATCAGGAAACACAGAAAACCTCAACCAACGCCTATGGAGTGTTGAGCGTGACGGTTGGCTCAGGAACGGCCGTACATGGCGCGTTCGCTGATATTGACTGGGCAAAGGGTGACATCTCAATGAAAGTTGAGATTGACACCAAGGGCGGCGACAGCTACACCGACCTCGGAACCACCAAGCTCCAGGCCGTGCCTTACGCTTATTTTGCCGCCAACTCGCCAAGCAGCAAAGGAGAGAAAGGTGATAAAGGCGACAAGGGAGACAATGGTGATAAGGGTGCAGATGGTGTTGGTATCGAGAGCGTATCAAACGCCGACGGCTCAGTAACCTTTAATTTGACCAATGGTCAAACCTACACCTACAATTTGAAAGGTGAGAAAGGCGACAATGGTGAGAAGGGCGCAGATGGTGTTGGAATCAAGAGTGTTTCGAATGCCGACGGATCGGTAACCTTTAACATGACCAACGGACAAACTTATACCTACAATCTGAAAGGTGAGCAAGGCCAAACCGGAGAAAAGGGTGACAATGGTGTTGGCATTTCAAACATCACCTTCAACAACAACGTGATGACCATCACCACCACCGACGGCAAAAAGTATGAGTCGGACAATCTGAAAGGCGAGCAAGGCCCCCAAGGCGAACCTGGCTCCACCACCCTGCAAGTAGCCGGAACCAAAGGCCAAACACTTGTGCACAACGGCACCACATGGGTAGCAACCGACGAGATTGCCGTTAAGAAACTCGATGTGAAGGCCGACACGAAAACTGACGGAAACGCGGAAGAGGCTCTGTTTGAGGTGAAAGACAAAGATGGTAACGTGGTCTTCGCCGTTTATCCTAACGCCGTACGCGTCTATGTTGACGAGGACACCAAGAGCGATGACAAGGCCATGCGCACTGGCTTTGCCGTAGCTGGACGAAAGGCTGCAAAAGACAATTCAAACAGTGATATTTTTGCTGTAAATGCTGATGGCACAACCGTTTACATCGACGATGACGGAAAGGCCATGAGCACAGGTTTCGCTGTAGCCGGACGCAGGGCTGCCAAAGATGGTGAAGATAATAGCAATTATCTGAAAATCAATAACGAAGGAACAACGGTGTTTATTGATAACGACACATCGAATGATAAAGCGATGCGGACTGGCTTTGCCGTTGCAGGACGCAAGGCGGCAAAAGATGGTCTGACAAGCGACTATTTCTCGGTTAACACCGATGGCACGCAGGTTTATTTTGATGACGACGATTCGAAAGCCATTCGTACAGGCTTTGCCGTTGCAGGACGAAAAGCTGCCAAAGATGGTTTGGCAAGTGATTATTTCTCGGTTAACACCGAAGGCACACAAGTATATTTTGATGATAACGACACAAAAGCCATGCATACTGGCTTTGCAGTGGCTGGTCGCAAGGCGGCAAAAGATGGCGATACTGGCATTGATTACCTCTCAGTGAACACTGCCGGCACGCAGGTTTATTTTGACGACGACGACTCGAAAGCCATGCATACTGGTTTTGCGGTGGCTGGCCGCAAGGCTGCCAAAGATGGTATGACAAGCGATGATTACCTGACCATAAACCCCGACGGCACTACAGTTTATATTTACGAAGATGAAGATGGCTCAAAACCGATGTCCACTGGTTTTGCGGTGGCTGGTCGCAGAGCTGCTAAAGACGGCAAAGAGCAATCAAGTTTATTTGCAGTTGATTCAAAAGGCACAACCGGCGACAACACTGCCGCATTAGGCCAATTTGCCGAAGCAAGTGGTGAGGCCTCCACAGCGATGGGATATAATGCTACCGCTTCAGGAGCCTATAGCACGGCTTTAGGGCAAGGAAGTAGTGCGGAAGGTTATGGTTCGTTCGCGGCAGGATCTTACGCCAGTGCTGTTGGTGATGTGAATTTGGCTTTAGGAAATTTTGCAAAAGCCGAAGGCCGAAATGCCATGGCAATAGGTAGTAACGCTAAAGTAGGAAAGGCAGAAAAAGTAACACATAATGAAGTACTTGGCGGTTGCAGGGATTGTCCCGAAACACATGATTATGAATCAGATGGTAGTTTTGCAATAGGTGCAAATGCGCAAGCTCTTGGAGAGGGTGTTATGGCAATCGGGAACAATGCGTCCGCCGTCGGAAGATTTACGTTCGCGATTGGCAATTGGGCAAATGCATATGGTCCTGGCAGTATTGCAATGGGATCAGCATCCAGTGCCAATGGATCAAATTCCGTTGCCATAGGTAGCGGTTGTCAGGCGAACGATGCAGGTGTTGCTATCGGCTTTGCAGCGGAATCTAATGGTGCCGGATCTTTCGCAATAGGCACTGATTGTGATGCCAATGGTTGGGCTTCTGTAGCATTAGGAAAAAGTTCGTCTGCAAAAGCAGACCTTTCTTATTGTATAGGTGAGGCATCTGAAACTTTGGGTGAGTCTTCTTTTTGTCTCGGGTTCCATTCCAAAGCCCGAGAAAACAATTCTATAGCCATAGGCAACTATATCAGGTCTAACAATCCTTGGGAAATAGTAATGGGCGTATTTAACGATTCAACAGTATATGAAGGATATGATAGGATATACTCTTTCGGATGTGGTAATGGTTGGTCTGACTGGAGAAATGCTATGGTAATTTTGGCCAATAGCAACATAGGCATCGGCACTTCAACTCCCGATTATAAACTCGAAGTGAATGGAACTATTAAAGCAACAGAAGTACAAGAAACATCGGATTTAAGATTGAAACGCGATGTTACAACTCTCGATAACTCATTGCAGAAAGTATTAAAACTGCGCGGCGTCAACTTCTATTGGAAATCGGAAGATGAAATCAAAACGGTTCTTGGCACACATGAGAAATGCCAATATCCTGAAACAAAGCAGATTGGTGTGATTGCACAAGAAGTTGAGGAGGTTGTGCCCGAAGTTGTCGCAACCGACGCAAAAGGCTTCAAATCAGTCGATTATTCAAAACTCGTCCCCGTCCTGATTGAGGCTGTCAAAGAGCAGCAGGCAGAGATTGATGAGCTGAAAAGCGTCAAAGCCGAAAACGAGGCGATGAAAAAAGAATTGGACGAACTGAAGCGTTTGGTTCAAAATTTGATGGAAAAGTAATACAAGAAATTGTCTAATATGAAGAAAGGCTACAGCCGTGAGGTTGGGGCCTTTCCTTTTTTATGCCAGCGCCAAAACAGGCGAAAGCATTGAATTTTTGCTTCAAATAAGGCAATATGATATTTTGAAAATCAAATATCTATATCCAACAAAACAATCCATGATATTGGATTATTTTGGGTTAGTTTGGTTTGAAACTGAAATACAATCAAAAATCAATCTCCATCCTCACCATCTCAAAGTCGAGCTGCTTCTTCTCCATGTTGGCGGCAATAACACGTACTGAAACCTTGTCGCCCATGGTGTAGCGGCGTTTGGTGCGGTGTCCGATGACTGCAAATTCGGCCTCGTCGTACTCGTAGAAATCGTCGGTCAGCGAGCGCACAGAGACCATGCCCTCGCACTTGCTGTCGTTCAGCTCCACGTAGATGCCCCACTGCGTAACGCCCGATATCACACCGTCGAAAATCTTGCCTACGTTGTCCTTCATGAACTCAACCTGCTTGTATTTTATCGACGCGCGCTCGGCGCTGGTGGCCAGTTGCTCCATCTCCGACGAGTGCTTGCACATCTGCTCGTAGGTCTCGGCGGGCACGCTCTTGCCGTTCTCCAGATAGTGCGCCAGCAGGCGGTGAACCATCATGTCGGGATAGCGGCGGATGGGCGATGTGAAGTGCGTGTAATAGTCGAACGCCAGGCCGTAGTGCCCGATGTTCTTGGTGGAATATTCGGCACGCGCCATTGTGCGGATGGCCAGCGTCTCAACCACAGTCTGCTCGGTTTTGCCGTTGACGTCGGACAGCAGGGCGTTCATCGAACTTGCAATCTTCTTTTTCGATTTTGTCTGAATCTGATAACCAAACCGCTTGATAAACTGTGCGAAAGCGGTTAGTTTTTCGCTGTTGGGCTCGCCGTGGATACGATAGACAAACGTGCGTTTGCCCTTGCCCTCGGCGGGTTTGCCCACAAACTCGGCCACCTTGCGGTTTGCCAGCAGCATGAATTCCTCAATCAGCTGGTTGGCCTCTTTCTGCTCCTTCAGATAGACACCGATTGGGCGGGCCTCCTCGTCGAGCTTGAATTTTACCTCACTGCGCTCGAACGATATGGCACCTGCGGCAAAACGCTTTTCGCGAAGTTTCTGCGCCAAGTCGTTGAGTGTCAGCAATTCCTCGGCAAGCGGGCCTTCTTTGGTTTCAATCACCTGCTGCGCATCTTCGTATGCAAATCGATGGTCAGAATTGATGACCGTGCGGCCAAACCACTGACTCAAAACGTTGGCTTCGGCATCGAGTTCAAAAACGGCCGAGAAGCAGAGTTTCTCCTCGTTCGGACGGAGCGAGCAGACCTTGTTCGACAGTTTCTCGGGCAGCATTGGCACCGTGCGGTCAACCAGATAGACCGATGTGGCACGCTGATAAGCCTCTTTCTCGAGAGCCGTGTTGGGGCGCACGTAGAAAGTCACGTCGGCAATATGCACGCCCACCTCAAAGCGGTCGCCATCAAGGCGGCGGAACGAGATGGCGTCGTCGAAATCCTTGGCGTCGGCTGGGTCGATTGTGAAGGTTGTCACCTGACGGAAATCGCGCCGGCGGGCAATCTCCTCTTCCGAAATTCGCTCATCCACTTCGGCGACAGCCTCCTCAACGCGCTTCGGGAAGCGGTAAGGCAACCCGTACTCGGCCAGAATGGCGTGCATCTCCGCGTTGTTGTCGCCCGGATTGCCCAGAACCTCAACAATCTCGCCAATCGGATTCTTCTGTTTTTCAGTCCATTCCACAATCCGCGCGGTGGCTTTCTGTCCGCGCTGCGCACCCTTCATCTTGTCCAAAGGAATGAAGATGTCGAACGGCATCTGCGTGCGGTCGGGTACAAGGAACGCAAAGTGTTTCGATGTCTCGACAACGCCCACAAACAGCTCGCGCTTGCGCTTGATAATCTCAACCACCTCGCCCTCAACGTGCTTGCGGCTGCGGTCGGCATAAATGAAAAGTTTCACTATGTCGCCGTTCAGCGCATGATGCAAATTGCTGGCCGACACGTAGATATCACCCTCAAACTCATCAGAAACCACAAACGCCGCGCCACTCGATGTCAGGTCGACAGTGCCGGTCACGTAGGCCGATTTCTGCGTCATGCGGAACTTCCCGCGCGATGGCTCGTCAAGGTCGCCATCGGCCGCCAGCTCGTTCAGGCAGGTGTTGAGCAGTTTGCGCGTCTCGTCGTCGGCAATGCCCATCAACTTCGACAACTGCTTGTAGTTGAGCAGCTTGCCATCGTTCTGACTGAAAGTTGAGAGAATGCGGTTCTTGAGCGACTTCTTGTTGTCGCCAGCCGCCTTCTTTGCCTGCGCCTTTTTGGCCGATTGTGATTTCTTTACCATAATGAACTGATTATGAATGTTATCCAAATAGTTGTAAATCCGACAATAAATCCCGCATAGACCTGCGAAGGGGTGTGCTCATCGAGCCGTAAGCGCGCCGTCGCAACAAGCCCCGAGACCAGAACCGTCAGAGCCAGAGCCGCTGACAGGTTAGAGTAAGAGAACGACAAATACGAAACCAACGCCGTGAGTCCGCCCCAGCCGATGGTGTGCAGACTGATGTGCGAGAACATTGCCAGCAGCGCGGCAATTGTCATCATTATCGATGCTCCCAGAACAAACACGCGCATCGTTATCGGCGCATGCCAGCTGCCGAGCGCATGGCTGAAAATGTAGGTGCAGACTGCTGTTATGGCTAATGCATACACGCGCTCGCGGCGTTTCCGCATTTTCAACTGGGTGACAAAGCCGAGCTTCCACGCCACGCCCACAAACACAAGCGGCATGGCCACCGTATAGGCCGTGCAGAAAAGCATCAGCATGATAAGCGACTGATTCAGCCCCGGCAGCAGCACCCCCATAATGAACAATACGCCGAAAGTCACCGCAAACAAAGGGTGAAATATCACTGACACACAATTAAATACCTTGCTCACTCTGTCGTTTATTTGTTTTGGCTAAAGGTAATCGCGTTTTTTGAATTACCGACAGTACATTTCCATTTTCTAATCCCCAATCAAACTTATCAATGGCAACTTGCCGCTTGTAACTTGCAACAAATATTATTTTTGCCGCAAAATTGGCATCGATGATAAAATCAGTAATATTCGATATGGACGGCCTGATAGTTGATTCAGAGCCGCTTTGGCGCATGGCCGAGCGCACCGTTTTCGGCAGCTACGGCATCAGCCTCACTGAGGAGCAGTGCCGCTCCACAACAGGCATCCGTGTGGATAACGTTGTGGCGCACTGGAACAGCATCTACCCGGGCCACATCGCCGATGAGCACCGTTGCGCTAGCGAAATTTTAGCCGAGGTGACGCGGCTCGTAAAAGCCAACGGCGAGCCAATGCCGGGCGTTCATCAGGCTGCGCGGTTGTTTGCCTCACGCGGATATTCGATGGCTCTGGCTTCGGCTTCAGCCATGTCACTCATCAATGCCGTACTCGACAAACTCGATGTGCGACAGTATTTTAGTGTTGTTCAGTCGGCTGAAAACGTGAAATATGGCAAACCCCACCCTGAGATTTTCCTTGCCACGGCCGAAAGTCTCGGCACCAATCCCGAGGAGTGCCTTGTGCTCGAGGACTCGATTTACGGAGTGATTGCCGGCAAGGCCGCCCGCATGAAGGTGATTGCCGTGCCCGATAAGGAGCTGTTTGGCCGCCGCGAGTATGGCGTTGCCGATGCCGTGCTGCACTCGCTCACCGAAATCAGCGAGGCACTGCTCGACGAGCTGTAATGCCGAGAATTTAACGTCAGGAAACTGACAATTGAAAAGGTTGAAAAACAACGCAAACCTCCATCAAAAAACCTTACAACAAATCATCAAATCAACTAAATTTGCGGGATTTTTAAAAACAACGCAATGCCGGACGCAGGTAACTATCTTTCGAGAATCAATTCGCCTGACGACCTTAAGAAATTCAAGGCCGAGGAGTTGCCTGCCATTTGCGCCGAACTGCGGCAGTACATCATCGATGTGGTGAGCAAGCACCCGGGCCATTTTGGTTCAAGTTTAGGTGTAGTTGAACTCACGGTTGCCCTTCATTATGTGTACAATACGCCTTACGACCAGATTGTGTGGGACGTGGGGCATCAGGCATACGGCCATAAGATTCTTACGGGCCGCCGCGACCAGTTCCCGTCGAACCGTCTTCTGCACGGCATTTCGGGCTTCCCCAAACGCAGCGAGAGCGAGTACGACTCGTTTGGTGCTGGACACGCATCAACCTCAATATCAGCGGCTTTAGGCTTGGCCATGGGTGCCAAACTCAAGGGCGAAACCGACCGCAACGTGGTGGCCGTCATCGGCGACGGCTCAATGACCGGCGGACTGGCATTCGAGGGACTGAACAATGCCGGCGTGCAAAAGACCAATCTGCTTGTTATTCTGAACGATAACAACATGGCCATCGACCCGAGCGTGGGCGCGTTCAAAGATTATCTGGTCGATGTCTCGACATCGCAGCGATACAACAAACTGAAAGACGAGGTTTGGAACATTCTGGGCAAGCTGAACCGCTTCGGGCCTAATACTCAATCGCTTATACAAAAAATCGACCACGGCGTGAAGGCCATCCTTATGAAGCAGGGCAACCTGTTCGAGGCGCTGAACTTCCGCTACTTCGGCCCCATCGACGGCCACGATGTCATCTATATGGCTCGCGTTCTCGACGACCTGAAACGCATTCCAGGCCCGAAACTGCTGCACATCAAAACGGTGAAGGGCAAGGGCTTTCCGCAGGCCGAGCAGGACCAGACCACATGGCACGCACCGGGCTTGTTCGACAAGAAAACAGGCGAAATCATCAAAGGCAAAACCGACAACCGTCCGCGCTATCAGGACGTGTTCGGCCACACACTGCTCGAGCTGGCCGAGCGCAACCCGAAGATTGTGGGCATCACGCCCGCCATGCCAACGGGCTGCAGCATGAACATCATGATGGAGAAGCTGCCCGACCGCACGTTCGATGTGGGCATTGCCGAAGAGCACGCCGTAACCTTCGCCGCGGGCCTGGCAGCGCAGGGCATGGTGCCGTTCTGCAACATCTACTCATCGTTTATGCAGCGTGCCTACGACCAGATTATTCACGATGTGGCGCTGCAAAACCTCAACGTGGTCTTCTGCCTCGACCGCGCGGGCATTGTTGGTGCCGACGGCCCCACTCACCACGGAGCCTTCGACATCGCTTTCATGCGCAGCATCCCCAACATGACCATTGCCGCCCCGATGGACGAGCACGAGTTGCGCAACATGATGTACACCGCCCAGCACAAGCCCACAGGGCCGTTCTCAATCCGCTATCCGCGCGGAAAAACACCTGGCGACAACTGGCACGGCTCTTTTGAACTCATTCCCGTGGGCAAGGCACGCACCATCCGCGAGGGCAACGATGTGGCCATTCTCACCATCGGCAACACTGGCAACTTTGTGAACGAGGTGGCCGACAAGATTCTGGCTCACGGCATCGACTATGCGCACTACGACATGCGGTTCGTCAAGCCGATGGATACCGAATTGTTACTCAACGTTTTCAAGCGGTTCAATAAAATCATTACTATAGAAGACGGCGTAATTGCTGGCGGTTTCGGCAGCGCAGTCATCGAGTTCATGTCCGACCATGGTTTTTCGGCCAGCGTGGTGCGTCTGGGCATCCCCGACAAGTTTGTGGAGCACGGTGCATCGCACGAACTTTATGAGATTTGCGGCTACTCACCCGACAACATTTACGAGGCCGTTGTGAAACTCACTCAGCCCACCCCCGACTTGCACGTCGGTCATCGCATCAAACTTTTCAATGCCTTTCATTTTCTAAAACAATAAACGGTTGTTTTACAAGATGAAAGATAAGATTATTTGATGTTTTACATCAATTTACTATAGCCACTCCCACAAGTTGCTCGTATTCGGCGGCAGCGGGATAATAAGAGAAGGCAATTGTAGGAATTAAAAACGGCTATTAAATATCCATTGCCACCTTTATTGAGTGAATGTCAGTTTTCATTTGAGCAATGTTGGCGGCAAGTTCTTGTAAATCAACGTCAGTGCTGCCTTTCACAAGTTCCGACACGTCAACTTTAAAGTATTCTGCAATTTGGACAAGACGGAGAAAAGAAATGTTTGTCTCACCACGCTCGATTTTGGCGTATGAAGTCTTTGATATTTCCAAATCAAATGCAACATTTTCCTGCGTCAGATTTTTAGCCCGTCTGACGTAAGCAATGTTTTTGCCGAGAGATGCCAAGTCCATTTGTTATACATTTAGTTATACAAAACTACCCTTTAGCATTATTAGTTTGTGTACTCATTAACTGCACAAAAAATAGTTGGGAATTGCAGTTTTGTATAAAATGTATAACTTTGAGTTGTTTTTTGAATAACTGATGATTAATATTTAAACAATTTAATTCTGCGAAAAATGAAAAAGATTATGTTTCTAATGTCTGTACTGGCTTTTACAGTCGCTTTTGTTGCTTGTGAAAAAGACAATGATAGTAATCTGGTTTCCGTTTCTGTAACGGCTGGTGAAGGCGGAACCGTCGCTGGAGATAATGGCAAACACAGCGTAGGTGAGAATTTAAAATTTGTTGCCATTCCAGATAATGGCTATGTGTTCTCGTGTTGGAGCGATGGTATAAAAAGTAATCCCCGTACTATAACCGTGCAGAACAACGACATTATCCTTGTTGCTCTATTTGCAAAAAGCGATGGCAACAATAGTGAGTACAACAACGAAAACAATGGCGAAAATCATGACGGGAACGGGAATGGTGAACAAAACATTGATAATAACCCCAATTATTTTACAACAGGTTGTTGGGAAGGATACTTGCCTATAAGAGAAAATGAAGGTTCAAACTATTCAAGTTTGTTTTATTTTTCCGATGACAACGGTAGTAAATATGGCATAGAAAATTCTTATTATAAAGGTGGTTTGGACAATAGTTACGATTTTCTATGGGAGTGGAATAATGACACGCACAGCGTTCTTGTTTTAAACTATGGAGGCAAATGGGCTGAAGACAAATGCTATGTTGAAATATTAGAATTTAACGAAGACCACATATATGGTTATTACTATAAAACGCCAGCAGATTATATTGAAAATCGTGTAAAAGTGGAGTTAAAACGCCATATTGCAACTAACGTTAACATTAGCAGTTTGACAATAGTTGCACAATCGGATGGTACTATCAGTATTGAAGGAAACATAACGGCTAACAGTAATATTACTAAAATGGAATTACAAGACCTTGAAGGCAAGACAATTGCAGATTTACCGACCAAAAACATAAAATCTATTGAGAAAGAAGAAAACGGGAAAAAAGTAAGAGTTTTTTCAATGGATATTGCTTCTGTTACTATTCCTATACAAAAGATACAATTGGTTTATAAAACGAAAGATGGTGATATAGGTAAGGGTATTGCCACGATAGGAGAAGATTATGCTTTTAATGTGGGCACTGGTTCAAATGTGTTTCTTGGATCATTTATTTCTTTGGTCAGCCAACGATGTTATATGTTAATGGATTTCTATAATAATAATACTGGTGTTATTGACCAAGACGCAATTGCAAAAACAATTGAGATTGTACTGAAAGGTGATACACAGGCAGATCCTACTCCCGCAAATATCGCATCAGCAAAAACCACGCAAGTTGCTAATACTCCTAATGCTGGTGTAAGAACTCAAGAGCAATGTGATGCCAACAAAACAAAATTGGCTGATGCTAAAATATATGATAATGTTGTTTTTACAACAACAGGATGCATTGCAACTTACACTCTAACAAAAGTTGATGATGTTACTTATACAATCAGCGGTATTATGATAAACAACAAAAGCAATTATAAAATTGATGTTTCGGGAGTATTTGCTAATTAACAGAAAGATGCTTTAATCAAATGAATCCGCAGCCATTGGAGCAAATTTCTGATGGCTGCAGCTGTTTTTACATGTTACAAAGATTTTTGGAAAAACCACTTTTCCATTGCGGTTTTAATGAAATGAATATCTGTTTTTATTTGGGCAATATTGGTGATAAGTTCTTGTATATCAAGAAATAAGACTCTTGCACTCACAAAGTTCGCCATTTAGTGGTCCACCAGTTGGTGAACCGTCTTAAAAACTTCTCAATTGCCAATTTTGAGCACTCCCACAAGTTGCTCATATTCGGCTGAGGCAGAATAATAGAACACCAAAAATATGTAACTGTTCTCGGTTTCGGAGTGCGAGCCCTCAAACCGCTCGGTATCAACGGCGCCGTTGTAGTAACTGCGGCAGACGTAGATGTAGTCGTAAACGCCCTGTTTCAGCAGCAGGTCGGCCTCATATCGCTTTGCGCTGAAGTTGTAGCGCATCATGTTGGTGGAGTCGAGCAGCCAGTTGTTGAACGCTCCGCACACAAACACATCGCCGTCGAGCACGGGCTCGGTGGTCAGCGTGGGGTGCGCAAAGGCATAATCGGCCGAGCGGTGGAAATCATCGAAACTCTTGTTCACCTGATTGGCGTAAACCACAAACTGACCATTCTGGTCTTCCTCTGTAAAATAGGGCTTGAAGGCGCGAATCTCGTCGGGCGGTGTGGTGACATGGAAATTCCCGCCAACGAAATCCACTGTGTTATAGTTGATTGGCGCCTGGCGGAGATAGCGCAAATCCAAACGACGGAACTCATTGCCGCCAGGAATCAGAAGGTCGCCAGCCTGCGCGTAAATGAGTTTGTCACCTGCTATATATTTGGGTTTCAGTCCAGTACGCGAGGTGTACGGGCACCCGTTCTGCACAATGTCAACTTTCAGGTCCTCCAGAACATTGTTGAGCGGCAGACCATTGGCATCGATGCTCAACCTCACCTCCTGCTCCGTGCGGTCGCTGCGCTCGGGCTTGCGGATTTCGGCATCGATGGTCACCAGTTGCTCATAAACCAGGAATGTTGTTCGCGCAACAACTTTGTCGGGATGGCCTGCCTCGAAGATATTCAGCACGTAGCGCCCCGAAAGCAGCATTCGCACATTGTCGTTCGGCAGTGTGATGCAATAGTTGTAGTAGCCCACCACGGTGCCGACCGACGGCCAGTAATCGCTCACTGGATTCACATTGAATCCTTCGATATACTCCGTTGGTAATAAGTTGGTTGGAGTGCCACAATTGAAGCAATGCTGCAGACTGTATTCAAGGTCGGCAGGAGTGTCGGCAAGGCAGTCAAACTCCACCACAATATGGTCGTCGCTATCAAGGCCAATTATCGGAAACGATGTCTCATCGCCCTCAACGTGCGTGCGTAGTGTTCGCACCTGCAGCGATTTGAATTCAAGCGATGTCTGCGCCTCGGCAGTTATGCCGACAATCAGGAATGCGGCTGTCAGTATCGACCGTAAACGTGCCATGATTTCATCTTTTTTCGGCCAGCCGCCCAGCCGAGCGCGCGTACCAAATCATATAAACGTAGAGCGGAATCATAATGAAAAGTGCCGCCTTGACGCCGAAATGGTCGGCCACGGCACCCATCGCCACAGTTATGATTCCGCCGCCTGCTATCGCGGTGAGCATCAGGCTTGTAGCCTTATTTGTGAGATAATCGAGCCCGCGGGTGGCAAGGCCGAAAATGTTGCCCCACATCACGCTTTGGCACAAACCCGAAGCAATGAGCGCCACAATGGCCACAGGTCCGTGGAAGAGCAATCCGAAGGCCACCAGCACAATTCCTGCGGCAGCGTAAGCCGAAAGGGCAACTTTGTCGGTAACACGCTTCATCACAAAAATGCCAGTGAACCGCCCCGCAAGCATCGCCAGAAAATAGAACGTTATGAATGTGGCCGCCCGCGACTCGTCAACACCCAGAATGCTGCTGTTGGTGGCGTACTGCACCATAAAACTCGGAATGGCAATCTCAATGCCTTCGTAGATGAAGATGGCCAGCACGCCGTAGCGCAGGTGACGGTGCTGCCACGCTTTCGCGATGGTTCCGCGGTCGTCGGTTTGGTGCGTGATGACGGGCAGTTTTATCAGGCTGATAATGATGAGCAGAACCAGAAACGCCGCGCCAATCGACAGGTAAGGCATCTGCAGCGACTGCGCCAGTGCCGACCGTTGAGCGTCGCTCACGGGCAGAGTGTTGTCGGGGATAATCTGACTGATGGTGCCCAAGAACAATGCCGTGCCTACCAGTGGAGCAATCATTCGGGCGGTGCTGCTGGCCGTGCCCACAATGTTCATTCGCATTGCGGTGGTGCGGTGCGGTCCAATCTCAACAACATACGGATTGACAGCCACTTGCAGCAGCGTTATGCCCAACGCCAGCACAAACGTGGCGGTCAGGAAGAAGGGGTAACTCACCATCAGCGCAGCGGGATAGTAAAGGAATCCGCCCAGAGCGCAAATCATCAGTCCCACAAGCATTCCGCGCTTGTAGCCAAACCTCTCCGTTATGACCGACGACGGAATTGAGCCCACTCCGTAAGCCCCGTACCAGACCATGTTGATGAACATTGCCTGTGCGTTTGTCAGGCTAAAAAGAGTCTGCATGTACGGAATCAGGATGTTGTTCATTGTGGTCACAAACCCGAACGAGAAGAACATAAACGTCAGGGTGCTCATTCCGGTGATGCTGGTGCGTTCTGAAGTATTCATTTTTAGCGGTTTTAAACTTTACGCAAACATAAGCAAAAACATAAAACGCAAATACTGACGGAAACTGTAAGCTGCGGCGCCAATATTTTTCAGTTGGTTTTATTCCAAAAAAAATCCCCGGCAGAAATCTGTCGGGGATTTTCTATGAAAAGTAGTTTAATTACTTGTTCAGTGCAGTTGCCACGTCCACAGCCACAGCCACGGTAGCACCAACCATCGGGTTGTTGCCGATTCCGAGGAAGCCCATCATCTCAACGTGAGCCGGAACTGAAGATGAACCAGCGAATTGAGCGTCAGAGTGCATACGGCCCATTGTGTCGGTCATACCGTATGATGCCGGACCTGCAGCCATGTTGTCGGGGTGCAGAGTACGGCCGGTACCGCCACCTGATGCAACCGAGAAATACTTCTTGCCACGCTCGGTGCACTCTTTCTTGTAAGTGCCTGCAACCGGGTGTTGGAAGCGGGTCGGGTTGGTTGAGTTGCCGGTGATTGACACGTCAACGCCCTCTTTCCACATGATAGCCACGCCCTCACGAACGTCGTTAGCGCCGTAGCAGCGTACTTTAGCGCGCTCGCCGTCAGAGTATTTGATTTCCTCAACCACTTTCAGCTCGCCTGTGAAGTAGTCGAAATCAGTGTGAACGTATGTGAAACCGTTGATACGCGAAATGATTTTAGCAGCATCCTTGCCAAGACCGTTCAGGATGCAGCGCAGAGGTTCTTTGCGCACCTTGTCAGCCTTAGCGGCGATTTTGATTGCGCCCTCAGCGGCAGCAAACGACTCGTGGCCTGCCAGGAAGGCGAAGCACTTGGTCTCCTCGCGGAGCAGACGGGCTGCCAGGTTACCGTGTCCCAAACCAACCTTGCGGTCGTCGGCTACAGAGCCAGGGATGCAGAACGACTGCAGACCGATACCGATAGCCTCAGCAGCGTCGGCAGCGTTTTTGCAGCCTTTCTTCAAAGCGATGGCTGCGCCTACAACGTAAGCCCATTTAGCGTTCTCGAAGCAGATAGGCTGAGTGTCCTCGCATGTTTTGTACGGGTCCAAACCATAAGATTCGCAGATTTGGTTAGCCTCTTCAATACTTTTGATGCCGTTAGCGTTCAAAGCAGCAAGAATCTGCTTGATGCGACGGTCTTGACTTTCGAATTTTACTTCTCTAATTGCCATATCTGTGTCCTCCTATTCTTTACGTGGGTCAATTTCTTTAACAGCCTCTTCGATACGGCCATATTTGCCCGAAGCTTTCTCAAGAGCCTCGTTAGCGTCCATACCGCCCTTAATCATATCCATCATACGACCAAGATTTACAAAGCGGTAGCCGATAATCTCGTTGTTCTTGTCCAAACCGATTTTGGTGATGTAGCCTTCGGCCATCTCCAAGTAGCGGGGACCTTTAACCGATGTGCCATAGAGTGTGCCGGTGATACCGCGAAGGCCTTTGCCAAGGTCCTCAAGGCCGGCGCCGATGGTCAAGCCACCCTCTGAGAAGGCGCTCTGAGTACGGCCGTAAACAATCTGCAGGAACAACTCGCGCATTGCGGTGTTGATAGCGTCGCAAACCAAGTCAGTGTTCAGAGCCTCGAGAATAGTCTTGCCCGGAAGAATCTCAGCAGCCATGGCAGCCGAGTGAGTCATACCGGTGCAGCCGATAGTCTCAACCAGAGCCTCTTGAATAACACCTTCTTTTACGTTCAATGAAAGTTTGCAGGCACCCTGTTGCGGTGCGCACCAGCCGATACCGTGGGTGAAACCACTGATATCCTTGATTTCTTTTGCCTTCACCCATTTGCCCTCTTCAGGAATTGGGGCGGGGCCATGGTTGGCGCCTTGTGCTACGCAAACCATTCCTTGTACTTCGTGTGTAAAGTTCATATTACTAATATGTTAAAGTTTATAACTTAGTGTTTTGTCACTAACCAAGCCGCAAATATAACTAAAAACGCAAAACCACCACGCAAACGGAACATTTAAACAAACGCAAAATCAAAATCTTCCTAAATCCTTACAAATTTGTTCTTTTCAATAAATGTACTTTAGCATTCGCCATAAAAATTTACATTTGCAGTCTTATTTGATTTTGAATGGCAAAAACAAAACACAATTTAGGTCTTAAAGATGCTATAATTGAGGCAATTAAGCAGAAAAAAGGCCGTGATACGGTTGTGATAGACCTGACAGCGACAGAGCAGGCTATCGCCGATTACTACATTATCTGTCATGGACATTCAAGTTCGCAAGTCGATGCGCTGGCCGACCACGTTGAGCGTTTCTCGCGCACCGAGACGGGCGAGCACCCGCTTCACGTTGAAGGTCAGCAGAATGCGCAATGGATTCTGATGGACTACGGCGACATTGTGGTGCACATCTTCCAGGAGGAAATCCGTCATTTCTACAACATCGAGGACTTGTGGGCCGATGCCAAAAAAGAGATTATTGAAAACGAAGACTGACGACTATGGATAACGAAGTTAAAGACGAAAAACAAACCAGTCAGAAAGAGACGAAAAAGCCGCAGGATAATCCGCTCGGCAAGAAGGCGCCCAAATTCAACATGAACTGGGTTTACGGCATCATCGCCATTGTGCTGCTGGGCTTCATGTTCATGTCGCCGATGGGTGGCGAGACAATCGAAATCCAATGGCCGCGATTTGAGAACGAGATGCTTAGCAATCACGATGTCAGCCGCATTGTGGTTGTCAACAAAGAAAAAGCCGAAGTTTACATCAAGCCCGAAAAACTGAACGAGGAGCGCTACAACGATGCCGCAAAGCAAAAGCCAGGCGCTTACAGTCCGCAGTACTTCTTCACGATAGGCTCGGTTGAGATGTTCGAGAAGAAGCTCGAGGAGGCAACCAAAGACTACGCTCCCAACGAGCAGGTGCCCGTGAGCTACGAGACGCGCCAGAACAACATGAACACCATCTTCAACTGGATAATCTTCCCGTTGTTGCTGATTGGTGTCTGGATTTTCATTTTCCGCCGAATGGCAGGTGGAGCAGGTGGCGGCGGCCAGATTTTCAACATCGGCAAGTCGCGCGCAAAAATGTTCGACAAGGACACATCGGAAATCAAGGTCGATTTCAAAGATGTGGCCGGACTTGAAGAAGCGAAAGTTGAGATTAAGGAAATAGTTGATTTTCTGAAAAATCCTCAAAAATATACGCAACTTGGCGGCAAGATTCCAAAGGGCGCTCTGCTTGTAGGCCCTCCGGGAACGGGCAAGACGCTGCTGGCCAAAGCTGTGGCCGGTGAGGCTCACGTGCCGTTCTTCTCGCTTTCAGGTTCCGATTTCGTGGAGATGTTCGTTGGTGTGGGTGCATCGCGTGTCCGCGACCTATTCAAGCAGGCCAAGGAGAAGGCGCCTTGCATCATCTTCATCGACGAGATTGACGCCATTGGTCGCGCCCGTGGCAAAAACCCCAACTGGGGTGCCAACGACGAGCGTGAAAACACTCTTAACCAGCTGCTTACAGAGATGGACGGCTTCGGTACCAACAGCGGTGTCATCATTTTGGCCGCCACCAACCGCGCTGATATTCTCGACCGTGCCCTGATGCGTGCCGGCCGCTTCGACCGCCAGATTCACGTCGAGCTGCCCGACCTCAACGAGCGCACTGACATCTTCAAAGTTCATCTGCGCCCGCTCACCAAACTGGCCAGCGACGTGTCGGCTGAATCACTTGCAAAGCAGACTCCGGGCTTCTCCGGTGCCGACATTGCCAATGTCTGCAACGAGGCTGCACTCATCGCCGCCCGCCACGACAAGCCGAAAGTTGAAAAGCAGGATTTTCTCGATGCCATCGACCGCATTGTGGGCGGACTCGAGAAGAAAAACAAGATAATCTCGGCCGAAGAGAAGAAAACCATCGCTTACCACGAAGCCGGCCACGCCACAGTGAGCTGGATGCTCGAGCACGCAAATCCTCTCATCAAGGTGACGATTGTGCCGCGCGGCCAGGCCCTTGGTGCTGCATGGTATCTGCCTGAGGAAAGGCAACTTACAACCAAAGAGCAACTTATGGAAGAGATGGCGGCGCTGCTCGGCGGCCGTGCTGCAGAAGAACTTTTCTTCGGACGCATATCAACAGGCGCTCTCAACGACCTTGAGCGTACCACCAAGCACGCTTACGCGATGGTCTGCTACTACGGCATGAGCCCCAAAGTAGGCAACATGTCGTACTACGATTCGTCGGGGCAGTCGGAATATTCATTTGCCAAACCATACAGTGAAGAGACCGCTCGCACCATCGACGAGGAGACCAAACGCATCATCGACGAGGCATACGCAAAAGCCAAGGAAGTGCTGACCACATACGAAGAGCAGCATCACCAACTGGCCAACCTGCTGCTCGACCGCGAAGTGCTGTTTGCTGAGGACCTTGAGAAGATTCTGGGCCCCCGCCCCAATGGCAAAACTCCGTACTACGAGCATCAGCAAGTAAACGGCAAACCACAAGCTGACAATGCCGAACCTGCTGAAAGCAAGGATGCCGAATCTGACAACAATAAAACCGAAAATAGCGCTGAATAATGGAAAAAGACTGGCAAATAGTGTTTTCGACAAAAAAGACCTACGAAGCAGAAATGGTTCGCGGATTATTGGAAACGGCTGGACTTGAGCCTGTTGTGATGAACACTCAGGACTCATCGTACCTGTTTGGCGATATTCATGTCTACGTTTCGCCAGAGCAGGCCGAGCAAGCTGAAGACATCATTAAAAACATTGATAATGAGTAATTTTTGGCAGCGGCTTATTACCGGAATCGTTTTTCTGGTTGTGCTCATCTCAGGCATAGTCTATAGCCAGTGGACTTTTGCGGCGCTTTTTGCCGTAATTGATGTGCTTGCCTTGTGGGAATTCTACCGCATTGGTCGTCAGGGCGGATACAAGCCGCTTGCCGTCTATGGCACGGCAGTGGGATTTGTGGCGTTTGTTCTGAATTTTCTTTACTGTTCCGTAGCCGACAAAGGTTTATCCACATTAGGACAGTATAGTGTACTTTGTTTTATATTGACGTTTCTCTCATTTTTATTTGTACTTGTTTTCATTATTGTGCTGTTTGGTCATTTCGATAATCCGATTACAACCATCGCATACACTTTCTACGGCCTGGTTTACATTGCTCTGCCGTTTGCACTCATAAGCCCGATAGCATTCCACACGGGCGAATATCAGAGCATTATGGTGTTGGGAATGTTCATCATCATCTGGGTGAACGATACGGGCGCCTACTGTTTCGGTGTCACCATCGGACGGCACAAGATGTTTGAGCGCATATCGCCTAAAAAGACGTGGGAAGGGTTCATTGGCGGGGCACTGGCAGCCGTTGGTGCATCGCTGCTTCTGGCGCGGTTCTTCCCCGTGCTCGACACACTGCAATGGATTGTAACGGCACTGCTCACTGTTGTTTTCGGCACTCTGGGCGACCTCACCGAATCGCAGCTCAAACGCACCATCGGAATCAAGGATTCAAGCAATATTCTGCCTGGCCACGGCGGCATTCTCGACCGTTTTGACAGCATCATATTGGCAATTCCCGTAATTTTTGCATATTTGCGACTTGTTTCGTAACCGATTCAGATAATTATGAAAATTCATCGCGCCGGCTATCCGGTCATACTGAAAGCATTAGCCATATTATTGGTAATAAATGCGATAGTTTATTTCTTCGGACAGGTTGGTCTGGCCTTGTACATTTCGGCAATTGCATCAGGTTTGGTGCTTCTTTTTGTGCTGAGGTTCTTCCGCTGCCCCAACCGCAAGCAACCTCAACTGACCGACAGTCAGGTTTTATGTCCTGCCGACGGCGTTATTTGTGCCATCGAAGAGATTGACGAGCAGAGCATTGTGGCTGGCCGACGTATTCAGGTGTCAATTTTCATGTCGTGCTGGAATGTGCACATCAACTGGATTCCGGTGAGCGGAACAGTGAAGCAGGTGCTTCATTTCGACGGCAAGTTCACCCGCGCCATAACTCCAAAATCGTCTGATTTGAACGAGCACACGGCAGTGGTGGTGAACCGCGCCAAAGGTGAGCCTGTGATGGTTAAGCAGGTGGCAGGTGCCGTTGCACGCCGCATCCTCACCTACGTGAAGGAAGACGACAAGTGCGCAGCCGGCGATGAGATGGGTTTTATCCGCTTTGGCTCGCGTGTTGATTTAATCTTGCCGCTCGATTACGATGTTAAAGTGGCTCTCGGGCAGAAGGTTGTGGGTAGAAAAACCATTATTGCCGAGCAGAAATAATTGATAATCAATAGCAGACATCGCCAAAAGGCAAAATGTAAAGTTTATTGGTGATGTTGTTAGAAGATAACTTATATTTACACCGACTTTAAAAATTAAAATTATGGCTTACAAAATTTCAGAAGATTGCTTGGCTTGCGGCACTTGTATGAGCGAATGCCCAGTTGAGGCTATTTCAGAAGGCGATATCTATGTTATCGATCCTGAAAAGTGCACAGAGTGTGGAACTTGCGCAAGTGTTTGCCCTGTTGAGGCTCCGAAATTGGATAAATAATCAATTTTGGAATAAGGAACACAAAGGGCGGCTTTAAAAGGCCGCCTTTTTTATTTGCTGCCTGCACCAACCCACGCCTACTCCTAGAGTAGATGGTTTGAAAAAAGAATTATCTAATCAAGCCGCCAGATAAATGCGCCTGCCTTTTTAACGTTGTGAATCTGGCATTTTGAGAACTTCCGTTCCCAATCTTTCATAATCCATGGTGGCACCGATGCGTCAATCACCACGGTTCTGAACGACAGATTTTTGGGCATCTGTCGGGCTTTTATTGCAGGCTCACTTGTGACAATCAACAAGTCGAGAGTGTCGGCTTTGCTGAATTCAAACGGCTGAGTGCTGCCATCAATCAGCAATCCGTTGATGCCGCAGAATTTGAAGAATCCTTTTTCAAAACTGATTTGCCCGCTGGGAACATGATATTCAGGTGATATCTTCTCGAAACTCAACGAATTCCACATATAATTACCGCCTTTCACCAATGTGTTTATTTTCTTGTTGTCGGCATACAGATTGCATGTCCAATATGAGCGAAGGCCGTCGACAAACTGAACCGACGGGCTTTTAGGCGAATAATAGACATTGATTGCGTGAACGTTACATGCACTTAGCTTATTGGCGCTAATCGGAATAATGAATAATAGAATAGAGCATAACGCAGCCGTCAGTCCCCATGGTTTATGATTGATAATCCAAATTGTAGCCGAAATGATGGCAATGGCCACCAATAAAGCTTGAAAAACTGATATATACCGATTTTCGATTGTTGAGAATGGCAGATTGGCGATAGACATCACCACAAAATTCATTGCTTTTGCAAAGGCGCTTGTAACATACCCAACAATTTTTGTCAGACTTGCCACAGGCGACACCGCAAGCAGCGTCATAGTCAGGAAAATCATTACTGCCGCACCTGGTGAGACAATGATGTTCGACATCCAAAAATAGACCGGAGTCCGCTCGAAATAATAAAGACAGAAAGGCAAAGTTGAAATCTGCGCGGCAAATGAAACAGCTGTCAGCTCCCAAATGTATCTCAAAGGCTTGTTGCGAACCCGAATCAGTCTGGTGATTCGTGGCTGAAAGAACACTATACCTGTTACGGCTGCGTACGACAGCTGAAAACTGGCTTTAAAGAGCAGAGAAGGATCGAAACAGAGTAACATGAAGGCCGATGCCGCAAGTGAGTTATAAATGGACATTTCGCGGTTTATAAGCCGCGCAAACATCACAAAGGAGAACATCACTGTTGCCCTCAGAACTGATGGCGAAAGACCGGTTATGAATGCGTACGCCCAAAGCAGAAGAATGATAATCACACGCTTCAATGTGAGAAGAATCCTGCCGCCAAGAAGTGTCATCAAAAATTCAAGCACACTACATACAATTCCCACATGCATTCCTGAGACTGCAAGCACGTGCATGGCTCCTGCGTTCATGTACGCTTGTTTCACTTCGGCATCAATGCTGTTTTTGTAGCCGAGCACAAGAGTGGAAGCCAAACCGAACTCATTGCCGCTCAGCCCAGCATTTCGAAGTATGTCGACCAGTTTCTGCCGCATGTTCAACGCAAGCTGCCTGATTCCACGAACCGATTCATTGGCAATCTGCCATTCGCCCTGATTCAGGAAAATGCTGCCTTGCACCCCGTTAAGCTGCAGATACTGCGAATAATCAAAACCAAAAGGATTCTTTGGCGCGTTGAGCGAATCTATTTTTGAAAAGAATATGATTGTCTGCCCTGCCTTAAGCTGACGGGCAAGCGAGTCTTTTATTATGGTTGCCACAATTTTTGTGTCGAAATTCTGCCATTCGCCAAAGACTTTAACCGCCTCCACCTGCAAATCCACTTTGTAGGCTCGCTCGCCCTCTGATGGTGTGTTTGTGACGCATGCGCGATAGTTGCACTTGTAGTTGTTAACATCGTGCGGAACAGGCGGCTTGTCGGCCAGTTGCGCTGTGGCAAAACCCATTGCGCAGAGCGAAACAAAAAGCACAAAACCCGTCACCCAGCCAAACCGCATTGAAAGTTGCCGTCTGTAAAAGAAAACCGCCAGCAACAAAAACAGGCAAACAGCGGCAACGCACACTATACCTGGGATATGAACATAAAGATGCGCGATTATGCCTAAAGCATAAGGGATAACAATTCTTACGAATGGATTTTGGTCAAGAAACCCATTTATGCTCATAACTATATGCTTCGATTTTTGTTAATCGAAACAATATTAAGAATTTAGAAGCACAAATGCAAATTACTGCGGCAGTTTTGTGTTTTTGGCGGGACACAACAACCGTCTACGCCCATATGGCGCGGTATAAACAAAAAAAAGATGGTTGCCCTTCGACAACCATCTTTTTGGATTTATAAGTTCACCTAAATCAATTGTTTCTGACTTTCTTTTTAGTCGAATAGTTGATTTTCAATGCGCTCACCTTTCTCAACTCCTGCTTAACGTCACTAACAATACCCATCTTGGTATCTTCGTCAACCTTGAGCGAAGTAGTCATCAAAGGAATCTCTTTTTCGTCTTTCTGCTGACGCTCCGATTCAATGTAGTCGGCGATGTCCTTGACATCAGCGAATGCATCGTTCAGCTGGATACGAGGCTCACTACCATAGGCCTTTTGAAATTTTTCTTTCGGTTTGCCAATGTAGATGTAGCTTACCAACGATTTCTTCTCGAGTTTCTTAATCTCGCTGGCCATCGGAACATTCATTGAGACTTTCAGGTCAACTTCCTTCATTGTGGTTGAAACCATGAAGAAGAACAGCAACATGTAAACCACGTCAGGAAGCGAAGATGTTGAAATTGCCGGCACTTCTTTTTTGCCGCCGTCTCTAAACTTTCCCATTATTTTTTCCCTCCATAGTTTTTAGGTTCAGCCTCAGAAATACTCTGTGGATAGATTTTCTTGATGGCGTCCTGTTGCTCTTTGTCCAAATCATCGTAGCGTTTGCCCCACTTCTTCTGCGACAACTCGTTTCTCAACTCGTTGTATGCGGCAGCCAACTCGTCCTGCACTTGAACGTACAAGCCGTATGATGTGCCGCGGTCGTTCTGAAGCGAGATAACCTGTTTCGAAACCGGATAGTTGCCAAAGAAAGGTATCTCCTTGACGGTCTTTTCCGGAAGATTCGGGTCGTCGGCTGGGTTCTCAATGAACTCTTTAGCCTTCTTCTTCAATTCGCTGATGTGCATAGGCTCGTTCTCAACCATCAACTGGTCAAACCTGTTGATAAGAACAATAAGAACGTTCCTTTCCTTAATCTTCTGGTCATCGTTGATTTCCTCTTTTGGAACCGGAGGCGGCAACATACGCGAGATACCCGCGTCAGTGTCCATTGTTGTTGATACCAGGAAGAATATCAACATCATAAACGCAGTGTCGGCCAACGATGCAGAAGGAATATCTGGTGTTTTACGTGCCATAATTAATTATTTAACTCTTCTATTCAACAGCAGCGCGAACAGCGGTGAATCCTAAACCTGCAATGGCTAAAGCAAACAGAAGATAAGTTACATATAATGATGTATCAACCCATTTTGCCACAGTAAGTGTCAGATTGTAATCCTCAACTCCGAAGAATGTTGGCAGCGTATCAGAAGCAAACGAGTGTGCTCCGAAAATGATAATTGCTGCGCCGGCAAGCACACCCAGAAGTGTGAGAGCGCTTTTCTTCGATGAGAGCATTCCAATCAGCGACATCACAATGATTACAAAGAATGCGCCGAATACAAGAATGTATGTCCAAATCAGCAGCCAGTCGATGTATTCGCCCGTCGCAAACGTGAGAATACCCGAAACTGCGCTCACTGCCAGCATAACGCCGGAGACAATGGCGATTATTTTAGATGTTACTGAATTCATTTTTTATTTGTTTTTCAAGTTGTACTTATAAAGCATATCAGTCAGAGTGATAGATGCGTCTTCCATATCGTTGACAATGCTGTCGATTTTCGATACGAAGTAGTTATAGAACACTTGAAGAATCATAGCTACGATAAGACCAGCCATTGTTGTGATAAGTGCGACTGAAATACCACCTGCAACCAATGCCGGGCTGATGTCACCTGCAACCTTGATTGAGTCGAAGGCCTGCACCATACCAATAACTGTTCCCAAGAATCCCAACATAGGAGCCAAAGCGATGAACAAGGCAATCCATGAAAGGTTCTTCTCAAGCAAACCAGTCTGAACACCACCGTAAGAGATAACGGCTTTCTCAACCATGTCAAGACCAGCGTCGTATCGGTCGAGACCCTGATAGAAGATGCTTGCAACCGGACCGCGGCTGTTGCGGCAAACCTCTTTGGCTGCCTCTACGCCTTGCTCGTTAAGAGCGGCCTCAATTTTTGCCAACAGCTTCTTGGTGTTGGTCGACGAAAGGTTGAGGAAGAGAATACGCTCAACGCAGATAGCCAAACCGAGAATCAAGCAGAGGATAACGGCCGACATAAAGCCTACACCACCCTCGATGAATTTCTGTTTGATGGCTTGGTGTGCGCTGGTGCCCTCAATGGCATCCTCGGCAACCTCTTCGGCTGCAGGAGCAGCCTGTTCAACAGCAGTAGTGTCGGTTGTTGCAGCCGACTCTTCGTCTTGCGCGTTAACGCAATTAATTGATGCCACTCCCAGCATCATAGTCACAACTAACAATGTGAGTAACTTTTTCATAATCTTTCTTTTTTTTTGTTATTACAGTTTTGTTTACTTGTTATGTTAATAAAAATCAACTCTTTATTTCTTTTTTGCGGAGAAAGGGGGATTCGAACCCACGATACCATTTCACATAGTATACACACTTTCCAGGCGTGCGCCTTCGACCACTCGGCCATTTCTCCGAATGCCCCAAAAGAGGCATACAAAACGGTCGGCAAAATACAAAAAAAATCAAACGCAAACGATGGCGGACTCTTTTTTTCTCTTTTAGCAATTATTTGGACGAAGCTGCGATGGAAAACGGCTTTTTGCGGCGACTACTTCTTTTATTATATGGTGTGTTTTTTATTTTGCCATGTTATAATGGTTTGATAATTTTGACCGAAATTTTAAACATTAAAAATTATGAATTTAGCAATAGGCAGCGACCACGCTGGTTTTGAAACCAAACAGATTCTGGTTGAATATCTTAAATCGAAGGGGCACACTGTAACCGACTTCGGCACCAACTCGCCCGAGAGCATGGATTATCCTGATGTTGCCCACCCGCTGGCTGAGGCAGTTGAGGCCGGCAAGTTCGATTTGGGCATCACGCTCTGCGGAAGCGGCAACGGCATCAACATCACAGCCAACAAGCACCAGGGTATCCGCTCGGCTTTGTGCTGGAACACCGAGATTGCAGCTCTTGCACGTCAGCACAACAACGCCAACATCTGCGCCATCCCGGCACGGTTCATCTCAGTTGATTTGGCAAAGCAGGTTGTTGACACATTCCTGAGCACTGGTTTCGAAGGCGGACGCCACCAGCGCCGTATCGACAAAATTCCGGTTAAACATTAATTGAAGAATTGAATAACTGATTGAATGCTTATTTCTCCATTCTGCGGAGATTTTCACGCATTCAATTAGTCCGTCAATCAATTAGTCACGCATTGCCATGTCCATCGAGATAAAAAATCTGACAAAGTGCTACGGCGAGCAGAAAGCCCTCGACGATGTGTCGTTCTCGGTGGGCAGCGGGACCATTGTGGGTTTTCTCGGACCGAACGGAGCCGGAAAATCAACGCTGATGAAGACCATCACGGGGCTTGTGTCGCCAACGGCGGGGCAGGTTCTGGTGAATGGCATCGATGTTGCGGAAAATCCGATGGCCGTGCGCCAAATGATTGGCTATCTGCCCGAGAACAATCCGCTCTACATGGACATGTATGTGCGTGAATATCTGGAGCATGTGGCCAACATCTACCATCTTGACAATGTGAGCCATGTTGTTGCCGAGGTGATTGAGCGCACAGGGCTTACACCCGAATGCAGGAAAAAAATCGGCGAACTGTCGAAAGGCTATAAGCAGCGCGTGGGGCTGGCCCAGGCTATAATCCACAATCCGCAGGTGTTGATTCTCGACGAGCCCACCACCGGTCTCGACCCCAACCAGATTGTCGAAATACGCAATTTGATTCTTGAACTCGGCCGCGAGAAGACAATAGTGCTCTCAACCCACATAATGCAGGAGGTGCAAGCCATCTGCCACCAAATTGTGATACTGAATCATGGCCATATTGTGGCCGACGGCGACGCCGCGCACATTCAGCAACTTGCTGATTCAAAGCGACAACAGGTGGAAGTTGAATTTAATATCGACATTGATGAAGAAATGTTGCGGCAAATTGTTAACATTGTATCGGCAAACAAATCGGGAGACCGAACGTATATAGTTGAGTCGGAATCAGACAACGACCTGCGGCAGGAGATTTTCAATTTTGCCGTACAGCACGGGCTGACAGTCTTGTCGATGCAGGCTCGGCAGAAGACGATTGAGGATGTCTTCCATGAGTTGACAAAAGAATAGGAACACTCTAAAAATGAATGCGATATGTCAATATTAGATGCAACAAACAAGCCGAAAAACATTCTCGAACTTCTATCGTTCGACTTGACAAAATTCTTTGCCGATAACGACTATTGCGAGATTCAGAGCAAAGACATAGAAGGCGTTTTCATGGTTGAATTCGAAAAGGAATTCCCGCTTGTCGAACTGGGAATGTTTGAGAAGGTGGTGTTCCGTCTGTTCAACGACAAAAACAATATAAACGGCAGCAACCATATCAATGTCACAATGCCGGCAAACCCAAGGTATGTGACAGGCGCAAAAGCGAAAACACTTATCAATTCGCTCTACAACGTCTATGGCTACGACGACGACCGCAAGGGCGAATGGGATGATGCCGACATGAATGCGTTTGCCGACAAAGACCTTGAGCGCCAATGGACCATAGGCAACGACAAGTGCGTTTATGCCGTCAAACTCTCCTACACCGAGAAACGCGGCCTGATTCTGAAAATATTTTTCTTCAACAGACTCATGGAGTCTTTGAACAAAGAAGATGAGCAATCTTATTATTGATGAAGGCAACAGCCGCTGCAAGGCGTATGTTTTTGAAAACAACGCAATTGTGGAGCGCGAAACAGGCTCGGAGATTAGCAAAGAGCTACTCACCAGCCTTGTCAGCAAGCATAATGTCAGCAAGATAATAAGCACCTCAACGCGGCGGGCTGAATTTGAACTTCCTGCAGAACTGCCGCACACCAGCCATGTGCGGTTCAATGCACAAACCAAACTGCCGATAACCATCGATTACAAAACTCCAGAAACGCTTGGCCGCGACCGTATTGCCGCAGCTGTTGGCGCTCGTTCGCTGCTGCCCGAAACCAATGTGCTGATAATTGACATGGGCACCGCTATCACTATCGATTTTATTGACAATCAAGGTGTTTATCATGGCGGAATCATATCGCCAGGCGCAACAATGCGCGCCCGCGCCATGAACCAATTCACGGGCTGCCTGCCGCTGGTTGAGCTGCCTGCAAACGCCGAACTGACGGGAAAAAGCACCGAGGAGGCCCTGCAATTCGGTATTTTAAATGGTATAAGATTTGAGATTGACGGCTACATCAGCCGATACATGCATCTTTACGAGGGACTGCAAGTTATTGTCACGGGCGGCGACGCGGAACTCATCGACCACAAAAGAGTGAGCATAATTTTTGAGCCGGACCTTGTGTCCATCGGACTTAACGGCATTCTTTCCTATCTGAACAGATAACCCAGCTGCCAGTCGCTGATTTTTTATCTGTTTGCTTTTCTTATCGCCTAATTACTAACTCCTAAATCCTACATTTTTTAGTAAATTTGGCGCAAAATTTACAATCAATGGTTGTATTAGGTATCATTCCCGCCCGTTACGCGTCATCGCGGTTTCCGGGCAAGCCGTTGGCCGACATTGGCGGAAAGCCAATGGTGCAGCGGGTTTTTGAGCAGGCGTCGAAGGCGCTTGAGCACGTGGTTGTGGCCACCGACGACCAACGCATCTACGACGCTGTGCTGGCGTTCGGCGGAAAGGTTGTTATGACGTCGGACAAGCACCCGAGCGGCACCGACCGCTGCGCTGAAGCCGTGCTCAAGTTCGAGCAGGACTATCATCAAACGGTTGACGTGGTCATCAACATTCAGGGCGACGAGCCTTTCATCGCCGAAAGGCAGATTAAACTGCTGGCCGGGCTTTTTGCCGACAGTCAGGTGCAGATTGCCACGCTCATCAAGCCGGTTGACAACGAACAGACGCTCTTCAACCCCAACAAGCCGAAGGTGGTTGTGGACAAGAACGGCAAGGCGCTGTTGTTCAGCCGTCAGACCATTCCGCACATCCGCGGAAGCGAACCGAAAGAGTGGCTGGCAAAGCACGCATTTTTCCAACATATCGGAATGTACGGCTACAGAAAGGATACTTTGTTGGAAATCACGAAATTAAGCAAGAGTAGCCTTGAGACAGCCGAATCGCTTGAGCAATTGCGGTGGCTCGAGAATGGCTACCCGATTCAGACGGCCGTCACTTCCGACGAAGGGCTGTCGGTTGACACCCCTGAAGACCTTGAACAGATTCTTAAACTTTTTAACAACAAAAAATAATGAACGTCTTGATTATTGGCTCGGGCGGCCGCGAGCACGCCATTGCGTGGAAAGTGTCGCAAAGCAAGAAACTGTCGAACCTGTACATTGCGCCGGGCAACGCCGGAACAGCCGCTGTGGGCACCAACGTGCCTATCAAGGTTACTGATTTTCAGGCCATCAGCGAGTTTGTGAAAAAGAACGGCATCGACCTTGTGGTTGTGGGTCCCGAAGAGCCGCTTGTCAAAGGCATTGCCGATTTTCTGGCTGCTGACACCGACACAAAAAACGTTGGTGTTGTGGGCGCTTCGGCTGAAGGCGCGCAACTCGAAGGCAGCAAGGAATTCGCCAAACAGTTTATGCAGAAGCACGGCATCCCGACAGCCGCCTACCGCAGTTTCACAAAGGACACCGTGGCCGACGGCAAGCGTTTTCTTGAGACACTGAAAGCCCCTTACGTTTTGAAGGCCGACGGACTGGCTGCAGGCAAGGGCGTTCTGATAATCAACGACTTGAAAGAAGCACAAGACAGCCTTGAGACAATGCTCGACGGACAGTTCGGCTCGGCATCGGCAAAGGTTGTGATTGAAGAGTTCCTGTCGGGAATCGAGTGCTCGTTCTTTGTGCTGACCGACGGCCGCGACTACGTGTTGCTGCCCGAAGCCAAAGACTACAAGCGCATCGGTGAGCACGACACCGGCCTGAACACCGGCGGTATGGGTGCCGTTTCACCCGTTCCGTTCTGCACCGACGAGTTCAAACAGAAAGTCATCACGCGCATCATCGAGCCGACAATCAAAGGCTTGCGCGAAGACAATATCGACTACCGCGGATTCATCTTCTTCGGTCTGATAAAATGTGGCAACGACCCGTTTGTGATTGAGTACAACGTGCGTATGGGCGACCCCGAAACGGAAGTTGTCATTCCGCGCCTTGACTGCGACCTGCTCGACCTGCTCAACGCCACCGCTCAACGCCGCCTTGCCGGTATGAAAGCCGAAATGAAGGCGCAGACAGCCATAACGGTTGTTATGGTTTCGGGCGGATATCCTGAAAGTTACAAGAAAGGATTCGAGATTACGGGCCTTGACAGCGTGACTGAAAGCACCGTCTTCCACGCCGGAACCAAACCCGACTCTGGCCGCGTGCTCACCGACGGCGGACGCGTTCTGGCCGTGACATCGCTTGCCGACGGCATTCAGCCCGCGCTCGACAAGTCGTACCGCAGCATCAGCGGCATAAAATTCGACGGCGCATATTTCCGTCGCGACATCGGTCAAGACCTTCAAAAACTGTAAGATATGTTATTAAGACTGTTCAAGAGCAACTCGCCTGTAATGCACCTGTTCACGGTGGCCATAGCCGTGCTGCTCTGGCTGCCCATCTTCAGCAACCCGCAGTGGACGCCGTCCATCACCGATGGTTCAATTTTCTTCCAGAACATTAGGCAACTGCTGCTGCCCAACCCATGGACGGCACAGATAATAGCCTTTGTGCTGATGCTGATAGAAGCTTTCCTGCTTCTCCGCATCGACTTGAAGTTCATTATTGTGGAAGACAAGGTGATAATGCCACCGCTGTTCTATGTGCTGATAGTCAGTATGTTGGCGCGAAATTACAACGTGCTGCCCGTAATGCTGGCCAACCTGCTACTGATGCTGACCATAATGCGGACATTCAACAGTGAGCGCCTCTCCGAACAGAAACGATACTATTTCGAGAGCGGTCTGCTCATTGGTTTGGGCTCGCTGCTGTTCCCGCCACTGATGGTGATGATGCTGTTTGTACTTGCAACACAGTTTGTTATACGATACTTCGACATCCGCGAGTTCCTTGCGTCAGTGCTGGGCTTTGTACTGCCCACATTCTTCTATATTTTCGGAATGTTCATGTTCGACGAGCAGGATTTGTTCTGGGCACGTCTCGGGCAAGTTTTTGACACACAAGAATTTACCCTGCACCTTAACATTGTCCAGATATGCGCCATCTGCTATATGGCACTGTTTGCTCTGATGGCGCTGATTGTGATGTCGCAGTACATCCGTATGTACAAGGTGACGACGCGGAAATATTTCATGCTGTTTTTCTGGCTGATAATCATATCGGTAGCTGGATTTTTCGCGGTGCCATGCGCAGGTCTCACAATGCTGGCATTCCTGGCAATTGCGCTGGCCTTCATCACATCGCTCTACTTTATGCAGATTCGCCGCAACGCCATTGGCGAAATTCTGCTTCTATTGCTGATAATCAGTTCATTTTTAGTGGTTTATCTTTTCTAATTTAACGATATGAATAATACAGAACGATACAATCTGCGCGGCGTTTCGGCATCGAAGGAAGACGTGCACAACGCCATCAAAAACATCGATAAAGGCCTGTACCCCAAGGCTTTCTGCAAGATTATCCCCGACATTTTGGGCGGCGACCCCGACTACTGCAACATTATGCACGCCGACGGTGCTGGAACCAAATCGAGCCTGGCCTACCTGTATTGGAAGGAAACGGGCGATTTGAGCGTCTGGAAGGGCATTGCGCAGGACGCGCTGATTATGAACATCGACGACCTGCTCTGCGTGGGCGCCGTGGATAACATTCTGGTTTCGAGCACTATAGGCCGCAACAAAATGCTTGTTCCTGGCGAAGTGATTTCGGCCATCATCAACGGCACCGACGAGTTGCTTGCCGAACTGCGCCAAATGGGCGTGGGCGTGTATGCAACTGGCGGCGAGACTGCCGACGTGGGCGACCTGGTGCGCACCATCATTGTCGACAGCACGGTAACCTGCCGTATGCGTCGCGCCGACGTCATCAACAACGCCAACATCAAGGCTGGCGATGTGATTGTGGGCCTTGCATCGTTCGGTCAGGCCACATACGAGAAAGAATACAACGGCGGTATGGGCAGCAACGGACTGACAAGCGCCCGCCACGATGTGTTCGCCAAATATCTGGCCGAAAAATATCCTGAAAGTTACGATGCCGCCGTGCCCGACGAGTTGGTTTACAGCGGCAAACTGAAACTCACCGACAGCGTTGACGGCTCGCCGCTCAATGCCGGAAAACTCGTGCTGTCGCCCACACGCACCTATGCGCCCGTTGTGAAGCGCCTTTTAGACGAACTTCGTCCGCGCATCCACGGTATGGTGCACTGCTCTGGCGGCGCACAGACCAAAGTGCTGCATTTTGTCGATGGCGTTCACGTTGTGAAAGACAACCTGTTCCCAGTTCCGCCGCTGTTCCGCACAATCAAAGAGCAAAGCGGCACCGACTGGCGCGAAATGTACAAGGTGTTCAATATGGGCCACCGCTTGGAAGTCTATCTCGACAAGGCTGACGCACAAAAGGTTATCGAAATCTCGAAATCGTTCGGCATCGATGCGCAGATTATCGGCCACATTGAGCCATCGGACCACACCTGGCTGACAATCAAGAGCGAATTTGGCGAGTTTACTTATTAACTGATTAATAGATTGATAGATTAATATAATAATAACCACAATAGATTTGCAAGAAACAGAGAGTATAATAATTTGAATATTAAATAATTTGAGCTTTACGCTCTTATTCTCACTTGGATAAATCTGGTAAATTTTGACGACACGAGGATAAGCAAGCGAGGGGTTCACGTCTTCGGGCGTGAGCCATTTCGTGCTTATTAGTGTCAACGGTCTTACCAGAGCCTTCCAAGTTAATAAGCGGACAAACGAGGTGGCGAACGCTTTTCTTTTTTCAAGTGCTTATTGATGAGAAATGGGTGAAATGCTCCTCAGCAAAGCACTAAAAGATGTTTTATCGGCTCATAAAAACAAAACGAGACCAATGGCTTTCACAGTCTGATTGCCCTGTTCTGAACCTTATAAAGTACATTGAGGACAATGGCAAAATGCGAGATGCCCAAATTGAAGCCATTAAAACTTACCTGTTTCTCAAAATCGCTTGCGAGAACAAACCTTTAGCGGAGATTTTCAAAAAAGGTCTGTTCAATACACTTACTAACAGCGACATTGACAATCTGTCTATGTCGACAGATGCTCGTCAAATATTCAAATCGAACCCAGCAATTGTTGCCTTGTATGAATTTTCCTCATCGAAAGACGACCAAGGTAACGTGATAGCCAAACAGCTGGCAACCTCTTTACTTGAAAATCCACAAGAAATCGACATTGACACAATAATCGACAAAATATTTTATGGTGTAAGCTATCCCGATTATGTTTTCAGTTTGCCAATGGGGGCAGGCAAAACTTATTTGATGGCAGCGTTTATTTATCTCGACCTATATTTTGCACAGCAAGAGCCAAATAACAAATCCTTTGCACACAATTTCATGGTACTGGTACCCTCGGGACTCAAAACATCTGTCATTCCAAGTTTGAGAACTATACAAGATTTTGACCCTTCGTGGATTATTCCTGAACCTGCCGCAAGCAAACTCAAACGGGAACTTAAGTTTGAGATGCTTGATGAGAATAAAAGTGAAAAAAAGTCAAACCGCACCAAGAATCCGAATGTTCAAAAAATAGCAGTACATGAACCTTTGAGCGAATTATTTGGTTTTGTAGCAGTTACTAATGCCGAGAAAGTTATTTTAGACAGAATAGATAAAAATGTTCAAAACCCAACTTTATATTCTAAGGATGAATTAAAGAAGATTGAGGTGGCAAATGAACTTCGTAATAAAATAGGAAAAATCCCGAACCTTTCCATTTTGATTGATGAAGTGCACCATGTAGCATCGTCCAACGATAACGATGAGGCAAAACTTCGCTCGGTGGTAAATAAATGGACTGAAAACAATACCATAACAACTGTACTCGGATTTTCGGGCACTCCTTATCTGGATAAAAAAGAAACAATAAACATTACCGACAATCAAACTTTCAAGACTTCGGAAATGTCAAATATTGTTGATTACTATCCGCTCGCAAACGGCATAGGTAACTTTCTAAAAGTACCCAAGATTATCAAATCAGACAGCAATAGCCGCACCGAAATTGTTGAAAAGGGTGTACGCAAGTTCTTTGAACTATATAAAGACACCGTTTACGGCAATGGCACATACGCAAAACTCGGCATTTATTGCGGAACAATAGAATCACTCGAAGAGGTTATTTATCCGCTTGTAAGTCGAATATGCACAGAGATGGGGCTGAATTACGATGAAGCTATTTTGAAATTTCACGACGGCAATAATAAATATGCGGAACCAAACAACGCCCGTTCCGAATTTGCCGCATTAGACAAAGCTTTATCGAAAAAGCGAATAGTATTGTTGGTTCAGATTGGCAAAGAAGGCTGGGATTGCAAAAGTCTTACAGGAATAATCTTATCGCAAGAAAAAGATTGTTCGCAGAACATGGTTTTACAGACTTCGTGCCGCTGCTTGCGCGAAGTGTATTCTGCAAAAGAAGAAACTGCGTTAATATATCTCAACGCCCAGAATTATAAGTATTTAGAAAAACAATTACAGAAACAGCAACACATCACAATCGATGAATTTCAAAAGAAAAGCAAACGTGGTGAAACCGTTACTCTAAACCGATACGACCGCACGGAATATTTACATCTGCCCAAGATGGAGTTCTACCAATTGCATGTGAATTATTCCGAAGAAACTACTGCTGTCGCAACTACAGAAACTACAAATAAAGAAATTGCTCTATCCGTGGATACTGCAAAAATTCAGCAACCAATTGATACGGAATGGAAGATTACCTCTAATGGTCTTGAATGTGTAAACACACAAGTCGATAGTAGCGAACACGGTGCAGAACCAGCAGATTTCAGCCAGTGGCTCTATCGTATTTCAAAAGAGAGTTTTAGCAATATATCTATGCAAGATTTATTGGCTCAAGCAGATGCTTTGACCAAAGTTTTTGAAACAATAACATATAAGTCCGAGGTTGGCAACCAGCATTTCAGTTCCCATTACAACGTTTCCGAAGTCAATGCAAACATCCGCAAGGCATTTTATGACAAGCGCATATTAAAAGTAACGGATGAATTGATTGGCGAAAAGGCTGAATTGGTACATATCAGCAACGAGACTGCTTTTTCTCCCATTGAAATAGCCAAAGCAGACGAGCCAAAATACTACCCCGAAAAACAAAAAGTGGAGAACATACACAAGGAAGACATTGGCGAGATTTTGATTGATGAAAATACACAAATCGCCATAAAAGCATTGGAGGCTGCTGGGCAAACCGAAATGGCTAATAGTTTGCGAAAGCAGCACACTTCTGATGCAAACAAAGATATTTCATATCACTATTTGCCATATCGTGTTGACAGTGCCTTTGAATCAAAGTTCCTCGCCGAAGTTTTGACGTTGCAATGTGTTAAAGAAAACAAGTTGGAGGTGTACTACAACGGCGACGGACAATTAACTGAGTTCCGCATCGATTGCTATAAGCAAAATGACAATAATCAGTGGGGGTATATTGGAAAATACACACCCGATTTCTTGATTATCAAACGTGATGATAACAATCAAATATACAAGGCATTGATTGTGGAAACCAAAGGCGAAATCTATGCAAAAGACGAGAAATTCAAAAGTCGTAAAGACTTTGTAGAATCTGAATTTCTAAAAGCCAACAACGACAAATTCGGTTACAAACGCTTCGACTATCTCTATTTGGAAGACACGCTGAACGAAAACGAGCGAATTACCAAAACCAACGAAATCATAACATCATTTTTTAACGAATAAATAAAAACGATTATGGCAGTAAAATATATCCCATTCTTCCCCGAACCGATTGAAGGACAAGCTATTCTCGACAACTTCAGCCGCACGTTACGCTACAAAGGCAATGCAGATGTAAAAGGCCTTTTACAGCGCGGTATGCCATTCTACGAATTGGAAACAGTAGAGACTGTAGGCGAGCAAAACACCGAAAATATGGTTATTCGTGGCGAATGTTTATCTGCCTGTGCATACCTGAAAGACAATGGTGTTAAAGTGGATTTAGTATATATCGACCCGCCTTTTGCCAGCGGAGCTGACTATGCCAAAAATGTATATATCCGCCGCAATCCTAAAATTGCAGAGGCGATAGCAAAGGCGGAAGAAGAGTTGGATATAGACGAGCTAAAAGCCTTTGAGGAAAAAATGTATGGTGATGTGTGGGATAAGGAGAAATACCTCAATTGGATGTACGAAAACCTTATGGCAATAAAAAGCGTGATGAGCGAAACCTCCAGCATTTATGTCCATCTCGATTGGCATATCGGTCATTATGTAAAAATCTTGATGGATGAGATTTTTGGAGAAGACAATTTCAGAAATGAGATAATTTGGCACTATACGAATAAAATGAGTGGGTCAACAAGTCCTCATGATTTTGTATGTGAACATGATACTATCTTTAGATATTCAAAAAAAGATGATTGCCTTTATAATGTTATCACAGAAGACCGAATTGAACCCGTGAAACAGAGTAAACGAGTTAAAGTAAATGGTAAAAATATGCGAGCACGCGATAATGAAGGGAATATTATTTATGAAATATCTACAGAAAAGACAATAAAAGATGTTTGGGGAATACCTTATATTGCTTCTACTGATACACAACGTGTTGATTACGCTACACAGAAGCCTGAAGCCTTACTTGAACGCATTATCAAAGCGAGCAGCAACGACAGTATGTTAGTTGCCGACTTCTTTGGTGGAAGTGGCGTAACAGCAAAAGTTGCCAACGATTTAGGCAGAAAGTTTATCCATTGCGACATAGGCATCAACAGCATACAGACCACAAGAGACAGATTGGTAGCGGCCAGGGCAAACTTCAAAGTGATGGAAATTAAAGATGGTGTTCAACTCTACCGCAACCCCGTGCAGACAATGGAGAAAATAAAGTCGCTCATTCCAGGCTTGAAAAACGAGGACAAGGTTAATGAGTTTTGGGAGGGATATATTAGTGATAGCAAACTTGGCAAAGTGCCCGTATATATTCCAAACCTAATGGACAGCAGTAGCAAACTGCTCGATGAAGTGATGATGAACCGCATTCTTCACGAAGCCATTCCAGATTTGTCCGACGATATTAAGAAAGTGATTGTCTATTACATAGATATCACAAGCAAGGAAGAAATAGAGAAATTCATCAGAGATGACAAATCAACGCTTGTGGAAATAGAGTTGCGCGATTTGAAAGACGTTCTCGACGATGTGGTGATTGAAGATTACGCAGAGTTTGAATGCAAAAAAGCCACACAAGAGTTAATGGGGCAGAAAGTAGAGACAGAAGGATATGTTGTTGAGGTTAACAAATATATTAGTGACCGAGTAATGCATAAAATTGATGACTACAACAAAAAAGCATTTGTCAACGACAAAAAAGGCACGTTCAAACCCATAGAAATAAGCCAAGACGGATTAGAACTCATCGAGTTTCTGTCAGTGGACTGCACCGCTGCCGAAGGCGAATGGCATAGCGACAGCGAAATTAAGATTGACAAAAACGGTTACGTGATTGTGAATGGTAAGAAAACAAAGACTTTTTGGAACGGAACAATCAACAGCGAGAAGAAACCATTACGACTTAAGATACGGAATATTTGCGGAGACGAAACTGAATGGAAAATTGAATAAATTCCTCTAATTCCCATCACTGCAGTTTCGGATTATTGGTGTGCCGCTGGCTGTCGCGGAGAGTTTTCTTCTCGATGTTGCGGGCAAAAGCCTCTGTCAGGTTTACGCCAGTTTGGTTGGCAAGGCAGATAAGCACCCAAAGCACATCTGCCATTTCATCGGCTAGATTTTTATTCAGGTCGCTCTCCTTCGACGACTGCTCGCCGTAAGTCCGCGCCACAATGCGCGCCAACTCGCCCACCTCTTCGGTGAGAAGCACCATGTTTGTCAACTCGCTGAAATAGCGAACTCCGTAGGTCTTTATCCACTCGTCAACTTGCTGCTGCGCCTGATTGATTGTAAGTTCCATATCGTTATCAGTTTAGTTTCGGCCACAAAAAAACCGCCTTGGTTAAGGCGGCCTAGCGGAGAGGACGAGATTCGAACTCGTGGTACACTAATCGCGTACGACAGTTTAGCAAACTGTTGGTTTCAGCCACTCACCCACCTCTCCAAAGTGTTCTGTGCTGAACGAGCTTTTCACAAAGCGGTGCAAAAGTATGAATTTGGCTTTCATTAACAAACTAAATGAGCACAATTTTTTTATTTCGGCGTTTCGGCCCGTTCTACCGCACATTCAAGGCCACCGAGAAATGGTTCGATGCACCTGCCTGGGTGTAGCGGGCATGGGCGTACTCAACGCAGAAACGCTTCAGGCGCAGACCGAACCCTAACGACATTCCTGCCATGCCAGGCGCGTCTTTCAGTTTAAGTTCCTGGCGGCGCTTGTAGTTGAAACCCACACGCACGTTGAACTGTTTTCCAGGGAAGGCTTCAAGGCCGAAAACACAGTGACGCAGGATGTTATCAGCAAGCGATGGCAGCGTGATGTTGTCGTGCTCAACTTCGGAACCTGGCTCAGAGCTGTTCTTGCTATCAGCGTTCAGGCGGGGTTTCTGCAACTGCTGCAGCACCAACGACAAGCGGAAAGGAGCATGCTCCAACTGATGGCTGAACGATACCAACGCTTCGAACGGCACGCGACCGTAGTGTTCATCGTAGGCGGTGATTTGCGAGCCTGCATTCCGCAATAGCGCCGACGCTGCTGTGCGGCCCTCATTAAAGGTGTAACTGGCAGAAATATCGGTCAGCAAACCAAACGACGTATATCCTGCAACGTTCGACAGAATAGGCTTCAGCGTTGCGCCAATGGCAAAGCACGAGTCGAAGCGGCGTCCGTACGACAGATGAAATGCGTACTCGTTGGTTGAGAACGAACCCGCCTCGTTGCCATAAATGTCGTAGCGAGTGTTCTTGCCGCCGTTCAGGTATTGGATTCCAACGGCCATTGTGCCAGACACATGACTGTTCTGGAAACAGTACGACGCATGACCGATTGAAATATCGGCAATATAGTCAACAAAATCAACTGTAGCCTTCTGATTCTCAATGTATGGCAGAAATGTAGGATTAGTTGCGGCAATGCCCAAATCGGGCTCTGTGATGGCCAAAGGCACACCTCCCAACGCAGCTACGCGAGCCGAAGCAGGTATGGCGGCAAACTCATAAACGGGCTGAGCGGTGGCGTTCAGGCATAGCAAGGCGGTCGTCGCCGAAAGGCAAAACCGAAAGACTAAACCGGTTGTCGAAAGCCGCCATCTCATCTGCTAAAGTTTTGAGAGTGAGAATTTCAACTCAAAGCCGAATTCAGCCGTAGTGTTCTTGTACGAGTTGGTGGTTTTTGGGCTCATCAGGTCGTAGTCGTAGTAGAGCCGCAGCGTCACCTTGTCGTTGAGTTCGTATTCGGCCGAGAGGTTCATCGAGAGGCCCAGCTGGCCCGATGTGATTTCGTCGTTGCGCAACAGAAGGTCGCGGGTGACGGTAATGTTGTCGCTGATGGTGAAGTCGGCACGCAGATTGCAGTCGCTCACAAACTGCTCGCCCCTGCGGTTTTTGAACGGCAGCACAAGGTCCTGGATTCGATAGCCGGCGCCAATCACGTACTCGCGCTTGTAAAGTTCAAGCATCTGGCTGTTAGTCAGGTTCATAGTCATAGTGCGGCTGCGTTTATACTCAAGTCGCGAACTCAGGCTGTTCAGCCATGTGACATCAACTCCGAACAACGGCGTGAAAGCCTCGGTTATCGAGAACGATGTGATGTCGTAGTAAGGCACAAACAGTCCGCCATCGCCTACTTCGGCCACTGACCACGACATGTTGCCAAATTCCTCCAACCGCGCCTGCTCGTAGTTGTAACCCTTGCTGCTCATGAACGAGCCCACGCTGAAGGTACTCTGGTAACCGTGTGAGAGCGATACGGTCTTAACTTTCTTACTGATAGGCTTATAGGCTGTCAGGCCATCCCATTTGACTTTCCATCCGGGACGGAAGTTTTTCCATGTGGTGAAGTCCCGACCGTTGTTGCGGCCAGTGTAGGCGGCCAAGAAGGCTGGCACTGCAATATCCGGGTTCGAAATAGAATATCCAGCGGGCATTATCGAGTCCGATTCGCCCACAGGCTCGTAGGCACCGAATCCCGACGGCTCATGACCGCGACGCATTTTAGCCTCTTCCCATGCAAATTTGTAAAGATTGCGGCGGTATTCCTCAAACGCTTTCGATTGCGTGCTTTTCTCGGTCGGTCGGTCGCCGAAAGCTGTGTTGAGCGTCCATACCGTCACGTTGTAAGCGCCTGATTCCATGCGCGTTGAGCGATAGACATCGTACTGGTCGTGTTTGGCGTCGTAGTTGCCCATCAGGTAGTATTCGCTTGTTTTTTTGGTGATGGTGCGCTGGCCTGTAAAGTCGATTTTGAGAGCCTTCACGGGCTGATAGGTTGCCTTGATGTCAACGCGGCGCTGGTTCGATGTCAGGAACGGCTGAATCAGGTTGATGTTGTCGATAAGATGGCCGCGGCGTGCTTCGCGCTCAGCAAAAGCGGTGTCCTGATATCCAAAGATGAAGGCCAGACCTGGCGTTTTGCGCAGTTCGGCAAAACTGTAGTTCGGCGTGTAGCCTTCGAGCGTCATGGCATTCGACTCGGTGTAGGCAAATGACACGTTTTTGAATCCGATGACAGCTAGTCCTACGCCTTCCATGACACGGCGGGCAGGCGAATCCTGCGTCATCCGCTTGCCAGTGACAGTCACCACAGCACCGTCAACATCCTCATCGACAGTCACTTTCACGCGATTGTCATTCATCACTTCGAAGGTCGATTTCACATCTTTTCCGCCAACCGTCACCTTCACCGCAATGTCTTGCGATGTGCGCAGGTTGTGGCTTATCACTTTGGAAGTGCCTTTTTTGGCCTTGAATCCTTCTTTGGTGGCCTTCACAGTTTCCGATTTCTGGGCAAGGCGCTTGTCGCGCGTCTGCTTGTATTTCTTTGTCAACTCATCAAGCGGCTTGACTTTCTTGTAGAGATTCTCGAGATTGCCCTGCGCGTTGATGTTTATCTGGTTGGTATTGCCAATCATGTTGCCCGTGTAGAGCGACGAGTCCTTCACCTCGGGGCCGCGGTCCCACTGATAGGTCGATGCGTAGCGCGCAGTGAGCGATGTCCAGTTCAGAAGCGGAATTTTGTTGATGGGCACGGTGTACGATGCCGTGAACTTCTGGTTGTGCTCCTTAGCCAGACCGCCTTCCATAATCGACTCCCAAACATCTTTCTTAAACTGCTCATACTCAGTGCGGTTTGTCTTGTCAATCAATCCTGCGGGCTCCTCAATAATCGTCATGGTGTTCATCATCCATGTGAACTTGATACCCTTCGACAGGTTGTATTTGATGCTGAACTCGCGCTCCCAATCGAACGATTTGTCGCACGTCGGTGTGTACTCCTCGCCACCCGATGTCATGCCCATGCTGATGTTGCGCAGCTTGGTCTCGTTGTACTGCCGTTTCATGCCCGTGCGCCAAGCTATCTGGGCTGGTGCCAGATAGAAATTCATATCGCCAACAATTCGCAGATACGGCTTTTTGAGCAGTTTAGATTTCTTGAACGGCTCGATGGCCTTCGGCTGGTTGTTGAAAGTGTAATTCAATGAGCCACTGTGCGTTGTGGTGTTGTCGTATTTTACGCTGTAGTCGGAATGTTTCTCCTCAACGTAAGCATAGCTTGCACTCAAGTTCGATGGCGAGTAGAAGTGCGTTTTGTTCGAGCTTTTGCTTTTCTTCGCCTTACGCTTCTTCTGGCGTTCCGTCATATTCTCTTCGTCGGCCTTCGATGTCTGTTTCTTCTTTGCCCGCTGACCAACGCCAACATTGGTGAAACTGATGCTTCGGCGCTCCGTAAGATCTTGAATACCATCCATATAGTCCTTGCGTTCAGAGCGCGACAGGCCTTTGGTGCCTTCTTTAATCTTCACATCGGGGTCGAACGGATTGTATTCAGGATTGACAGCCATGCGCGAGTAACTCATAAACATCGGGATTCGCACGTTGGCGTCTTTCGGGAACAGTTTGCCCAACTCAACGTTGGCGGCCACATCCACAGAGTTTGTCTGTTCCATCGAACGTTCCGAAGTCGATTGCTCGATAGAGCCGAAACCTGCCTGCGTGGTGCTTCCTGCCACGTTCACGTTACCCAAATCGGCCATCTTGATGTTCACAGCGCCCTGAGCCGCCCAACCGCCACTCTCATTGAAGTCAGTGAGTCTCAGCTCATTAACCCAAATCTCAGCTGATTTTGCCTGACCATCGTCGGCATTGGTGAACACATTGTCTTTCTGCAGCGGGTTGCGAACGCCAATCATCAGCGATTTCACAATGGCGATGTTCGGGTTACCCATCACGGTTATCTTGCGTTTGGTACGGCCGCTGCCCGTTGTCACCACGTAAGGCATGGTCTGCGATACCGACGGATTGCCCGATTTTATCTCGGCATTGCGCTCAAGTTTTGCATCAACCAACTCGCTGAAAACAATTTCCATGCTGTTCTCGTCAGGCCAAACCAGACGGCGGTTGTCGTTGTTGTCGGGGTACGGGCGCGATGTCCACCACGGTGTCACCTTCAGCGGCACCTCGTATTCGTAGTAGTTCTCGGTGTAATCCTGTCCGATGCGGATGAAGCAAGTTATCTCATCGTCGCTCAGCGATGACTCGTCGCCAACAGCCTCAGCATGGATGAACATCTTGAGTTTCTCATAGTTACGCATGTCAAGGTTCATCGTTTTGTAAACGGCTTTCGAGTAACCGTCGCCCAAACCTGTCACCTTCATCGTCATACTCTGCTCGTTGAGTTCCACAAGTTGCGTCTGCGACGGGTCCTGCTCGCGTGTCACTCCAACCGGCAGCAGGTAGTTCACTGGTGCGCGGCTGCCGTTCTCCTCAATGTTCACTGTCGATATGCTGAACGATGCTGCCGACTCGTCGTTGTTCTCGTTGTTCGACAGAAGTGCCTCATTGCCAGCCTTCAGGTCGTAGTCGTAGGTGAACCAATCGCCTTTCACAAGGTCGAGAGTGGCAAAACGCAAAACCACTTTCTGCTGCCATCCGTGAAGGAACATACGCATAAAGCGGATTGACGTAAAATCTTCGATATCACCCACTTGCTGGCGCGAATGCGAGTTCAGCGGGATGCGGAACAAATACCATTTCACGGCCTTGCGCTCGCCGCTTGGCAGCGAGTTGGTAACATTGCGCTCGTCTACAATGTAGTTCGAGCCAACCACCATGTTGTCACGGTTCAGGTCCACTCGGTACTGGAAGTACGACTCGCCCTCACTCAACGTGTAATCGCCGTTAATATCCTCAACATCAGGCTTCGAAGTGGCATAGGTCGATGTGGCGCCTGTGCTCACTGGCGAGTTGCCTTCTGGGTTGTTGTAGTTCATGTAGCGGTCAACGATTCCGTAGCCAGCCTCATCGTAATCACCGCCCTTAAAGTAGTGATAATCATCGCCCGAAGGGTCAGCGCGGAACTCACGGAAGACATCGGGGTCCAGAACACCCTCAAGTTGGTCGAGATAGGTTGAGAAGAACACCTGCTCGTCCGACGGGCCGCCCGAGAACGATGAACTGCTCAATCCGTCGAGACCCACATCCTGATAGCGGCGCTGGCTCTCCTCGTTCACAAAGCTGATGTTGCTCTTCTGCACGGCCGGCACACGTCCCCACGCCGTCTCGTCATACTCCGATGGGGAAGGCGGATAGTTGGTCGGCAGACCGTTCTCGTAACTTTTCCGGCTGTCTTTCAGCACGTCCTCTGAGATGTTACCGAAGTTGAAATAGAGCTGGCCGCCAGGGTTGAGCGAATCCTCCTCAACAAACGGGTCCATCATCCAGAACTCAAGGTACTCGATGTTCGATGTCTCGAAGTTTTTGGTGGTTGTCTCGCGCATAATGCCGCCCCACTTGTCCTGCGGATTGCGGAAGTGACCTGTGCGGTCGTAGTCGCCGGTGCTGTAGTTGTATGGTCCGCGGATGGTCGGGTCGAAGGCCACATCGAAGGTTGTCAGATAGATGGCGTCGCCTGACGACTGGTCGCGGTTAGGATAGATGTTCAGTTCCGGCACGCGGTAGGCATTCAGCCGCGACTGCTCTGCCTTCGACACCGGCGAGCTGGCCTGGAACATCAGCGGGTCAATCTTGTACCATGCAATCTTGGCGCGGTTGTAACCCGATTCGATATTGTTGAAAAGGTCGGCCTCGCGGAAAATGTTGCCTTGCGGGATGCTGGCCAGAGTCCAGGCCTCGCGGTTGGTCATGTCGTAACTCGACTCGCTGCTCTCAAAGTCATCGATATATACCTCACCCGACTTGCCCACAGCCCTGCGGTTGTGGCCTGGCACCAATTGCGCGTATTCGCCCTGCAGCGACATTGTCGATTTCTCTTTCGTCTCGATAAGTGGCAGCCAGTCAAGGAATTTGGTGAGCAGCGGCAACTCAACTTCATACGAGCCGTTCAGGCCCCAGATGGTGTTCGAGATGGGGTCCTCGCCCACGTTCACCTTTGTGGTGGTGGGTTTCTCGTTCAGGTGCATCACGGTGGCACCCAGGTTGAAGCGGTCGCTGAAGCGATAGTCCAAATGCGTGCCCAGCAGCGTTTTTTCCATCAGGCTGAACGTTGAGTTGCTCTCGAGCGAAACCTTGATTGGCGTGCCCGAAACCAGATAACTCTCGTTGATGATTTTCACGCGGCCCATGCTGTAATCGACTGTGTAATCGACATTCTCTGTGAGAGTTATGCCGCCAGCCGTCACCACCACCGAGCCTTGCGGGATGTTGAACGAGTTGAGTGATATTTCCGACCCGCCCGACGATTTGTATGAGCCGTGCAGGTAGAATTTGCTCTTCGATGTCATCTGCAGAGCCTTGTATTGCGTTGAGTCGTAAAGTTCCTGAAAAACAAAGTCTTTCGACTGAAGGTCGCCGCCCAGAGTGTCGTGCAAGTGGCCACCAAAAGGCTCAACCACAGGGAAATAGACGCGGCCGTTGGTGGTGTTCACCGTCACGCCAGGAATAAAGTCGAAATAGCCGTTGCCACCTTCAACATAGTCGTTTTTATTGTTCAAGTTGTCCAAACCCATCAGATTCAGCAGTTTGGTGTTCTTGATTTCCTCGCTCAGGAAGGCGTTCGATAGTTTCCGCACCCGCGATTTGTTGTTGTAATATTCAACCTCGAGCACAAAATCGTTAGAGTTCAACTGATAGGCGTCGAGCGAATAAACGTTCTTCATCATCAGGTCCCAGTTGGGGTATTTTGGTGTGAAGTTGCTGCCCTTCAACAGTTTGACAATCAAGTTGTCGGGGTTGGTGATACCGTCGCTTGTGAACTCACCCACCTTGTAACTGACGCCGTCGACGGTGTACTCGAAGGCCACGGCCAGAATCTCGTCACCGTTCAGAGCCGAGTTCAGCGTGACGTAGCCCAACTGCGTGTTCACCGTGTACTCGTTGCTGTTCAGTTTGCGTGCGTACTCAACCTTCTCGTAGTCGCGGGCGCCAGCCAGACCTTCGTCGGCCAGAGCCTTTGTCACCTGGTCGATGTTGCGCACGTTGGGCACGCCCAGAATCTGCCTGTAGAGAGTGTTGGCGTTGTTGTCGGGCGCGCTGTTGCCCATGAATCCGATGTTCGGATTCAGCACGGCGCGGTCCTTGCGGTTATACATCTGATATTCCTCGCGTTCCTCGCCCAAATCCATGAAAGCCACGATGTTATGAGCGTTTTCGGTCGAGCGTTTGGTGTTGGTCACCCACACCTCAACCTTCGTAATCTGCACGCTTGTGACAATCAGCGGCAACTGCTTCAGAGCCCTGTCGTACTGCGAGCGGAAGAAGTGCGAAAGGAAGAAGTGGCGGTTCTTGTCGTAATCCACAGCCGACACATCGAACTGGCTCACCTGCGCACCGCCCTGCGTGGTGATGGTCTTCGACTCGCCTTTCTGCTGCGAGATGACTGTGGATACGTATAACTTGCCGAATTTCAGTTCAGTAAGTATACCGAAAAGGCTCTGACTACCCGTGATGAGCGATGTTGAGAGCGGCAGCGATACGTTTCCAGCCTCAATCTTCTGGATGATGTCGTCCTCCTTGCCTTGGAATTTCAGGTTGATGGTATTGTCAAAATCGAACTGTGACTCAGTGTCATAGCTGATTTTCATCTCTAGATTGTCGCCGATTTTTCCTGCAACGCTCATCTGGATATTCTCCTTGAAGTCGAAAATGGTCTGCCGACGCAGTGATTGCGCAATGTTGGGGTTCTCAGTGTTGGTGATTTTCAAGCCGAATTTGAGCGATGCCGTTCCTTGCGGCTTAATGTCGATGACATTGCTGCCGAAAATGGTCTCAAACAGCTCATTATCAACATTGAACTTGGTGAGCGAGCCGCCCTGGCGCTCGAAACTCTCGTTGCGGTAACGCTGGCGCCAGTAGTTTTTCAGCGAGTTGTTCACGTCATAGTCGCCATACTCCTCACGCGACATGGTGAACGGCGGCCTCACATCCACGCCTCCAACTTTCTGATGGATAATGTATTGATCAGTCTCCTCGTCATACTCAACCTCGTTTGAGAAGTTCGACGGGTCTTTCAGTCCGATGTTCGATGCAGGACGCACCGGCTCATACGGCGTGCGCGGCGGCCTGGCAATGCGGTAGCGCGGCGCGGCCGTGTCGCCTGTCTGCTGTGCACTGACATTAGCGGCAAGCATGACAAATGCCGCTATCAACGCACACAACTTTGTTCCGTACATCGACCTCATCTGAAAAAACTATATGGGACTCTTTGCTTTTTCCCCATTCGTGACTCTTTTCAACAAGACGGCCGCATTTGCCTGCCGTCCAATGTTTTATATGGATTTTAAGGCTTTCTTCACCATATCCTCAACCTTCATCGTCGGGTCTTCCTTAAGCAGCTTGTCGAGCAGTTTCTCCACAAGGTTCTTTTGGAAACCCAAAGCGACTAAAGCAGATAACGCTTCTTCGCGGTTTGTATTGCTTTGAGCGAACAAAAAATCAGTGTTTGCTTCGGTCTTTCCGATTTTGTCCTTCAAATCAACAATCACGCGCTCAGCCGTTTTCAATCCAACTCCCTTCACACCCTTGATTATGTTGACATTACCCGTAAGCACAGCATCGCGTAACTCACTGGCACTCAGCGACGATAGAATCATCCGCGCCGTGCCCGCACCCACACCCGAGACGGTGAGCAGCAGACGGAACACCTCGCGCTCTGTCTTCGACGCGAATCCGTAGAAAAGTTGAGCGTCCTCGCGCACAATGTGATGCAGGAAAATGATGGCCTGTTCTTTGCCCGAAAGCGCGGTGTATGTATTAAGCGAAATGAGAATCATGTAGCCGATGCCGCCGTTGTCGATGACAACATACGTCGGTGTCAGTTCCGCAATCCGCCCTTGAATGTATTCGTACATAATTCAGTAATTTTCTTTTATTTTATAGAGATGCAAAGGTAGAAAAATATGTAATAGCTCTTTGGGTAAATACGGATTCGTTGAATTTGTCAGCCGCTTACGGCATTTAATTGTTAAACAATTAGTTAAATTTGTTCCATTTCAGTGATAATTATAAAAGAAAGAGCCGTGAGATTAGCAAATTGCACGCTCATATCTCACCTCCAACCAATATAAATTTTATCTTTGGAAAATCGATTTTTTGAAACAGCTATCGTTGGTAGCGAAATTCGGCCTTTGCAAGGCAAAACGTGTTTATGAGAAAGCTAATAATTGTAATTATTGCGGCAGTCGGTTGGCAATTTACTAACGCACAGGTTGATACCGCCGTAATGCGCCAATACCTGACAACTCCCCCGTCGAAAACCGAGATGATAGAGAAATGCCGTGACCGCATTTTTTGGTCCATCATCTGCAACGAACGCGCCAAAGCCGAGGAGCTGATGTTCTATGCCCGCACCGAATTTGAAAACGACAAACTTGAAGTCCTGTCGCAAGGCGAGATGTGGCTGTTAGCCATCTGGTTGCACAAATACCAATTAGCTGCCACCGAAATGGTTCTCGACTCACTCTCTATTGAGCAATATCAACATCAAGACAACCACTTCCGCTACGATTTGTCCCCATTGCTGGCCGATTCCATTCAAGTAGACTTCGACTTTTACTGGCAAGACATTGAGAACGACGAATCGCTCAACGACAGCCACCGCGATTTTCTGCTGCTGTTCATTAACCTTTTCGAGAATCCGGGTAATCAATCGGTCGAAATAATGAACGATGCCAGCGACGAGTATCTTGAACTCCACCCAATGAGCGAGCACGAGGCGTTTGTGAGGCATCTGCTCCGACACAAGTATAAAAACATCGGGCCTTCAATCGAATTCGGTTTTTCGTGTGGAGGGGCATTCTACTCCAGCAAAATAGGCAAATTGCTGAACAACGACTTTGCAATGAATATGTATTTGGGTCTGACATTCCACAATTTCGTGTTGAACGGCGAGACGGGGTTCCTTTACGGCATGGCGAATGAAGATATTAATTTCGGCGATGCGATAATGAAAGACGGAAGAACCAAGAATATGTTTTTGGGTATCAGCGTGGGAAACAAAATCAGGTTGCCATACCGGCTTGTGGCAACCCCGACTTTTGGCGCGGGCTGGGTAACTCTATATCCCGACGCCAGAAGCATAAAGGGAGATACAAAATTGCGAGATTCCGAGATAAACAGTGCGCACGTGCAGCCAGTGATAGGAGTTGAACTCTGCCGCGAATATCCAAACAACTATAAGATATATCAGGAAGGAAAGATTAACGTACATATTTTATTTCCAACAATCCGCTACACTTATATGTCAGCGAAATTCGATTCGCCGCAATTCAAAAACGGTACAATTCACACCGTGACAATCGGGTTGAAATATCAATTTTTTAAAGTAAAACGCGATTTATAAAAAACAGCGGGGTTGTTGCCAGCCGTTGTCGATGACAACATACGTCGGCGTCAGTTCCGCAATCCGCCCTTGAATGTATTCGTACATAATTCAGTAATTTTCTTTTATTTATAGAGGTGCAAAGGTGGAAAAATATGGGAATTAGGCTTTTGCAGAAAAGATTTTGGAAAGCTTGGTGATTTTTACAAAAATAGTAGGGGCGGATAATTCTTCCACCCCTACAATTATTCGATAATTAATTATCAATCAATTATTTTATCATCAAGCGTTTTGTAACGCTGCCCGCCTTCACAATGTAAACGCCCGTGCCCTCAACGGTAATTTTCGACACTCCTTCGCCAACCAATCTGCCCATCACATCATAAACGCGGATTCCATCCGTAGCGTTCTCAGCCACAATGGTTTTGCCGTAAGCGTAGATGTTCACAGCGTTAGCGGCTGATTCGTTGATGGCGGTTTTTGGGCCAGTGGAGTTAAAAATAACTTCACCTTCATAATTCTTGCCATCCCAATTTCTGTTCCAACCTCCAGGCACTTCTTTGACCTCGCAATATATTGTGGCAGTGCAATTTGCAAATGCATCATAACCAATTGTGGTAACACTGCTCGGAATGGTTACCGTTTTAATACCAACGCAACTTGCAAACGCCCAATCGTCAATGCTTGTCACTGAATTGGGAATGGTGACTGATTGCAGTCCGTCGCAACCGTAAAAGGCTGCAAAGTTGATGTTCTTCACAGAACTGGGTATTGTCAAATCGGTAACTTTGGCACCATTGATATAGAGATGTTTAGCACAGTATAAAGGATTGGCGTACGTAGTGCCGAATTGCATGCCGCATAGACTCTCGATACTTGCAAATTCAGCTTTTGTGAGACCTGAGCAGTTAAAGAACGCATCATTGCCAATAGTTTTAACCGATTCGGGTATCTTAACCGTTTTAAGACTTTCACAATTTACGAATGCATAATCGCAAATGCTTGTTTGTGAATTGGAAAATTCCAAATCAAAAACCTCAGCACCATTGATATACAGATGTTTGGCATAGTACAACGGATTGGCTGTGGCATTGCCGAACGCTATTCCGCACAGACTCTCAATGCTTGCAAACTCGGCTTTTGTGAGACCTGTACATTCCAAGAAAGCATCGTTGCCAACCATTTTAACCGATTCGGGCATCTTGACCGTTTTCAGACTGCCACAATTCACAAAGGCGTTTTCACAAATGCTTGATACTGTATTAGGTATCTCCAAACCGGTAACCTCAGCGCCATTAATGAATAGATGCTTTGCATAATACAAAGGGTTGGCTTTGACGTTGCCGAATTTCATCCCGCACAGACTCTCGATGCTGGCAAATTCAGCTTTTGTCAACCCTTCGCAGCCCACAAACGCGTCGTAGCCAATAGTTTTGACAGATTCGGGCAACTTAACCGATTTCAGGCTGCCGCAGTTTATGAATGTGTTTTCGTTAATGCTTGTTAGTGAATCTGGTATCACCAAGTCGATAACTTCATCACCATCAACATAAAGATGTTTGGCGTAGTACAACGGATTGGCATAAACGTTGTCGAATTTCATTCCGCATAGACTTGCAACGTTGGCATACTCAGCTTTTTTCAGCTTAGTACATCCTGCGAACGCACTTGCACCAATGCTTTTAACCGAATTCGAGATACTTACATCTGTAAGTTTTCCACAATTCTCGAATGCGTGAGCACCAATACTTGTAATATCATCGCCAACAATTATTACCTTAAATGAAGTTCCTTGGAAAACATCACCAATGGCGTCGGTGTTGTAAATCAGTGTGTCAAGATTTTCGCAGAAATCGAATGCCTGATGGCCAATGCTTTTAATCGTCTTCGGGAGGTTTATTGATTTCAGATTCTTACAAAGAGAAAATGCCGCACCGCCAATGGTCTCAATTGAACTAGGAAAAGCAATTGATTCCAACCCACATTCAGAAAATGCAGCATAGCCTATTTCCTTTACTGATTTGCCAAAAGTTACCGATGCCAAGCTGACGCACCCTTCAAACACACCTTCATTGATTATAGTAATTGAATCGGGAATAGTGATTGATGTCAAGCTGCGACACCCCCAAAATGCATCGTTTCCAATGCCTTTAACCGTATTCGGAATGGTTACTGACGTCAGTTTCTGGCAGTTCCAGAATGTCTCACGTCTGATACTGTCAACTGACTCAGGAATGACTACCGAAGTAATGGCGCAACCGCTAAACGCTTCGCTGCCGATGCTTGTAATAGAATTAGGAAGGTTAACAGAGGTCAGATATTCGCAACCGCAAAATGCATTATTGCCGATGCGGGTAACAGAATTTGGAATAGTCACCGAAGTTAATTTGTTACCATAAGTGTTCCAAAAAGCGCCATCGCCAATGCTGCTCACAGTATTTGGAATTGTTACTTCTCCACCATCGCCCATATATCCAGTAAGAGTGGTTTTGCTGCTGTCGGCAAAGACAAAACCATTAACATCAATTATTGCATTAACGTAGTATGCCCCCCACGGACTGCCTGTTGCCTTTCCAGAATAAATAACGTTTTTGATGAGAGAAAATGCCGCATCACCAATGGTAGCGACCGAATTAGGGACCGTTATTGAAACTATGCTGTTGCAGCCACAAAATGCATATCCTCCGATGCTCGTAACCGAATTGGGAATAATCACCGATTTAAGCCCATAGCAATCACTGAACGCGTGTTCACCTATGCTCGTAACCGTGTTGGAAATAGTTAAATCCGCAAGATAGTAGCAACCATAAAACGCATAATCACCAATTGTGGTAACGCCTTCTGGAATTATCAACGTTTTCAAGTTACAACTGCGGAAAGCTTCGTTGCCTATGGTTTTGACTGAACCAGGAATGGCTACCTCGGTCATGTCCATACACATACTGAACGCATAGTTGCCGATGCTTTTAACCGAACCAGGAATAGTTACCGATGTCAGCTCTCGGCAATCCTCAAACGCTCCGTCGGGAATGCTAGTAACAGAATAAGTAATTCCATTGTTAGTCACCGTCGACGGTAATTCGAGCACGCCGGCTGGCTTATTAGAAGCCATGCTCACCGAAACTTCTTTTTTCCCCGCGTCAGTCACGGTGAATTTCAAACCTCCGCTGGTGAATTCTGTTGCCCACACCTGCCCAGCAAGCATCAGGCTCAATAAAGAAAAGAAAACCTTTTTCATAATCGTTTAAAAATAAATGTTGTTAAAAGTGTTGTTTTGCAAATTGCGCGGTGAAAGTACCATCAAACATTTGATTTGTCAATAGGTAATTATCCCTATGCATTACTATAATGATGTTTTTGGGGCATAAGCCTGATTGACTTTGCCAATTATCCTGTTCAACGTTTATCCAATAATTTAGTAGTTTTGCGCACAAAAAATTTTCGACGTGCAAAACGATTCGGTTTATTCCAACATCTTAGACCTCATTCCGCAGCGCCCGCCAATGGTGATGGTGGATGCCTTTTATGGCATTGAGGATGGGGTGTCGCGTTCCGGACTGACAGTCGGCGAGAGCAACATCTTCTGCAAGGACGGTCGGTTGCGCGAGCCTGGCATTGTTGAGCACATCGCGCAGTCGGCAGCAGCACGTGTAGGCTACATTTTCACGCAGCGCGGCGAGGCTATGCCACTGGGTTTCATCGGATCAGTTGACAAGATGACAATCAGCCATTTGCCTAAAGTCGGCAGCCAGTTGACTACATCCATCAGCGTGATGCAAGAGCTGGGCGGACTGTCGCTCATATCGGCGAAGACCGAAGACAACGACGGAACAGTGGCCGAATGCCGAATGAAAATCTTTTTGCAGACAGAGTAACTTGTTGAAGATGAAGACAAAAAACAAAATACGCGAAGCCGTTCTTGTTGACCGTAAGACCATCACCGTAAGGTTCAGCGAGGTTGACGCAATGATGGTGGTGTGGCACGGCGAGTACATCCGCTACTTTGAGGATGGGCGCGAGTCGTTTGGCAAGCACTACGACGGCCTGAAATATATGGACATATTCAACAGCGGCTTTCTGGCCCCAATGGTCGAGCTGAACTGCCAGTACAAGCAGTCGCTCACGTTTGGTGAGGAGGCCATAATCGAGACGCGCTACATACGCACAGCCGCCGCGAAGATTGTTTTCGACTACACCATCTACCGCGCGTCAGACAACACTGTGGCCGCCACCGGCAGCTCGATTCAGGTGTTTGTGAACGCCAAAACCCGCGAACTTGAACTGAACAACCCACCATTCTACGCCGAATGGCAGAAACGCTGGATAAAAGACTGATACCTAAAACGATAGTGTACACTATATGAAGATTTACATAAATGCCGACTCGATTGTAACGCCGATAGGATTCGGCACGCAGGAAAACCTTGCGGCGCTTTGCTCATATCGAAGCGGACTTTCAAACCATACCACCTCCGATGTGTCGGACACGCCGATGATGATGTCGGAGTTTCACGACCACTCAATCCGTCTCGAGTCGAAAATTCTCGACCTGGAATCGCAATACACCAAATTCGAAAGGCTGGTGATAATGGCCATCACCGACATTCTCGACCAAAGTCATATCGATTTGGAAGACAAGACGGTAGGCATTGTTATTTCAACCACTAAAGGAAATTCAGTGCTGATTGACCACACCGTTGAATCGCAGGACGGGCGCGTGTCGCTTTGGAAAACATCGGACCGCATCGGGCGCTACTTTAGCGCCGCCAACCGCCCAATTATCGTGTCAAACGCTTGTATTTCAGGACTTTCAGCATTGATTATTGGCAAACGGCTCATTGAGGCTGGGGTGTTCGAGAGTGTGATTGTGGCAGGCTGCGACGTGCTTACCCACTTCATTACCAGCGGTTTCAAATCGTTCAAATCGCTGAGCTCAAAACGTTGCGTGCCTTTCGATGCGCGCCGCGACGGGCTGAACCTTGGCGAGGGCGCAGGTGCCGTGCTTCTGTCGCCCAACCACGACGAAAACAGCGTTGTGCTTGCCGGAGGCGCCATCAGCAACGACGCCAACCACATCTCAGGGCCGTCGCGCACGGGCTACGAGCTGAACCTGGCCATCCGCGGAGCAATGCGTGAGGCTGGAGTGGAGTCCGCCGACATCAGTTTCGTGAATACCCACGGCACCGCCACCGTCTACAACGACGAGATGGAGTCGAAAGCCGTGACGCTGGCCGAACTGCAGAACTGCCCCGTGCAGAGCCTGAAGCCGTATTTCGGACACACGCTAGGCGCGTCGGGCATCATCGAGGCCATTGTCTGCGCCCACGAGCTGCGGATGGGAACCATCTTCGGCACAATGGGTTACGAGAAACCTGGCACACCAATGCCGCTCAAAGTATCGGCTGAGCATCAGAGTATCAAAAAGATGCGCCACTGCGTGAAAACAGCATCGGGGTTCGGAGGCTGCAACGCCGCCATCGTTCTCTCGCTTCCGCGATACGCCAAACCTGAACTTGAGACGCAGCCGGCAACCGTGCGGAGCATCCGCTCAATTTCGGTTGTCAACTCACAGATAAAAGTCGGCAAGCGAATTGTTTTTACCTCGAAATCAACCGAATACGGAACGTTCATCCGTGAGGCGTTCAAAAAACTCGGCGACGAAAATCAGAAGTTCTACAAAATGGACAACCTCTGCAAGCTGGGCTACGTGGCCGCTGGCTATCTGCTTAACGGAGTGGAGTTTGACCCCGAGGAGATGGGCATCATCATGATGAATTCCGTTGGCTCACTCGACACCGACCTCGACCACGAGCGAATCATCAGCGAACAGGGCGACGCAATGGCCAGCCCATCGGTGTTTGTCTACACGCTACCGAACGTGGTGGTGGGCGAAATCTGCATCCACTACAAAATCAAGGGCGAAAACACCTTCTTCATCAGCGAGGGGCACGAGAGCGAAAGGACAATGAAATACATTGAGAAGGCGATGGAGCGCCAGAACCTGCACTACTGCATCACCGGCTGGTGCGAGCTGATTGGAACGCGCTACAGAGTGAATCTCAATCTGATGGAAAACACTGGCTATAAAGGAAATAAGAGCGACGCGGGCGAAATCGTGGAGGCAGCCGAAAGCTCGGAACCACGCAAGCGTCGGCGCAAGCCATCGAAACCAAAACAAACTGACGGCGATAATTCCGCTGAAAGCACGGAAAAATAACGACAGAAATCGCGAAAGCGCAAAAATGAATAAATTGCCGGCGAAAACTTTTGGCACCGACGGTTGAAATTTGATAACTATTTAAATGACAATATAATACATCCGAACTATGGAAGAATTGATTGAAAAACTGAAAGGCGAACTGATTGCCGAACTGAATCTTGAGGAAACAACACCGGCCGACATCGATGCCGAGGCACCACTTTTCGGCGACGGCGGTCTGGGACTGGATTCGATTGACGCACTGGAGATTATCCTGATTCTGGAGCGCAACTACGGCATCAAAATCGAGAATCCCGCACAGGGAAAAGAGATTTTCTATTCGGTGAAGACTCTGGCCGAATACATCACCGCCAA
>JAGCNL010000078.1 GCA_017645945.1 Salinivirgaceae bacterium
CCAAGCGGTCAGCATCTTCTCTGAAAGGTCCCAGTCACCTTGAGTCCAAGGACGCCAGCAATGTTTGAGTGATTTAAATACAAACCACAGGTCAGACGAGTGGAAAGCACCTTTCAGACGTTGAGTAACTTCAGGGTGTGAGCCGTCGTCAGGCAATGGACGGGCAAATTCATAAACATAGCATTTGTTGCCAACGCTGTCGCGGTTTAAGCCAAATGCGGCAATGCCACCTGACATATCGCCCATATCGTCGAGTGTGTAACCCATCATATAAGGAACATCAGCAAGTGTGCCGTCGAGAGCAGCCTCATCGAAACTTTCGCGAGAAACATAGCCATCAACCATCGGCATAGCGGTGATACCACCAAAGTTGCCTGTTGCATTCGAATATATTGTGCCAACAGTATGCATAACTTCAGTTTCAGCGGCACGCATCTTAGCCAGTGTGTTGTAACCTGCCCAATCCATAATCACTTTAGTGTTGAATTCGGCACGTTGAAGAGCGTTAAGGTTTTCAGGAGCTTGTGGAGCTTTGTAAGCTGCAATTTTCTTTTCAGCAGGACGATTGCCAAAATTGCCAAAGTTGAAGCCTGCAGGCATACGCATACGGCCACCACCCATACCACCAAGACCACCTGCACTCATAATGACTGCCTTGTGGAAGAGACCACGGGCAAGCGGAGATTCGCAGATTGTACGAACACTGCCACCACCAGCACTTTGTCCGAATATCATTACATTGTCAGGGTCGCCACCGAATTGTGCAATGTTTTTCTTAACCCATTTCAAAGATTCGATTTGGTCGAGAATGCCATAGTTGCCAGAAACACCATTTTCGCTTTCGGCTGAAAGTTCAGGGTGAGCAAGGAATCCAAATACGCCAAGACGATAGTTGATTGTTACAAGAACAACGTCTTTGTTGCCCCATTCCTGACCATCAAATTCTGGCTCTGTGCCAAAGCCTTCACGATAGCCACCACCGTGAATCCAAACTGCAACAGGAAGTTTTGCGTCAACTTTGCCTGAAGCCTTGGTCCAAACGTTCAGATAAAGGCAATCTTCAGAGAAAGGTGCCTCGTCGCCATAGCCCCATTCGGTGTAGTAACCACCTTTATACTGAATGTGTTGGTAACTTGGGTTGGCAAAACGGTCGCATACCTTAACGCCTTCCCAGGGTGTAACAGGTTGCGGTGCCTTCCAGCGCAAATCGCGAATTGGCGCTGCAGCGTACGGAATGCCGCGATAAACAAGCACGCCTTCGGTTTCGGTTTTAACACCTTGAACCTGACCGCCCTCAATGGTTAGCACGGGATTTTTTGAGTTGTCGCAGCACGATAGGTTGCAACCGCTGTTGTTGCAGCAACTGACCATTGTCAGCGCTGCAAATCCGAATAGAATTGATTTTCTCATCTCAATTACGTTTAATAGTTGTTAATTATTTATTTGTGAATGGGGCGGGGACACGTTTCCGCATCCCCGTCCGCAGTTTCATTTCACTTCAAAATCAATCGATTTCAAATCTTTGTCGAGCGACGAGCAGCCATACAGAATCTGATATTTGCCTGCGCGTGTCGAGAGTTCGTCAATCGAAGCGTCGTAGTATTCAAACGATTCGCCATTGAGCGTGATAGTAGCCGTAGCAGTCTGTCCTGCAGCGATTTGCAGTTTTTGGAATCCTTTGAGCGATTTGATTGGCGCCTCGGGATAATCAAGAGCCTTCACGTAAACCTGAACAATCTCGGCACCGTCGCGTTTGCCAGTGTTAGTAACAGGAACAGTGATAGTTACGCTGCCTTTCTTGTCCATCTCTGTGGCCGACAGTTTGCCCTCGCCGTACTCAAAAGTGGTGTATGACAGGCCGTAGCCGAAGGCGTAGAGCGGCGTGCCAGTGAAGTATTTATATGTGCGGTTCGCCATACTGTAGTCAAGGAAGTCAGGCAGGTCGTTGTTCGACGCATAGAAGGTAACAGGCAGTTTGCCCGACGGGTTGAAGTCGCCAAAGAGCACCTCGGCCAGAGCCTTTGCGCCGCCCTGACCTGCGTACCAGGCCTGAACGAGTCCGTCAATTTGGTCCTCAATGCTTGCAAACGCAATGCAAGAGCCCGAGCAGTTGACATAGACAACAGGCTTGCCAGTTTCGTGCATAGCCTTAATCAGACGCTGCTGAACGGCAGGCAGTTCAATGTCGGCCTTGTCGCCGCCTTCGCCCTCAAGTTGGGCCGAAATACCGCCGATAACAATGATTGCGTCAACATCGGTAGCCATCTTCTTTTCCTCGACAAAATCGGCGTATTTGCGCTCGCAGAAGTCGGCGCGAAGCATTGCAAACGGGCCAGCGCCGCGCTTGTACTCAATGCTGATATTGTAGGTCTGACCAGCCTTCACGTCGAAAGTCTTGTACTCGACGCCACGGCGGCCAAAGCCGAAGCCGAATCCGCCACGACCCATTCCAGGTTTGGCGTCTTCAACAACCTTGCCGTTCACTTTGAACACATATCCGTTGTCCGACGAAATGGTGTAACTCATTGGTCCGCTGAATGTTGCCTTGTAAGAACCTGTGATTCTTACCGACAGGCTGTCGGTGCGAATGCCCTCGGCAAATCCGTAAGCGCCGAAAGTGCTGAAATTCAATGTGGTGTAATCGCCAGTAACGTCAGGATTGCCCTTCATCTCGCTGTTGTTCCAGAACTCAACTTTCACGCCCTTGCCGTCGTTGAAATCGGGCAGGTGATAGAATGTGTTGTAGTCGTCGGTGAGTTGGCAACCTTTTGAGTATTTGACATTTGCGTTAGGCAGCGCGTTCTTGATACCTTCCAGAAGCGAGTGGGTGTGCTCTTTGGTTGGCGAGCCGCCGTAGTTGCCTTCGAGCAGTTTGGCGTCGTCGGCGTTGGGGCCAACAACCAGCACGCTCTTAATATCTTTCGAGAGTGGCAGAATGCCGTTGTTCTTCAGCAGAACCATCGACTCGCGTGCGGCCTGAACAGCCAGAGCGTCGTTCGACTCGCTGCTGATAACGTCCTCGCCCAGATTGGCCCACGGCAGCATTTCGGCAGGGTCGAACATACCCAGTTCGAATCGGCCGCGCAGAGTCTTGCGCAGGTGCTCGTCGAGTTCGGCTTCGGTAATCTTGCCTTCTTTAAGTGCCTCTGTCAGAACCATAAACACTTTACCGCACTCAAGGTCGGTGCCGTTCAGAACAGCGTCAACCGAAGCCGACAGCGGGCCGTCGTGGGTGCCGTGTTGGTTCTTGTTGTAGAAGTTGTTGATAGCGTCGCAGTCGGTGAGCACAATGGCGTCGTAGCCCCATTTCTCACGAAGAATGTTCTGCAGCAGACGGTCGCTTGCGCAGCACGGAACACCCTCGTAGCGGTTGTAGGCGCACATAAACTCACGCACGTTGGCGTCAGTCACAAGTTTCTTGAAAGCAGGCAGATAAGTTTCCCAAAGGTCACGCATCGACACGCGGGCGTCGTAAGAGTGGCGCAATGGTTCGGGACCGCTGTGCACGGCGTAGTGTTTCGCGCAAGCGTGAGTTTTGAAGTAGTGCTTGTCGTTGCCCTGCATTCCCAGCACGGTCTGAACGCCCAGAACGCTAGTCAGATACGGGTCCTCGCCGCAGGTTTCCTGACCACGTCCCCAGCGCGGGTCGCGGAAAATGTTCACATTGGGGCACCAGAAGGTCAACTCGGGGTTGCCAGGGTAGTAGGTCACGCCCATCGGCACGTTGAAGAGCGACGAATCGCTGTGGTTGGTGCGGTTCCAGTTGGCGCGAGCCTCGTCCGAAACGGTCGAGAAGACGTTGTAGAACAGTTCGGGGCTGAACGAAGCCGCCATACCGATAGGCTGCGGATAAACCGTGTAGCCGTCCTGCCGCACGCCGTGGCAAGCCTCGCTCCACCAGTTGTACGACGGAATGCCCAATCGGTCAACCGACACTGATTTGTTCATCATCAATCCCACTTTTTCTTCGGGGGTGAGAAGTGAGATAAGGTTCTCAACCCGCTTGTCGATAGAGAGTTTCGGGTTTTGGAACGGATATTCGTATTTCTGCCCGCAGGATACGAATGTGACCGCAACGGCGGCCAGTGCTAATGGTTTGAAAAATCTGCTCATTTGCATTTCCTAATTATTATTGTTACTGAAAATTAATTCCTTAAATGGTCGCTGTGGGTCGTTGGTGAAGATTTTCACGCTGAATTTCCCACCCTGTTCGGTTTCGGCTTTCACGTCGATTTTCCGCCCAGGCTTCACCACCGTTCCGCCGCCAATGTTCACCCGCACGCCGTCGGGTTTCTCAACGGCGTGAATCACAAGGTCGGCTTTTCCGTTGTTAGTCAGGCTGATAGTGCCCGATAAGGTGCTCGACAGCCAGCCGCTTTCAAGTTTTCCTTCCGACGGATAGGTGGTCATCTGCGGTGCGGCCGCGCTCTCGTCGATTTTTGCCAGGCAGACAGCCGAAACAGCCACAGGCACACGTGCCTTCTGTCCGTTGACAATCAACCAAATAGTGTCGTTAAAAGTGCGGAAAAGCGATTTGTCGTCGGGCATTGTGTAGGTGATTGTTATGGCCGATTCGCGTCCAGCCTCAAGCCTGTAGGGCGCCACGGCGCGCAGTTCGGGCGTTGGTGTGGTCTGCACCTCAAGGTTCATCGCTCGGTCCGACGCGTTGGCTATAAACACTTGTTTTTGAGCCATTTTGCCTTGATAGACGTAGCCGAAAGGCAGCGTTGTCTTGTTGGCGTAGAGCATATCGGCAAGCGTGTAGAAATATCGTTCCTGAATGCTGCGGTCGGCGGGCACCACGTTGGCTTTGGTTGAGAGCGTGCCAAGGCTGCGGCCGTCGGCGGCCATAATCTCAATGGTGCGGTAAGTGTCGCCCACCGCCCCCGACGGCGAGTAGGTGACAACCACATCGGTCATCTTGCCAGGCTCAACGGGCGTGCTCACAAAGTCGGCGTTTATGCACGAGCAGCCAGGAATGGCGCGCGAAATGGCAACGCTCTTATCGGAATTGTTGAGCAGGTGGAACACGTGGCTCACAGGTCCGTCGGCCTCGCTAATGGTGCCGAAATCGTGCTCGTAGGTGTCGAAAACGGGCACAGCATCACCACTTTGTGCAAAAGCACAAACTGATGCCAAAAGCGCACAAATGGTTATTTTCAGCCTTTTCAAATTAGTTGCAAGTGTTTCTCCAAATTTAGACAAATCTTTTGTTCGTTGTCAAATGATTTATGCTAGTTATTGTTTTTTTTGTCGATAAAATATGTTCATATCTCGCAAAAGGCGTCATAATGAGGGCTTCAGCCGCACTTTTTTCGGGCAAAAAGTCAGATTATGCCATGAATCAGCCTGTAGGCGATTGAGCCTGGCTGCGGGCTTGCGGGGCAGTTGTCGCGGCTGAACCAGCCAGCATCGGCAATCTCGTCTTTCTGAAGTTTGATTTCGCCGCTCTCATATTCGGCCGTGTAGCCAAGCATCAGTTGGTCGGGGAAGGGCCAACTCTGGCTTCCGCGGTAGCGTATGTTTTTCACCTTTATACCGATTTCCTCCTGCAACTCGCGCTCAACGGCGTGCTCGGGCGTTTCGCCACCCTCGATGAATCCTGCAATGCAGGCGTAGATGTCCTGATTGCGCTGAACGTGGCGGGCAAGCAGAATCTTGTCGCCGCGGCTCACAAGCACAATCACGCACGGCTCAATGCGCGGGAAATGAATCTTGCCGCACTGCGGACACTCGCGTGCTGTAAATTGTTTGCTTTCAGTGAGTTTTGTACCGCAAGTGCAGCAGAACTTCGTGCTCTGCCGCCAGTTGGCCACAGCCTTTGCCCGCGAAACGCGGAAAATCGTCGGCTCATCGCATTCGGTGTAGAACTGGCGTATGGTTTTGGTTATGAAGCGGTCGGGCAGAGGCTCGGTTGTTTCGAAACTCAAAGCGCAGATGTTAAATTCTTGTTCTTCAAACAAATCGGCCTTGTCATCTAACGCTTTTATCTCGGTCAGGTCGGCAAACGTGATTGGCGTGCCGTCGGCTTTCAGCACAATGTTGCGCCCAGTGAGTGCAAAACATTGGCAATTAGTTGCTTGCGGATTCTCTATTATTGGCATTGTTTTATCTGTTTCTTGTTCCAAATTCTATGCAAGTTTAACCGATTTTTGTTTCAAATCATAGGCAAGTTTGGGCAGATTTTGTTCCAAATCATAGGCAAGTTGAGGTAATTTTTGTTCCAAATCATAGGCAAGTTGATATGATTGATGTTGCGATAGTGTGCACACCGTCTTAAAAATCATATCAACTGACATTCTCAAAAAAAATCGCATTTTTTAAAAAATTTTTCAAACCTCTGCCGTAATCTCGCACAGGCTGCGGTTTTATTTGCCCTCAAAATTTTATTGTCTAACTTTAAAAAGTATTGATTATGAGAGCAAGAAGACAGTTTTTTATGGATTGCCATCTGGCAGGACGTAAGTATCACGATGCTGACCTTGTTTGGAACGAACTGAAGGTTGGAACAGAGTTGCAGTTGGAGCATGAACCCGACAACCACTACGACCCAAACGCAGTGGCGGTGCTGTACACCAGAGAGGGCGAGGAGGAGCCGTATCTGCTCGGCTACATTCCGCGTGCAGAAAACACGCCGTTGGCACATTTGCTGGAGGCTGGTTGGGGTAGTTTATTCACTTGCCGCATCAGCCAACTTGTGCCCGATACGCACCCCGAGAATCAGGTGAACCTCACAATCACCCTTAAACGTAACCCCGAAGCCGAATAACGGCTCATTTGTTTAACTTGGCAGACGGGCGAAGAGCCCGTTTGCTGGTATTTTTGAGTTTGGGGGTAAGTAGAAGAGTTTTTTTGTTAGATTTGGGAAGTGATTAAAAAGAAAAGATATGGGAAATAAAGATTTTAAATGGATTCCATTTTATATGGAACTTGCAGACAAGTTGCTTGAATATAAGAACGACTTAAAAAGTCTTACAAAGTTAATCTATAACAATTTAGATATTAGAGATACAATTGTTTTTTATGAGAAAGCAACAGGAACCCGCATATATAAAATAATCGACCCATTCACTATTTATAGTTCTTTCAATAGAAAAGTAAATAATCGAGCGGAAATTGCTCAAATATTAAAGGATGTGTTTGAAATAAAGGCGGAAGTCCCGCAAAATTTTGAAGGAATACCTATTCAAGACAACAGAACATCATCTTATGTTGAAAGGAAACTGAGTGATGCAGACAAAAAAAACGACGCAAAGCGATTGTGGACACTTTTTGTGGCGGCACTAGAACAAGATGATGATATATTGGGGGTAGTATTCGACAAAGTTCTTAAACAAAAAGGGGTTGGTATAGCAAAACTCACAATGGGGTTATATTATATCCGACCATATGAATATTTAGCATTAGATGATTATAATGTCAATTATTTAAGTGAGTATGGCATTGATATTAAACCAGATAAGATGAAATATGCAGATTATGCAAAGCTTTTGAAGGATTTGAAGAAAAAAATGAAAAACAAGAGTATTGAAGAACAAACATTTCCTGAATTTTCCGCTGCCGCTGTTGAGGACAATTCAGAGGAAGGAAACAATGAAATCATAGAAGAATGTGTTGATTTGCTTTATGCTAATAGTAACTTAATTCTTACTGGTGCTCCTGGTACAGGTAAAACTTATTTAGCAAAGCAGATTGCAAAAAAAATTGGATGTACAGAAAACGAAATAGAGTTTGTTCAATTTCATCCGTCGTATGATTATACAGATTTCGTGGAAGGATTGCGACCAATAAAGGAAAACGGATATGTTGGTTTTAAACGAATTGACGGAGTTTTCAAAGCTTTCTGCGCAAAGGCGTTGATAAATCAATCAGTAGATTCTTCAATTACCAACAAATTAAACGAGAATCCAATAGTGTGGAAAGTGTCTTTGGCAGGAACTGGTAAAAATGATGTTAGAAAAGATTGCCTTGATAATGGATATATTCGAATTGGGTGGCACGAATATGGAGATGTTGAAGATTTTAACGATTTCAATGATTTCAACGTCGGTGGTAAAAATGTTTTAAGAGCATTTCAAAGTCAAATGAAAGAAGGCGACCTTATTGCTTCGTGTTTTTCAGAAAACGAAGTTGACGCGATTGGTGTTGTTACTGGGAACTATGAATATAATGCTGCATTTGGAGAGTATCCAAGGTTCCGAAAAGTTGATTGGCTTGTAAAAGGAATAACAGAAAACATCATTGGCATTAATGGTAATAGAAAGTTTACATTATCAACAGTTTATAAATCAAATATCACGTCGGAAGATGCGTTAAATATTGTGAAAAAGTATAATCATCAAGCTAAAATAGAAGACCGTCCCTTTGTTTTCATCATTGATGAAATCAATCGCGGCGAAATCAACAAAATCTTTGGAGAACTATTTTTTTCTGTCGAGCCAAGCTATCGTGGTGAAAATGGGCGTGTTAATACTCAATACCAAAATATGGTGGAAGAAGGAGATTTGTTTAAAAAGGGATTTTATATTCCTGAAAATGTGTATATTATAGGAACGATGAACGATATAGACCGTAGCGTAGAGAGTATGGATTTTGCTTTTCGCCGCAGGTTCGCATTTAAAGAAGTGTCTGCAAAAGAGTCACAGAATATGCTATATGAAGAAAAAGCTTGGGATGGTCAAAAGCCCGATGACGATATTATTGAAGAAATTGTTGGTAGTATGGATGGTCTTAATAATGCAATTTGGCATAAAACTGAAGATGGTGATGTGCAAAAATGCTGTGAGAATATGTCCGCTGCATATCATATTGGTGCAAGTTATTTCTTGAAACTTGCCAAATATCGAAATGAAAAAGGTCTGTACGATGAAAATTCTTTTGAAAAGTTGTGGAAATATCATTTGGAAGGGTTGCTGCGAGAATATCTACGAGGGACACCGAGCGTTGATGAAATAATTGATAAATTGAAAGATGCTTATGATTTAAACACAGACGATGACGATGATTCGACTTCAGATAACGGACAACCAGAATAAAGATTATGCTGTTCCCATTTGTAATTGTGCTGTTGGTAAAGAAGACAAAGAAGAATTTGAATTAAATAAAGATAAAGTTAGGTCTGACCTTCAAGAGATTGCTAATGTGAAAATTGGCAAGAAAACAGAGGGTAATCCGAATCTGCTCGTCTTTCCAAATTGTCTCGATGCAAATGGTGATAAGATTGGTGAGCAGTCAATTATTGGGTTGTCTGATGATAATAAAATCAGCACGGGCAACATAATGGGCTTTGTGGGCGTGAACCAGACGCAAATCGACATTCGCTCGCGTTTCGCCCAAACCGACGGCAACGACTATTTCCTGCACTATATGTTGCAGAAAGTGTTCGCAATCAATCTGTTCGATTTGAAGCACGACACAAGCGCCGAGCGGATTTTCGATTTTTTACTCTATCTGTTTCCGCATTTTCTGCGGAAGGCGGTTGCGCAGGGCGTTTTCAAGAAGTACCGCCGCTTTGAGCACAACGACGCCAACATTCGCGGACCCATTGATGTGAGCCGCCATATCCGCCAGAACATTCCGTTCCGCGGCACGGTGGCCTACACCACTCGCGAGCACACCTACGACAACGAACTCACGCAACTTGTCCGCCACACCATTGAGTTAATTCGCAGCAAGGAGCAGGGGCAGTCCATTCTGAACAACGATGCCGACACCAAAACGGCTGTCAGCCAGATTGTTATGGCCACGCCAACCTACAACGCCCGCGAGTGCGCCAAAATCGTCAGCCAGAACCTTCGGCCCGTGCGTCACCCGTACTTTTCGGCCTACACCGACCTGCAGCGGCTCTGCCTGCAAATCCTTCGCCACGAGGAACTCAAATACGGCCGCCAGAAAGACCAAATCTATGGCATTCTGTTCGACGGCGCTTGGCTTTGGGAGGAGTATTTAGCGGGCGTTTTGAAGAAATGTGGATATACTCACGCTGAAAATCATACAGGTAAAAATCCAATTACTTTATACAATAACAATCCACGTTATCCTGATTATTATAAATGCAAGCAAATAAAGGATTTTAAATATGGCGATGTTATTCCCGACGAAAACGACGTTCTTGATGCGAAATATAAAATGTTAGACTTCAATTCTGCCGCCCGTGACGACATTCACCAAATTATAACATATATGCACATTTTGCCTTCCAAGAGAACAGGATTGATATATCCCAGCAAAATATCAACCATTCCAAAAGAGTTTAATGTTTATGGTATGGGCGGCACAATACGTATAATTGGTGTTAATGTCAATCACCAAGCCATTGATTATAAGAGTTATATTGCGGCGATGGTGAATGTGGAAAGCGAGTTGGCGAACGCGCTGAAAGCGAAATCCAATACACAGTCCAACGCAGAGTGAGCACAGCGAACGCCACGTTGGGTAAAATGCCCCCAACAAAACCGCGAGCTGTAGGCGCAACACAATCTGTAGCAAATTATGTTTTGCCCCTGTAGGGCGCCAACGTTACTCGGAAACGTCACCCAAGGCGCCGCTACGCTTGCCTTGGGCTATTGGCGAGTTGCCCCTGCGGGGCGCTTTCCTTTATGCGTTAATTTGCGGATGCCAGAGAGACAATCCGACAATTAAAATCGGATTTAATCGGGTAAAATCGGTTAGCAAAAAACGCCTGACAGCTATTGGGGCTGTTCAATCTACGTCATCTGCGTTCAAATACGTGACATTTCCCCTTCCTGCCATTCCCCAAACTTCCGTGCCAGCCAATGGGCAAGAAGTAGGTTTGCGCCAACGGCCACAGTGGAGGCAAGGCTGTAGGCAACAATTTCAATGGGAGAGAAGTCGGAACACTTGATGCAATCTGTTATCAGCCAAATGCTTATGGGGAGGACTAAAATGCTTGTGGCGAGTGCGGGAATATATTTTCTGATAACAATGGCCTGACCAATGTGAACCACCAGATGCAGTGTGAAGGCGATGAACGTGCCAAGCCAGAGCAGGTTGAACGCTCGTATGCCAGTGAATGTCAAACCGCAGATAATCAGCAGCAAAACAAACTCTTCGGCCACGGCAAGTGCAAAGCCTGCGGTGGTTGTGATATTTTTGAAGATGAACGCGAATCGCGGAAACTGACGGCTCACAGCTGCGCCGTTGCGGGCCACTCACACCCGCATTCCGATAATCTCTTCGAAATCGTGAAAAACAAACAGCAGCGGCAAAAGCCAGATGTAACGTTCCATTTTGTTGTGATTCAGCGTCTTATTCCAAACAGTCAACTCGTTTGCAATATATAATTGTATTGTGCAGAGTTAGCATTTTTTTTGCTTTTCGATGAAATAATTTGTGTCAAAGTGCCGAAAAATTCCCAAATTTGAACCTCCAAAAACCGTTATAAAAATACAATAAGATGAAACGAACATTTATCAGACTGGCGGCATGCGCTACACTCTGTGCAACAATGATTTCGTGTACGGATTCGCTTCCGCACAAGGTTGATTTCTATCATTGGAAAACAACCTACGAGGTTGGAACAATTGCCAAAGAGTATATGGGCAAGCTGCAAAGTGAAAACATTTACCTGCATGTTTTCGATGTTGTGAAACGCAACGGCGAGATTATCCCCGAGGCAAAGCTTGTTCCGTTTGAGCGGGATACAACATTGACGCAGAACTTCGTGCCCACAGTTTTCATAACTCACAGCGTTTTCGGCAACTATAACGATGATTATGAGGTGCTTGCAGACCGTATTCTGTCGCTCACAAACCAGGTTTTCTATTCCAACGGTTTGAGTCCGTACCAGGAGTTGCAAATCGACTACGACTGGACCAAAATGACAAAAGACAATTACTTCAAGTTCCTTCAGATTCTGTCGGGCAAGGCTGAAACTCAATATCATCCAGCCAAAATAACTTGCACCATCCGTCTGCATCAGATTAAGGATGTGAGGGATATGGGCGTGCCGCCGGTGTCGAAGGGCTACCTGATGTGCTATGCCACCTCAAACCCGACCGATGGCATGAATTCGAACTCGATTCTCGACGTGGAATTGCTGAAAAGCTACACGCAGCACCTCGAGGCTTATCCCATTGAGCTTGACTACGCTCTGCCGTTGTTCTCGTGGGGCGTGGTGACCAACCACTTGGGCAAGACAAAACTTGTGAACGGCCTTTCTTCAGCCGACATGAGCACCGATGCCTTTAAGAAAATCGGTGAGAACAAGTACGAGGTTGTTGAGGACGGATTTGTTCACAATCTCTATCTTAACAAGGGCTTTACCATTGAGATTGAGGAGATTACGCCGAAACTGCTTGGCAAGGCGAAATCGTATTTAGATGAGAAACTGAAGGGCAACTACCATATTGTCTATTTCCAGATGAGCGATGGTTTCTTGAAACGTTTTACTATTGACGACCTTAAATAAGATATTGAATATGAAAAAGTTATTATATGCTTGCGCCATTGCCTTGGCGACTTACGGAACAGCCAGTGCTTGCGGCGGTTATGACGATGAAGATTATGCAGCCTATGGCTCGTGGTTCTTCTCATCGTTCGAAAATGATTTTGCGTTCTTCGAACCAAACCAATACAAAGGCAACATCGAAGACTGGTCGAAGTACCTGGGCATATCGTATGAGGATGCCGAGTATCTGGTGCTGAAAGTCAGGAAAAACGAGATTGAGGCTGCCATTAACGGCTATCCTGCCGACCCTAATCTGAAATTCATGACTTCCGATTTTGTGAAGAAAAACCGCAGGGCCTTGCAGTATCTGGTCTGCGCCAAAACCATCGAGCCGTTCGCCACACGCGATTACACTCTCTATTGGGAGTGGTCGTACTATTGGTATGACGAAGGTCCGGCCATATCGGAGTTGGGCGAGGATTTTATTGATGAGCTGCTTCAGGCTTGCGAAACCGAAACCGACAAGGAGCTGAAACTGCGCTATGGCTATCAGCTTGTGCGCTATGCCCACTATCTGCACCGCTACAGCGATGCCATCAAGTATTTCGAGACATACGTTGAGCCGCTCAAAATCAAAAACGAGGTATACTACTATGCGCTCAGCCAGAAGGCAGGTGCGGAGTTCAACATGCAGAAATATTCGCAGGCTGTGAAAAACTTTGTGAAAGTGTATGTTAACTCCACTGATTTGAAAGAGTCGGCCTACCGTTCGATATTCAATTTTTGCGACGGCTATTTCCTGCCATCATCGCTTGTGCAGATGTGCGAGACTCAGGAGCAGAAGTTCGACATCTATCTGCTTCTGGCTTACAACAACTTCTCCGACCCGCTGCAGCTGGCAAAGAAAATCACCGATGTTAATCCCGACGCTCAGCAGGCCCGCAAGATTATCGCAAAGCACGTCCGACAGCTGGAGAGCTACTATCAGGACCAGGTGTGGTCGCAGACGCTGTTTATCGAGTCGGGTAACGAATTCCGCCTGACGGGCAACGACAAAATCTACAGTGCCACAATCGAATATCTGGAGCAGATTGCCAGCCGCGCCAAAGAGGCCGATTTCTGGAACATGACTTTGGGTTACGTTTATTTCCTCAATTCAGATTACGACAAGGCCAAGTATGCGCTTGACAAAGTGTCGGCAAAGACAAAATCTGAAAATACTGATATCAATAAGGTTTATCAATACATTGATGTCTGCCAGTTGAAGACCATTACCAAGGAGACTGAAACCGAATTCTTCAACAGCCATAAAGATGTTCTCATGGATTATCCAGTTGGTAGCTATCTGCGTAAAGTGCTGGCTAACAGATATTATGTAGCCGAAGATTATGTCAAGGCATTTTTGGTTATGAATGATGTTTACAGCGTTGCCGAGTATTACCCGACATCGTTTGTTGAGTCGATTATCGACTTTGAGCAGAAAAAAGACAAAACCCCGATGGAGCTGTGGATGACTGAATATCATGACGATGAGTTGATTATCCGCCTGCAACTGACCGCAATGAAGGGCGCGATTGCCTCAGGCGACATTGAAAAGGCCAAGGAAGTGAAGAATAAATATGAAATCAACGATAAAGAGCCCGTTGAGATGTTCTATCACAACATCATGAATATTTATGGTCTCGATTATGGCCTTTATGGCGATTATGTTGCCGACGTGGTGGGCAACGCCAAGAAGGTGAGCCTGACTGCCACTCTTGAGAAACTGATGCAGCTGGCTCGTGGCAACGACGCAGCAGCGGCCAAGGCAAACTACGTGTTGGGCAATTTCTATTACAATTTGTCGCATGTGGGCTGCTGCCGCAACTATCTGAAAAACATCTCTTCACCCGACTATTACTGCTGGGAGTACGAAAACTACGCCAATACAGGTGAATTGGATGTCTACAAGTTCGACAAGAACGAGCAAAAGCAGGAGGAGTTTTTCCCGATAATCAGAGGCACCTACACCAACACCATCAATCTTGCTGAAAGATACTTCAAGCAGGCTGATTTGCTTGACCTTGGCGATGAATTTGCCGCACATGTGGCCTTCGGTTTGGTTAAATGCGACCAGGCACGCAAGCAGGAATTCGACTATTGGGGCAATTCAATGTATGCTTCGCCGTTGTTCGCGCGTCTTGCAAAAGACTATTCGTCAACAAGATATGCTGACGAGGTGCGCACAAATTGCGTTTACTATTATTATTATTCCGATGTCGAGGATGAACCTGAAGATGGCGACATCGATTATTAGTAATTGATTATAGATTTGAAATTCAGGGGTTTTGCATTGGTTGCGGAACCCCTGATTTATAAATGGCGGTATTTTGGTTGATACCATTAAAAAAGTTATATTTTTACAAAAGAAAAAATTGGCGTTTTTGCCTGAAGAATTAATTGTAAATCTTTTAAAAATAGAAAGTTATGAAAAAAGGTTTGTTGATTGCAGGAATTGTAGTCTTTGTTTTAGTGATTGTTGGTTGGTACATCAGAACAGGAAACAAAATTGTCCGCTTGGACGAGGGCGTTGCTGAGAAGTGGGCGCAAGTTGAGAACGTTTATCAGCGCCGTGCCGACCTGATTCCGAACCTTGTGGCAACCGTAAAAGGCTATGCCGAGCATGAGAGTTCGACACTCACCGATGTTATTGAGGCTCGTTCGAAAGCCACAAGTGTAACAGTTGACCCCGACAAGCTCAATTCATCGTCGCTGCGTCAGTTTGAGGAGGCGCAGGGCAATTTGAGTTCGGCTTTGTCAAGACTGATGGTGGTTATTGAGCGTTATCCCGATTTGAAGGCTAACCAGAACTTCAGCGAGCTTCAGGCACAACTTGAGGGCACTGAGAACCGCATCGCCGTTGAGCGCCGTAACTTTAACGATGCCGCACGCGAGTACAACACTTACATTCGCCAGTTCCCTGCATCGATTGTAGCCAGCAGCCGCGGATTCGAGAAGAAGGCTTATTTTGAGGCTCAGGCAGGCAGCGAGAAGGCTCCCGAGGTGAAATTTTAAATTTGAAACATAAGTCAACAAGGCGTAAGGCATGAGTGAAAGCAATTTCCACTTATGCCTTGTGTCTTTCTAAATTGCATGAAATTAATAATTTGTAACTGAAAATGAGAGCATCAACTTTTTTTAACGATGAGCAAAAGCGGCTGATAGTAAGCGCGATAGAGGAGGCAGAAAAGAACACATCGGGCGAAATCCGTCTACATGTTGAAATGCGTTGCTTCGGCGACATCATGAAACGCGCCGCCAAGGTTTTCGACAGACTCAAAATGCAGTGCACCGAGTTGCGCAACGGCGTGCTCTTCTATATGGCTGTAGCCGACAGACAGTTTGCCATCATTGGCGACAAAGGTATCAACGAAAAGGTGCCTGAGGGCTTCTGGGACGACATCGAGAAGCACATGGCCGAGCTTTTTGCCAAAGGTCTTTTCACTGAAGGCGTGACCGATGGAATCCGCATGGCCGGCGAGCAGCTGAAAAAGCACTTCCCGTATCAAGCTGACGATGAGAACGAGTTGAGCAACGAAATCTCATTTGGTGAGAGCGAAAAAGAATAACGGTTTATACCAATTCGCCAAATTACCATGCGAAGAATATTGCTCGTTTTAACATTTGTGGCCGTCGCAGTCTCGGCTTTTGCCGACATTTTCGACCGCCCGGCTGAGGTTAATCTCGTGGTTGACAATGCAGAAGCATTCACCCGAAAGCACGCAGAGGCTTTGAGAGCGAAGCTCGACTCTTTTGAGCGTGCCACAACGGTGCAGATTCAGATTTACACCACCAAAGATTTGTGGGGTTACGACATTGTCGATTTTGCCCAGCGTCTGGGCGAGGGCTGGGGAGTTGGAAAGGAAGGCGCCAACAATGGTATCGTCATTGTTTACAAGCCGAAAACCCTGACTGAGGATGGCGAGGTAACCATACAGACAGGCTACGGCATTGAGCCGCTGATTCCCGACGCTGTCTGCAAGCAAATTATTGAATCAGAAATGATTCCTCGCTTCCAACAAGGCCTGATTTACAAAGGAATCGACCAGGCTGTCGACGTTTGCATATCGCTTACAAAAGGCGAGTACACGTCAGAAAAGTATATGGCCGACAAAGCTAAAATTGACTATATCGCAAAGGCAATCGCCCAAGCCATAATCTTGTTTTTGGTTATAATTCCAGGGTGTCTTTTCGTTATTTTTTTCATAATCGCTCTATGTCTGGGTGTCTTTAAGGGAGATACCATCAGCAGCGGCAGCGGCTCGTCGGGTGGCAGCAGCCACAGAAGCTATCACGTTTCGAGCCATCGCAGCTACGGCGGCGGTCATTTTGGCGGCGGCGGTGCCCGAGGCAGATGGTAAGCAGTGATTGAATGTGTAAGGGATTGATAAAATGATGACCAATTAACAGAATTACCATGAAAAGGATATTGCTCATAATCACATTTTTAGCGGTAACTATTACTTCCTTTGCCGATGTTTTCGACCGTCCGTCGGAGTTGAGGTTCGTGGTTGACAGTGCCAACGCCTTTACTGCTGGGCAGATGGCGGCTCTGACTGCTAAATTGGACTCGTTCGATATTGAGACTTCAACCCAGATTCAGATTTACACCACAACCAATCTGCAAGGCTACGACATTGTTGATTTTGCCCAGCGTCTGGGCGAGGGTTGGGGAGTTGGAAAAGCAGGCTTCGACAACGGAATTGTCATCGTCTATGTCCCGAAAACCGACACCACAGCCGGCGAAGTCACCATTCAGACTGGCTACGGCATTGAGCCGCTCATTCCCGATGCAACCTGCAAGCGGATTATCGAGCTTGAAATGATTCCCTGCTTCAAGAAAGATTCTGTGTATGAGGGATTTAATCGTGCTGTTGATGTCTGCATTTCGCTCACCAAAGGCGAGTTTAAGGCCAATGATTACCAAAACAATAACTCGGGCGGATTTTGGGATTGGGTGTTCGACCATATTGTTCTTTGCCTTGTATTAGGCATGGTTGGAATTTGGGTTTTAATTCTTCTTGTTGTCGTTATTTATCTTGTTTGCACGGGAGGTGGCGGCGGAGGTTACAGCATTGACACATCCAGCTCGTCGAGCTCATCAAGGTCATATCACTCAAGTCATAGCAGTGGAAGTCACCGAAGCTATGGCGGTGGACATTTCGGCGGTGGTGGCGCCCGCGGACGCTGGTAAGCCGTGATTGAACAATGGATTAATTGAAGGCAGGAATAATCGAATTGCCAATTTGCATGAAACGGATATTTCTCATAATCACCTTTTTAGTTGCTGCAATTTCATCGTTTGCCAGCGACATATTCAGCCCGCCATCGGTGCCGACACTTGTTGCCGACAATGCTCAGGTCTTTACCGACAACCAGCGAATGGCGCTCGCCAACAAACTGAGCGCCCTTAGTCGCGAGACAACAACGCAGATTTTGGTCTATACCACCACCGATTTGCAAGACTACACCATTGCCGATTTTGGCCAGCGGTTAGGTGAGGGTTGGGGCGTCGGACAAAACGGTTTTGATAACGGCATTGTCATCGTTTACAAACCCAAAACCGACTCCACAAGCGGCGAGGTTACCATTCAGACGGGTTACGGCATTGAACCGCTTATTCCAGACGCAACCTGCATGCGGATAATTGAGCGGGAGATGATTCCGAACTTTCGTCAAGGACTTGTATATGAGGGCATTGTCGATGCTGTTGATGCTTGCGCTTCGCTTGTGCAAGGCGAGTTCTCCGCTGACAATTATTCGGGTACAGGTGAAGATGAAGATGTGTCAGTCGGCTCGATAATCTTCTTCATTGTCTGCTTCTTTTTGGGATACGTGCTCTACGCGGCTTACGGGCAGTTCACTGTCGGTCGGCGGCCATCGTTCTTCTCATATCTCTGGTTCGTGTTGTCGCTCATCGGCCATTCATCAGGCGGAGGCAGTAGCGGCTCGTCAAGAGGGTTTGGCGGATATGGCGGCGGACATTTTGGCGGCGGCGGAGCGAGTGGAAGATGGTAATTGGTTGAAGAATGTGTGTGCTTTTGCGGGCTAATTGATAGATAATTAATCATTTATCACTAATCATTTAACGTTAAAAATCATGTTTGTTGCATACCAGAAAAAGAAAGAGAATATCTGCGAGTATTTCTTGTATATGTTTCAGATTGAGGACCTTATCCGTGCTTGCAAGTGCGATAAGAGACTGATTGAGAGCCAGTTGCTGCCCAAGTATCCGTCAGACATGACCACACAAAACGAGGTGCGCCAGTGGTACTCCGGCCTGACCGACCAGATTGTTGACGAACGTATTCAGCAGAGCGGACATTTGGTGTCGCTTACGAACAAAATCAACGAGGTGCTCGATTTTCACCTTTATCTGTTGAACAACCCGAAGGAGGTGGCTTATCAGATGCGGTTTGCCAAAGTACAGCCGATTATCAGCGAGTTACGCCAGCGTCAGCCGTTGGCCTCGGAGTTCAGCGACCTGCATCTTGCGCTCAACGCCGTTTACGGTTTCACCATTTTGCGGCTTAAAGGCTCGCAAGTGTCGAAGGAGACCGCAGCCGCCATCTCGCAGTTGGTGGTGTGGTTCAACGAGTTATCAGAAAAGTTCCGTGCCTACGAATCAGGAGAGTTGAAACTTGATTTGTAGAAGGAAGGCGTTTGATTTTATATTTTTAATGAAGTGAGAAATTGAATGGAATATAATATTTTACATTCCCTTTTTTCTTGCTGCCAGGAATCCATTTTGGCATTTTCTTTACTACACGAATTGCCTCTTCAGCCAAGTACGGGTCAACATTTTTATGCAAAACACTAACATCTCCAACAGACCCAGATTCATCCACAACAAACTCAACACAAAAATGCCCTTCAATTGATTTATCTCTTGCAGAATCAGGATATTGGATATTTTTGTATATGAACTTCTGCAGAGCGTTTGTACCGTTCGGAAATGTGGGATAACCTTCGGGTATATTAAATGCACTATAACTATTAATTGGAAAACAAATAATCTCGTCCTGGGAATAGTATTCTGTTGTATCACTATTTGTCAAATATGCGTTGCTATTATAATTTGGATGGGTAAATGCTTCAAATACAAATGATAATATAATTGCCAATCCGAATCCGAATGAGTTTATGATTATTCTTTGAGTATTCATAGCACAAGAGTTTATTAGCAAAAATAACCAAATTTCCTTTATATGGCCTTTTTTGCACTTACTTTCAGCACGTTCCGCTTGCAGGCGCTTACGCAGCGTTCGCACAAGATGCACTGCGAGTTTTTAACCTTCTCAACATTCCGCACCGACTCTTTTACATCGATTAGCATTGGGCAGGCTTTCGAGCAGGCGCCGCATTGTGTGCAATTGTCAGATTTTACAGGTGTAATTTTGAAAATTGAGAATCTGTATAGAAGGCTCGAAATAGTCATAAACGGGCAGAGAAGGCGGCAGTAGGCGCGGCTTCCACAGAGCATTGTCAGAAGGTAGCCGCCACCAACGATGAACAAGTTTTGCCCTACAATCCACTTCTTGCGCAGAAGTTCGTTCTCGTCGCCGGCGGGATTGGTGAAATAGTGCGCCACCGCAAACGCAACAGCCACAAGCAGAATAAGATAAGCCCAAGCCAACCACGGTTTGCGCTTGAAGTTCCGCCCGTTTTTGCGGTTGGTAATCTCAAAAATGGCGCCGTCCCAACAGGCTCGCGAGCAGAAGGCGTTGCCGAATACAAACGGAATTATCAGCCGTGCGATAATCAGCTGAATGAGCGCACCGGTAACCACGCCGGCTTGAAAATCGAAGAAAATCTGCTCGAACTGGAAATTCACGCCAAACACAAAGCCCAACATTATCAGCAATATACCGCCTACAATAATTTGCACAAGGCGGCGCATAGGCTGGCGCAGACGCGGGTTGTTGATAACCAAAATGCGGGTTACAAGTTCGGTGGTGCCGATTCCGTTGAAGAGCGCAAAGTAGCGAATGTCGCGTATCGCCCACACAATCAGTCCGATAAGTGTGAAGATGGCATAGGTGGCAATCGGCACGCTATATTTTTTCAGCCAGCCGGCAGCCGGCTCGCCACTATTCGTCGGTGCTGTCAGATTGCTTTTCAATATCTTCAGAGTCTTCTGAATCAGACGATTGCGGAACAGCCTTGAGCAGTTCAACTTCGTAAATCACAGTGGTGAACGGCGGCACAATGCCCGTTGACGAGCCTTTCTCGCCCCAAGCAAGGTCCGACGGCAGAATCACCAACGCACGCTGGCCTTCGCGCATACGACCTATGGCATCTTCCAAACCTGGAATAACCTGAAGTTCAGTACCATAGACAAACTCAAACGGCTGGTTGCGTTTCACTGTCGAGTCGAAGAAGCGGCCATTCAGGAAGCGGCCTTCGTAGTTCACAGTCACAATGTCGCCATATTCAACTGGCTTTCCGGAACCGTTGACAAGGCTGATGAAGTACATTCCCGATTCGGTCGGCTCAACATCGATTTTCTCTTTCTCGATGAAATTGTGAAGCACAAGTTTCTCATATTCACCGAAATCCTCAATCCATTTCAGGAATTCTTCCTTGTCGCGGCGATATTGGTCTTCGGTGCGAATGTCGTCCATACGGATGTCAATTTTCATTTTGTCGCCTTTCTTTATGAACGACGGCATCTGGCATTGCAATGTTTTTTGGAAGAAGTTTTCGGCATCGATAATGAACGATGCGCTGTCGCCTGCCGACATCATCAGAAAGCAGACGTCAATCGAGCCATCGAACTCTGGTTCAGTGAGTTGGAATGTGCGGTTACCGACAAAGAACGTAGAGTCGCTCATTGTCGAGTAGCAGAGTTGGCAGGTCACGTAGTCGCCTGCATTGGGCGGGCACACGGTGTCGCCAATCACAATCAACTTGTAGAGCACGCCATTTTTGCGCGAGTAGCCGTCGTGGCCGCCCGAACAAGCGGCAAACGCAAGCCCAATGGCTATTGCGGCAATCCATACCGATTTGATTTTCAATTTCTTAAACATTGCAATATGTTTTCAGTTAGTGGTTGGTTAAGTTAAGCAATTCTACTTGATAAACGATAGTCGAGCGGGGTGGAATTTTATCATTGTCGCCTGGAAGGCCGTGGGCAAGGTGTGGCGGCATTATGAACCGAGCCTTGTCGCCGCAGCGCATTAGCAAAATTCCCTCTTCGAGCCCCGATTCAACGCCGCCCTGGCCAATCAGGAACGTTTTTTCGCCCGTGCTGTCCGACGAGTAGCAGAGGGTTCCGTCGAGCAGCGAGACGGTATATTTCAAGCTGGCAATCAATCCGTTGCGGGCGCTGTCGCCATCGCCGTGCTCGTAAATCTGATACCAAAGCCCTGTTTCGGTTGTTTGCATATCCCATTGGTGCCTTTCGGCGAAAGCCTCAATCCGTTCCTGGTCGATGGTTACAAGCCCCTTGTTGGCCCGAATAAGGCTCTCTTTGCTCATTGGCACGCCCTTTTGTTCGGTTTTGTTGCAGCCCGTCAAAGTGGCCGTCAAAGCAATCAATATGGCGCACGCGGCTCTCATTTTTCCAGATATTGCGCATATTCGGGCAGAACCTTCTCAAAGTAGTAGATGGTTTTGCCGATGGTTTTGTGGAACTCGCCGCCAGCCGCGTTCAGGTGTCCGCCGCCGCTGAAACGTTCGGCCGCAATCTTGTTGGCTGGGAACGAACCACGCGAGCGGAACGAGCATTTTGTCAGGCCGTCTTTTTCAGTGAAAAGCGCCGAAAAATTGATTCCGTCAATTGTGAGCGGGTAGTTTACAAGGCCTTCGGTGTCGCCCTGCTGGTTGTTGAAAGCCTCAAGTTCTTTCTTCGTGAGCCAGATGTAGGCCGTCTGATATTCGGGAATCACCTTCATCTTTTTGTGCAGACTGAAGCCCAAAAGCCGCAGCCGTGTTTCGGAGAAGTGATTGAAAACGTTGTCGATAATCTGGTCTTTGTTGATGCCCGACTCAAGCAGATTGGCAATGATGTGGAACACGTTTGGCGACGATGAGTTGTAGTTGAAGCATCCTGTGTCGGTCATTATGCCCGTGAAGATGCAGGTGGCCACCGTGGTGTCGAGCACGTCGGTGCCTTCGAGTTCTGTAAGTAGTTCATACACAAGTTCCGACGTGCTGCTCGCCTCGGGGCGGCTGTAGGCCACGTCGGTGCGGATTTCGGGAAACGGATGGTGGTCAATCAGCACGCGTTTGGCCGCGCTGGCGTCGAAACTCTTCACCGCGTCGCCCATTCGGGTGGGGCTGTTGAAGTCGGCCATAATCAGCAGTTCGGCGTCGGCAATAATCTTGTCGGCCTCTTCGGTCTGCGTCTTGTAGGTCACGATTTCGTCCACGCCTGGCAGCCATTTCAGGTTCTGCGGCATAAGGTCGGGCAGAATGAAACGCGCGTCTTTACCTTTGTTTTTCAGATAGTTATATAGCGCCAATCCCGACCCCACAGCGTCGCCGTCGGGGTTTTTGTGCGATGTGATTACAATTCGGTTCGTGCTGTCAATCAATCGGTTGACCTCACTCACAAAATCGTTGCTAATGTATTTTTCCAAAACAGTTGTTTTTGAGTTTTACAATCTGATGATGTTTCCGCCTAAAGCGTTGATTCGCAGGTCGATGTCCTCATATCCGCGGTCAATCTGGTCGATGTTGTCGATGACCGATGTGCCTTTGGCCGACAACGCCGCAATGAGCATTGCCATACCTGCGCGGATGTCGGGGCTGGTCATATTGATGCCCTTCAGGCGGTGCTTGTTGTTCAGTCCGATGACGGTGGCGCGGTGCGGGTCGCAAAGGATTATCTGCGCGCCCATATCTATCAGTTTATCAACGAAAAACAGTCGGCTCTCGAACATTTTCTGATGGAACAGCACGCTGCCGTTGGCCTGTGTGGCCACCACCAAAAGCACGCTCAAAAGGTCGGGCGTCAGGCCTGGCCACGGCGCGTCGTCGATGGTGAGTATCGAGCCGTCGATAAATGTCTCAATTTCATAATGTTCCTGCGCTGGGATGAACAGGTCGTCGCCCCGCAGTTCCATTTGTATGCCCAACCGCTGGAACGCCCGCGGAATGATGCCCAAATTCTGATACGATACATTGTTGATTGTCAGCGCCGAACGCGTCATTGCGGCCAAGCCGATGAAACTGCCAATCTCAATCATATCGGGCAGGATGGTGTGGTCGCAGCCGTTGAGCGACGTCACGCCCTCAATGGTGAGCAGGTTCGACCCGATGCCCGAAATGCGCGCGCCCATTTTGTTCAGCATTTTGCAAAGTTGCTGAATATAAGGCTCGCAGGCGGCGTTGTAGATGGTGGTTGTGCCTTGCGCCATTACGGCCGTCAGAATAATGTTGGCCGTGCCCGTCACCGATGCCTCGTCGAGCAGCATATATGTGCCTTTCAGGTTTTTACCTTCAACGTTGTAGAATTTTCCGTCGGCGTTGTACTCGAATTTGGCGCCCAAATTCTGCAGTCCGATGAAGTGCGTGTCCAATCGGCGCCGACCGATTTTGTCGCCGCCTGGCTTTGGAATGTACGCCTTGCCGAACCTTGCCAACAGCGGCCCCACAAGCATTACCGAGCCGCGGATTTTGGCTGTTTTTTCGGCAAACTCGCGCGACTGCAGATATTCGGGCTGGATGTTGTCGGCCTTGAATCGGCACGTGTGCTTGTCGATGTGCTCAACAGTGACGCCCATATCGGCAATGATGTCGATGAGCGTGTTCACGTCGCGTATGCAGGGAATGTTGCGGATAATGACTTCCTGGTCGGTGAGCAGAACGGCGCACAGCACTTGCAGCGCCTCGTTTTTTGCACCCTGCGGCGTGATAGAGCCGTTGAGTTTGCAACTGCCGTTAATTTGGAATTTATTGACACTCATTTCGAGTCGAACTTTTCTGATTTTGCGGCAAATTATGCAAAATGGAAAGCGCCCGAAAACGTCGGCTTTTCAACTTTTTAAAAAGTTATGCACAAGAATAGAAGGTGAGGAGTGGCTTGTTCCGAACCTCTAATTGTCGTACCAGCTCTTCGTTTTGTTGTACTTCAAATCCTGCAGAACGGCTGATTTGACGGCAATGTTGAACGTGTAACTCTGCCTTGGACCGAAAGGCACAAGGTTGAGCGATGCAGCCCAGCAGTGCAGGTCGCGTGAAAGGCTGAACCGCGTGTAGGTGAATTGTTTTGAGTCGAAATCGTAACCCGACGAGAAGCCGATTTTCCATTTCGGCGTCAGGCTGAAATCGCCGTTGAAACTGAGCGATTGCGACAGTTTGCTGGAGTTGCCTGGTTTGGTGTAGGTGAGGCTGTAGCTGAAACTCAGGCTCCACGGAATTTTGAAATAGTCGTATTCGTCAAGATCGCTGTCATCGTACATCGAGTGCTCGGCATCCACAACAGGCTTGTTCTCCTCGTTGTTGTCTTTTTTCTTGTCCTTGCCGAACAGTTTCTCGGAGTTGAGGCTGTAACCCGTTGACATTGACGCTCTTGTGATTCGGAACGGATGACCGCTGTGGTTGTATTCGAACTCGTCGATTTTCTTGCCCAGCGAGTCGATGGCGTAGAAGCAGCCAGTGGCGTTCATTTGAATGCCCAAACTCTTGAACAGCGTTGTCTTGGCCGACATCGAAAGGTCGCTCCATTTGAATTCTTCGGCCAGCATGTTGTACGATGTGCTGAAGTTGAGAGCGTCGAGCAGCGACACCTTGCGTTCGTGCTTCACGGTGTCCGATTCGTCTTTCACCTTCATCTCAAATTTGTTGTTGAGCGAGAAACTGAACGCGCTGCTTCGTCCGCTGCCAGGCAGACCGTAGATGCCGTGCATGTAGGGCGAGTAGAGTTTTGTGCCAGTGGTGTCGCGCGGGTCGGTTATGTAGAAACCATATTTTTCTTGCCCGAAGTCGGGACGCCAGCTGTAGCTCACGCTCGGCGTAATCACGTGGCGCAGAGCCTTAACTGGGCCGCGTGGATATTGAATCATTCCGTAGAGTGTGGTGTTGAGTCCCACGCCGAAACTATAGTCGTAAACGCGGTAGAATCCATGTTCCTCGCGTTCGCGGTAGGCTGTTTTGCTGATGGGCGTGGTGTCGTTGATTGCATCAATGAAGTGACGTTTGAAATACCATCGCTCACCATACGATGCGCTTGGCGACAAACTGAAGTATTTCAGTATTTTAAACGATTTTGTCACCGACGGAGTGTGCTTTGCGCCGTATTCGAACTTCTCAATCGTTTTGTCTGTGAACAGGCTGTCGATGTGAGTCTGCACGCGGTTTTGGAACGTTCCCGAATAGCTTAAGCTGATGTCTTCGTACCATCGCATCGGACCAACAGCCTTTTTGCGCTTGAGCGGCTGTATGCGGCTCATTGTCAGCGTGAAGTTAGGCAGCGTCAGGCTCAGGCTTGAGTCGCGAGTATTCTGTGTGTGTTGGATGTTCATCGACAAGCTAAATGGCGAGTTCATAATCCTGCTCATTTGGTACGATATGCTCGACGATGTGGTGTTTGTCAGGTAGTCTTGTGACGATGTTGTCTGGTACTTGTTGTAGCCGCTCGACGAGAAGTTGACGCTTGCCGAGAAGGTGCTGTTCGGCCGAGCCTTCGAGTCTTGCGAGTGCGACCAGCCTATGCGGTATTCTTGGGTTTCGCGATAGTTGCTCAGGCCTTTTTCGCTGAACACGTTCTTGGCGTATGTCACGTTCACGTTGCCCGAGAATTTGTAGCGCAGCTTGTATCTTGATGAGCCGTTGAGCGACCATGAGCCCTTTGAGTAGATGCTGCCACGCAGCGTGAAATCAACGTAATCGTTGCCCGCAAAGTAGTAGCCGCCGTCCGAGAGGAAGAAACCTCGGTTGTTCTCTTCGCCCACGCGCGGCATCAGAAATCCCGATGTCTTCTTCTTGGTGATGGGGAAGTAGCCGAACGGAATCACCAGCGGCAGCGGAATGTCGGCCATCACCATATACGACGGTCCGGCAATGATGGCCTTGTCTGGGATGTACTTGCCCTTGGTCAGTTCAAGGTAGAAGTGCGGGTCCTCGAGTTCGCAGGTGGTGTACTTGCCGTGGAGCATATTGATTGAGTTATCCACTTCTTTCTTAGTCAGTTCGCTGTGCAGATAGCCGTCTTCCTGCTCGGTGTAGAGTTTCTCAATGTAGCCGCGCTTGGTGTTCACGTTGTATGTGATGTTGATGGCCTTCATCTCCTCATCGCCCTGCGTGAACACGGGCCGTCCCTCAATATTGCCTGTCGAGTCGGTAACACCTTCGGCATAGATTATGCCCTGGTCCATATCGGCTTCAATGTAGGCGGCCGTCAGCACAATGTCTTCATATTCGATTTTGGCATCGCCGAAAAGGAACACTTTTTTGCCGTCGAGCGAGAAAATGGTCGAGTCCTTGGCGCTGGTTTTCACGTCAGTGGTCAGCAAATTTTTCTTTGCTTTCGGCTTTTTAGTCGCCGACGAGTCGGCAATCGATAACGAATCAACTGCCGTCGCAAGCGTGTCAGCCGCGCTGGACATAATGGTTGTATCTATATTTGCGACAGTGTTAATCGAATCATTATCAGTGGTTTGAGCCCCAACTGTTAAATTGATGATTAAACATATCAACAATGTCGCAAGAAGGCTTTTTGTTTTCAAATCAAATAGAAAAATATACTATTTTTGTTACGCAGCAATAGTCAATATTATTGCGTGCCAAAACTAAACAAAAATAAGGTGCAATCTAAGGTTCGCCGTTTTATAATTTTCAGATGGGAAAAAATCTTGCAATAGCGACACTGGTCTTGACAATATGCTTGGGCACGGGTAGTGCTGAAGCTCAGAAAAAACAGTCGTATAAACACACCGTTGTGCTCGATGCCGGGCATGGTGGACACGACACCGGCGCCATCGGTAAGAAAGGGCGCGAAAAAGACGTTGTGCTTTCAATCGCGCTCAAAGTGGGCGAGTACCTAAAGAAAAACACACCCGACACACGCGTCATCTACACCCGCGATGCCGATTTCTTTGTTCCGCTTGATGAGCGCGCCGCCATCGCCAACAAGAACAACGCCGATTTGTTCGTCTCAGTTCACGCCAACTCAAACAAGAATACAAAACCATTTGGTACAGAGACATTTGTGATGGGTTTGCACAAGTCGCAGAGCAACTTGGATGTGGCTCAGAAAGAGAACTCAGTAATCGTGCTCGAGCAAGACTATAACACTAAGTATGAGGGATTTGACCCGTCGTCGGCGGAGTCGTACATCATCTTTTCGCTTATGCAGAACGTCTATCTCGACAAGAGTTTGAAACTTGCGTCGATGGTGCAGGACGAGTTCCGCGATAAGGCCAAACGTGCTGACCGAGGCGTGAAACAGGCAGGATTCCTTGTGCTTTGGCACACTAAAATGCCGAGCATCCTGATTGAGACTGGCTTCATCTCGAACGAGGAAGAGGAGAAGTACCTGATGTCGGAGAGCGGGCAGGATTATCTGGCATCGGCCATCTTCCGCGCCATCCGCGACTATCTGGCAGCGCTCGACGCTGAGGAGCAGGAGGTGAAGAAAATCACCGTTCCCGACGCTGAGCCGGTGAACGACAACTCGTTGTGCTACCGTCTGCAGGTGGCCACCACATCGGCTCCCGTTGCCGACCCAACCGAGAAATTCAAAGGCAAACCCGACATTTTCGAGTATAAAGACGGCAACAAGTACAAATATATGATTGGGCGGTTTGCCACACTCGACGAAGCCACCAAATTCAAAAAATCAATCGGCAGCGAGTTCCCTGACGCGTTCATCGTGCCATTCAACAACGGCAAAAAGATTTCGATGAACGAAGCGAAGAAGCTGGAGAAGAAATGATTTCTTAACGTTCCTGCAACCAGGCTTTCGTCAGTGTCGGCAATCCGTTGCCTATAGTCCAAATAAATCTTACTTTCGCACGTTATTTATGAGTATGAAGTACGATGTTGCGATAATCGGAAGCGGTTTGGGCGGATTGCAATGCGCTTACATTCTGGCCAAAAAAGGGCTGAATGTGTGCGTGTTGGAGAAAAATCCCATAGTTGGCGGCTGTTTGCAGACTTTCCGTCGCGGACAAACCGAGTTCGACACGGGTTTCCACTATGTCGGCGGCCTTGACGATGGTCAGCCGTTGAATGCTATTTTTCAGTATTTCAAGTTGATGAATCTGCCGTGGCACCGTCTCGATAGTGATGCTTTCGACGAAGTTCAGATTGGCGGACAATCGTATTTCTTTGCCAACGGCTACGACCGTTTCGCCGACACTCTTGCCGAGCAGTTTCCGCACCAGCGCGACAATCTGAAACGCTATGTGGCAATGCTCAAAAACGTTGGCGATGGCCTTAAAAACAGTTTTAAACCACGTTCCGAAGAGGAAGTTTTCACGCAGTCGCTCTTCACGCGGTCGGCATACGATTTTCTTTGCGAGACCATTACCGACCCGTTGCTGCGCAATGTTTTGTCGGGCACTTCGCTCAAGATGGAGCTCAACCGTCAGACGCTGCCGCTTTACATTTTCGCGCAAATCAACAGTTCGTTTATCCAAAGCGCGTGGCGACTCAATGGTGGTGGCCAACTCATTGCCGATGAACTTGTGGCAAGCATAGAGCAGATGGGCGGAACGGTTCGCACTTCGGCTGGAGTTGCAGAGTTGGTTGAGCGCGACGGACGGCTTTCGACTGCCATTCTCGACAATGGCGAACAGGTTGAGGCTGAATGGTTTATATCCGACATTCACCCTGCCGCCACGCTCGATTTGATAAAAGAGAGCACGCAGGTGCGCAAAATCTACCGCCGCCGCATTGGCAGTCTGCAAAACACCTTCGGAATGTTCACCGTGAACATTGCGCTGAAAGACGGCGCAGTGCCGTATCTCAATCGTAATCAGTACGTTTACCGCACCAACGATGTTTGGAGCCTTGCCGATTATGCCGAAGGACGACCGACCGAAGGTATCTTGCTGTCGTACAGAGCTGAAGCCAATCAGCAGTTTGCACATAATGTTGATATTCTGACACCAATGTACTGGCCTGAAGTTGAGTGTTGGACCGACACGCAAGTTGGCCGTCGCGGAGCTGAATATCAGCAATTTAAACAGCAAAAGGCGCAAGAGTGCATTGCACTTGTGGCAGAGGTCATTCCTGGCTTCGAGTCGGCTATCGACAAGCAGTTCAGCAGCACGCCGCTCACTTATCGCGACTACACGGCAACGGCTCAAGGCGCGGCCTACGGTATCCGCAAGGACTACAACAGCCCGATGCAGACGCTTCTCACGCCACGCACGCCCGTTCCGAATTTGCTGCTTACGGGGCAAAATTTAAATTTGCACGGAATTTTAGGCGTTTCAATGTCGTCGTTCTTCACCTGCGCCGAAATTTTGGGAATGGCGTCGGCAACTGATGGACTGAATTTTGAGGATTGATAATTTTAACGAACAATTAATAATGATTTCAAGGGAGAAGGCATAAGGCAAAAGTTTTGAGTAAAGAGTAAAGAGTAAAGAGTAAAGAGTAAAGAGTAAAGAGTAAAGACATATGTGAAAGACTCATGGCTCAAAGCTCATGGCTCAAAGCTCACTGCCGTCAGTAGACTGTTGTCTGTAGTCTTATGTCTGTTGTCCCAATATTTAAACTTTGATAAAATGAAGTACGCATTAGTAACAGGCGGAAGCCGCGGAATAGGCCGTGCGGTGTGTGTCAAACTCGCGCAGATGGGCTATTATGTGATTGTAAACTATGTGTCGAACGATGCCGAGGCGCAGAA
>JAGCNL010000002.1 GCA_017645945.1 Salinivirgaceae bacterium
CGGTTTCGGGAATGGCTGTTACTTTGCAGCAGATTTTTGTCATACTGTAAAAGGATAGTTTTTTAGTTAGTTTTATAGATGAGGGGCAATTGTTGTCCCCTTGTCTTTAAACCAAATTGTTAATCTTGAGGAGAATATAAAGAGTAATCGTATGGATTTGAAAATTGGTGACATTCAAGAAACAGCATTGATAACGTTGGCCATTCGTGCAAGCGAGACAGACCGTCCAAACGCCAGAATAAAAGACTCTAAGGCAAAAGAAATCATCGAAACATTGGGAATTGATGTGAGCAAGTATGACCCATTCATGTCGCATGAAGGCGTGGTGGCGCGGACCATCATGTACAAGAACGAGCTAGAAAAACTTATCAAGCAATATCCCGACGCTTTGTGCATCAATCTGGGATGCGGCTTCGATGATAAGTTTGTTCAGGTTGACAATGGGAAAATCACCTGGTTTGATGTTGACTTGCCTGACATTCTGGCTGTCCGCAGAAAGATATACCAAGACCGCGACCGTTGTGTGATGAAGGAAGGAAGCGCCTTTGAATCGGGCTGGACAAAGGACTTGCCCAAACGCTCAACAACGATTGTGGTCATGGAAGGCGTGTTGGAGTATTTTACAAAAAAACAAGTTACCACATGTCTAAAAATGTTGTGTGACTCGTTTGAACATGGCTATTTATTAGCGGAATTTCACCACCCGATTATGGGCAAAAGCTCGAAGCATCACGATGCGGTGAAATATACCAATGCAGAGTTCCAATGGGGAACCAAATCGGGCAAGGAGTATCTTGACCTTGAGCCCCGACTGACATTGCTTTCGGAGCAGAGCTACAACGTAGAAATGAAGAAACACTCTTTCCGAGCAAAGCTTTTCGCATTCTTCCTGCCGTTTTTGAACAATCGGCTGGCGGTTTATCAATGGTAGTAAAAAAAGGATTATACTATGAAACCCAATTACAAAAACTGGATGCCTAAAGGCATGATCCTTGGGATTTTGGGCGGCGCATTGACCTGCTTGTTGTTGTTTTTGGTCTTTGGCGTGAGCGGATTGCTTGCCGCCGGAACGCTGAAGACTGTCCTGAAAATCGTTTTCCTTGTGCTCGCCATCGTGCTGGCTTTGGTGACCCTTTGGATGTGGCTATTGCATCGTGCCTTCTCCTACAACGGCAAGCGTCAGATGTCGAAACAGATCATTGATGGCATTGCCGCTTATGTCACCCTTCCCGAAGGCGGCAAAGGCCTCGATGTGGGCTGCGGTAGTGGTGCGCTGGCCATCGCTTGCGCCAAACGCAACCCCAAGGCCGAGATGTTCGGCATCGACCGCTGGGGCAAAGAATATGCTTCCTATAGCCTTGCCTTATGCGAACAAAACGCACAAGCCGAGGGTGTGAGTAATACCCATTTCGGACAAGGCAACGCTTTGAAACTCGACTTTGCAGACGAGACTTTCGATGCGGTGACCAGCAACTATGTCTATCACAACATCTCGAGCCGCGACCGACAAGCCATTTTGTTGGAAACCCTGCGTGTGCTGAAGAAAGGCGGCACCTTCGCCATTCATGACATTTTCTCCCGATTCAAATATGGCGACATGCAGGCTTTTGTCAAGAAACTGAAAGGCATGGGCTATGAAGAGGTTGA
>JAGCNL010000079.1 GCA_017645945.1 Salinivirgaceae bacterium
CAGAAACGATTTTTGCGACTGCTCGGCCATACTTTTTTCGCGGTAGATATATCCGAGTTGGTTGGCGGCGGTTATGGCAATATCGCAAAAGTCTGATTTTGAGTAGTCTGCAACCAGTTTCGTGTAGATTTCAGCAGCCTTGTCCAATTTGTTTTCAGCCACAAGAATGTCGGCTTGGGCAAGAGTGGCGCGAGCCTGCAAATCTTTGCTACCAGAGCGTTTAGCGGCTTTCTCAACGGTTTTCAATTGGTTTTCGGCTTCGTCAATGCTGTCGGCGGCGCAAAGTAGTTTCAGTTTGATTATCAGTGCGTTTACAAATGTCTCGTAATCGGTTGAGCCTTGCGATATGAAAATGGCTTCGGCAATCTGCTCACGCGCAAGAGTGGGATAGGTGTTGCGGTTTTGTTCGGCTCGCTCAAGCAGAATGCGGCTTTTGCGGCCATCGGGCTGATTGGTTAAATCATCAAATTCCGCACCATTTTGTGCAAAAACCATTGTTCCTGTTAAGCATAAAATAACAGTTGATAAACCTTTGATTTTCATATATTAATAATCTATTTTGTTCTCGTGTCTGAAGTCTGTTGTCCGAAGTCTGTTGTCCCTAAAATTTAATTCCCATCACCGACACATCGTCAATTTGGCGATAGTTGCCTTTCCATTCGGTAAATCGTTGATACAGAAAATCTTTCTGCGCGTCAATCGGGTTCAGGCTTGCTTCGGCCAGCACCTTCTTGAAGTTTTTCATCATCAGTTTACGGCCGTTGTCGCCGCCAAATTGGTCGGCAAAACCGTCTGAAAACATATAAATTGTGTCGTTCGGCTCAAGGCTGACTTCGGTGTTGGTGAAGTCGGTCTCGTCGAAAACGTGAATGCCGATTGGCATCTTATCGGCTTCATACTCAATAATTTCGCCATTGCGGACAAGTATCAGCGGATTGTTGGCGCCCGAGTATTGCAGCCGCTTGTTTTCGAAGTCGATTACGCAGAGCGCGCAGTCCATTCCATCGGACTGTGACGACTGTTTATCTTCTTGGTGCAGAGAGTTTTTCACCGATTTACGCATCTGCTCAAGAATATCGGCGGCGCTGCTGAAACCGTTCGTGACAATCTGCTCGAGCAGCGTGGTGCCCAGCATACTCATAAACGCGCCAGGAACGCCGTGTCCCGTGCAGTCCATTACGGTTGCAACCACCTGATTGCCAATCTTTTTCACCCAATAAAAATCGCCGCTCACAATGTCGCGCGGCACAAGCAGAATGAAGTGCTGCGGCAGCAGTTGGCCGCACACGTCGGCGGGCGTGAGCATTGCGTTCTGAATGCGGCTTGCGTACTCAATGCTGTCCGTAATCTTCTCTTTTTGTTCGGCGATTTGGTCGCGCTGCATCGTCACATAATCGCGCTGCTGCTCAATTTCTTCGTTCTGTTGGATAATCTGTTTGTTCTGTAAATCAAGCATTTCGTTCGCCTTGCGGATTTTTTTGTTCTGCCGCGTCACCACCACCGCAAAGGCCAGCACAATCAGCAGCCCGATTGCCGCAAAATAGATAATTATGCGTTGGCGGCTGTTGCGTTCCTGCTGCTGAACAATCTGTATGTCCTTGATTTTCAGTTCGCGTTCCTTCTTTTCGGTCTCGTAACTGATTTGCATATCGGCAATGCGCTTTATGCTTTCCAGGCTTAAAATACTGTCTTTCAGCGCGGTGTATTGTTTTATGTTGGTGTACGCTTTCGCAAAATTGCCACTTGCCGCGTAAGTGTCTGATAGTGCGCTTAGTACATCTTTTTCAAGTTCGCTGTTTTTTATTTTCCGAGCAATTTCCAAAGCATCGTTCAGTAGAGGTAAAGCCTTGTTGTATAGTTTTTTACTGATATAAACCGTTCCAAGGTCGAGTTCGGAGTAGGCAATGCCAGTTTCGTGGCCAATCTGGCGGCGCAGTTCAAGTGCCTTAACAAATTCATTTGCAGCCATTTCTGTCTCGCCGAATTTCAGATAGAGGTTACCAATGTTGTTCACCATTGCGGCTTCGTTCATCTGGTCACCAAGTTCGCGGTAGAGTTCCAGTGCGCTGTTGTATTCCGCAAGCGCCGAATCGCGCTCGTTCAGGCTTTTGTAGGCAAGGGCTAAATTGTTGTGCGACCGCGCGATATAGCGTTTGTCGCCAACAGCCACACGCATTTGCAGCACCGTTTTGTAAACATCCCGTGCTTCGGCGTAACTGCCTGATTGCCAATAAACACCGCCAATCAAATTCAGCGCTTCCGATTGCAGAAACTGATTGCCGCTTGCCCGATACTGTTCAAGCGATTTATTGTAGTATTCGAGCGCTTTGTCGTAGTTGCTCAAATCTTTGTAAATCAAACCGATATTGCTCATTGTGGCAGCACTTTTCTCGTTGTTGCCAAGCCTTTCGCGAATGTCGAGCGCAAGCAGATAGTTGGCCAGCGCGTCCTTGTAGTTCTTGTTTTGCCAGAAGAGCCCGCCAAGGTTGTTGTAGCCTTCGGCCAGGCCGTTTTGGTCGCCCGTGGCGGTGAGTAGCGCAATGGATTTTTGCAGATTAACAAGCGCCGAGTCAAACAGATTTTGGTTCTTGTAAGCGGTGGCTATGTTGTTGTACGACTGCGCGATAGCAATTGTGTCGTTCAGTTCGGCACGGATTTGCAGCGCCTTGCCGTATTGCGTCAGCGCCGAGTCGAAAAGGTTGCGCGACAGATACATACTGCCGATTTTGTTCACTGTCGAAGCATATTCGGCAAGGTTTCCCGCCGCCTGCCAGCCTGCAGCCACTTTTTGGTAATAATAGTTGGCCGAGAAATAGTCGCCCTGACTTTGGCTGACAAGAGCCAAGTTGTTCAGAATCCGAATTTTATCATCCTGGTTGCCGCTTTTGGAGCACACTTCGAGCGCCATTTCGTAGTAGTGTTGTGCAGAGTCGAAACTATTTGACCTCCAATATGTTGAACCAATATAATTCAGCGTCTTGGCTTCGCTTTCAGCGTTGCCTGTTTCGCGGCATAATTTCAAAGCCTTTTGGTGGTAGTCGATGGCGTCGGCAGTAGCATTCGAGTTGCGTGCCATGTCGCCGAGGCGGTTCAGCAGCGTAATCTGCTCGCCCTTGTCATTTGTGTGTTGTAGCTTTTGCAGCAGTTCGTCAGCGTTCTGGGCAGCCGCCGATGTTGAAAAAAACGCGCACAAAACCGCCAAAACCGATTTAGCAACATCGGCAGCCATACGCGCTGATAAGTATCTCTTCATCTTATAAGTTGTTGTAAACGTTTTAGTTGAGCCGATTCGAGCGACAGTCAGCCGCTAATCGTTCATCAGCCTAAAATTATCGCGTAGGCGCAAAACCGCAACCCTCAAACCAATTGGTTATTAACCGCTTGATGTTTATAGTTGAATGGCGAAAAGCAAGCCGTCAAATAGGCAAATCGACACCTAAAATTGATAATTCGATGTGTCGGGCCGAGTGTCAAAAGAAAAATGCATATCTTGCCATTCAAAATTGAAACTTGTTATGAAACAATATCTTTTACTAATTCTGATGGCGGTTATGCCTTTTGCCGCTAGCTCGCAGATAATTGAGGTCTATCCAGACGGCCTTATGCCAGGCATGTATTGTTTTAGTATCTATGAACCAAAGGGTTACAATCCTGTCAGCAGCACCAATATGCCCCTCGTCTTGTTCTTGCACGGACGAAGCATGAGCATCGGCGAAGGCGGTTATCAGTATGGACCGATATCTGCAATCCACGATGGTATTGATATTCTACGTGGCCAGCCAGCTTTGATTGTCGAGCCAAGTGCAAAGTCTGGTGAGGGCTGGTCATCGGCCAAACTGCACAAACTTTATGAGTTTTTGGTTGCCCATTATGCCTTCGACCACACCAAGTTTTACGTGATTGGCATGAGCATGGGCGGCTGGGGAACGCTGAATTACGCCAACAAATATCCCGATGAGGTGGCGGCCTGCGTCGGCATTGCCGGAGGTTGCGAGACGGGCAGTCCGTGCGGGCTAAACAAGGTGCCCACGTGGATTATCCACGCCATTGACGATGATGTCACCTCAATTTCGAATTCTGACAGGGTTGTGGCAGGAATGAAAAAATGCGGCCCTACTGATTTATTGAAATACAGTCGGTTAGAGAAAGGCGGTCACAGCCTTATCGAGTTTTTCGAGTTCCACAATCTGTATGAATGGCTTTTCAAGCACAGCACCACAAACCGCAAGTTGAATACGAGTATCGATTTCGTGAACAAGCATGAATTATGGACAGATCCACGAAGATACGGGCTTGGCGGTTGGTATGCCGATTTTGTTGATATAGACCAATCAAAACTTGCGAAGATACAAGCCCGCACACCGAAGGGCGGCAACCAGTTGGCTAACAATACTAAAAAGGCTGAGCCAGCTCCTGCACCTACAAAAAAGACAACACCGGAGCCAGCCAAAAAGGTCACACCAGCCCCCGAACCTGCTAAAAAGACAACAAACAATAATACAAAGGCGGACAATATTTACATTGTCAAGAAGGGCGATACGCTGAAAAGTATAGCCGACAGCCATAATATCAAGCTGAAGAAACTCAGGCGCATTAATGGATTCCCGAAGTATTACAGGGTTTCAGCAGGTGATGAGATAAGGATTCGCTGATGCGAAAATTGTAAAGCTTTATTAGTTAGTGCTTTGCGGCAATTTTGGGCGGCGTGTGTCTCCGAGCCGTCCATATTTCTCTATTTTGTTTATTTTTGCGCGCTCAAAAAACAGAAATAGTTGTGGCAAAAAAGAATAAAAAGAAATTAGGCCGATGGCTTGCTCTGGGCGGCCTCGCGGGCGCAATTGTTTTCGCCATCATGGCCTATCATATATATGGTGAGATTCAGCGGCCAAACGTCAAACTCGACGGGCGCAAGACAGCCTATCTCTACATTCGCACAGGCAGCTCTTATGCCGATGTTCTCAAACAGCTGAAAGACAGCAGTTTTGTTGTTGATGCTAAATCGTTCGATTGGGTGGCGCGTCAGAAAAACTATCCGCAATTGGTCAAAGCAGGTCGCTTCAAAATCAGCGACGGGATGAATAACAATCAGTTAGTCAATTTGTTGCGAAGCGGCGCCCAAGAGCCGGTAAAGATTACCATTGGTAAAGTGCGCTCTCTCAAGCGGCTTGCGGAGTTAGTCGGCAACAAACTCGAAATGAATGATGAAGACTTGTATATGTTATTGACGGACAATATGTTTTTGTCTAAGATGGGTAAAACAAAAGAAACGGCTTTCACCATTTTCATTTCCGACACCTATTATTTCAATTGGAACACAAGTGCCGAGCAGTTTGTTGAGCGGATGTATGCGGAGTCGGTTAAATTCTGGAACGAAAACCGCCGTGAGCAGGCCCAGTCCGCCAATCTCACTCCCGATGAGGCTTTCACGCTTGCGTCGATAGTGGAGGAGGAGACCATCAAAAACGATGAGAAGCCCGATGTTGCCGGTGTTTATCTGAACCGCATCCGCATCGGAATGCCGCTTCAGGCAGACCCGACGGTGAAATTTGCCGTAGGCGATTTTGAGCTTAAACGCATTCTCAACAAGCATCTTGAGGTTGAAAGTCCCTACAACACATACAAGCACAGAGGTTTGCCTCCTGGACCAATTTGCATTCCGTCGAAATCGTCAATCGATGCAGTGCTTAACTACAACAAGCACAAATATTTATACTTCTGCGCCAAGGACGATTTCTCAGGCTATCATGCTTTTGCACGCACATTGATTGAGCACAATGTGAATGCTGAAAAATATCGCAAGGCATTGAATAAAAACAAGATATACAAATAGTTCGGCCCACTTATCGCAAGACAGACCGAACTTCATGCTAAACAACGGCGAGTGTCCCCTCACGCGTCATATTGTTGATATTCAACTTGTTTATTTTGTCGAGCTAATAGCTTTCTCGATATCTTCTTTTGTTAACTCACTCAACATTTCGCTTGTCGGGTTTATGGCCGAGCTAAGGCGATTTGCCTGATTCTGAATTGATTTCTCGAACAGATTTCGTGAATAGCGGCCATTGCCGAAGTTGCGGGTTTTGTGCTTGACAACATAGTCGAGCCGCTCGCGCAGATAATCAGCAGCCTCCGCGTTGAGTTGGTACTGGTTTTTCTTCGCCTGCATCTCAAAAATCAGGAACAGCTCTTCGGCCGAGTAGTCGGGGAAGTTGATATAGCGGTTGAAGCGCGACTGCAGACCAGGGTTCGCATCGATGAATCTTTTCATCTCGTTGGTATAACCTGCAATTATCACCACAAGCTTGTCGCGGTCGTCCTCCATGCGTTTCAGCAGGGTTGAGATGGCTTCCTGTCCGTAGTCGTTGCCCGCATACTCGGGAACCAGTGCATACGCCTCGTCAATGAACAAAACTCCGCCAATTGCCGAATCGACTATGGCGTTGGTTTTCATGGCAGTCTGTCCAACATACTCAGCCACCAAGCCCGAACGGTCAGTTTCCACCAAGTGCCCTTTTTCCAAGATGCCAAGGTCTTTGTAGATGCGTGCCACAATGCGTGCCACGGTCGTCTTGCCTGTTCCTGGGCTGCCTGTAAAGACAAGGTGATACGATATTTTCGGGACCTTCAAACCTTGTTCCTCTCTCATTTTCTGCACTTTGACAAAGTTTGCCAAATCATGCACCTCTTTTTTAACTTCTTTCAAACCAATAAGTTCGTCGAGTTCCTCATAAGGATCGCTCTCAATTATCTTGTTTGCAGCCAGATAATCGGTTGAATCCAGTTGGGTTGCCTTTGTATTTGGCGCAGAGCCGTTTCCGGATTCAGCGGGTGTGCCAGAATCAGTGTTTGCTGACGACCCCGAATCCGTTGGTATGCTTGATTCTGTGTTTGTTGACGTCGATTCGCTTTCATTTTCATCTTCGCCAACCACAAGGGTGAAAACAGCCATGACGATGAATACGGCCGCAACCGAAACGATGATTGTTGTTACTTGTTTGCTTGTAAATTTCATGATACAATTATTTTATTTTTCGTGAATATCCAAACCACATATAATGAATAAGGTGCTGTATATGCCACAATATCAGCTACATCGAAAGTGCCTGGCAGCAGAGCCGCCGATTGCAGCATTTCCGATGCCACTCCGACAATCATAATCACAGACGCCGTCAGCAGCTTTGGACGCATGGTCCATCCGGTCAGCACCATATCAGTAATCAGAATGTAGGCGGCCACCCACAGAGCGTTGGGCAGGCAATAAACCACCCAATAGGGCAAGCCGACACTCGCCGCGGCGCGAAGCTGGTAGAGCGATTCGGCAAAACCTGCTTTGACTAACGTGCAGAACAACAGCGTGGTATCGGGCCTGAAAAGAATGTAAATCAGTCCGCTGGCAGCAAGCAGCAGGATAGCCGAGCAGAGTTGCAGGACACATCGTTTCATTGCGGAGAAAATTGATTCGTTTTCAGTGAGTTAATATGACTCGGTTTGTCGCTGGCTACCATTTTTTTAATATTTTGTCGATGGTCATCAGAAGGGTTGATGCCGGCAGCGGCATGGCAATTAAATCAATGCAGCCTGATTTTCGGGCAAGAACCCTGTCCGCGTCCGATTTGCTATCGGCCGATTGTGCAACAATGGGCACAGGTGAGGCGCGATGGATTCTTCTTGCGGCATCTAAATTGCTGCCACTCACCTCAATAAGTACAATGTCAGCCAGATTGCCGCTTTCAAAATACTCCAGAGCTTCGGGCCCGGTTTTGAACCATACAATTTCAATTCCAGTGTTCGACAGCACGTGTGACAAGTATTTGCAGTCTTGCTCAATATTGTTGACAATCACTATTTTGCGTGTTTTCCAATCGAAAAGTGATTTTACCTCACGCTGATTGTCGAAGTGTTCGGGCACCTCGCAATCGAGCGGGTGGGTGAAATAAAATGTTGAGCCTTGGCCGGGTATCGAAACAAAATGAATTTCGCCGCCGAGCAACTCAACAAGGCTTTTGCAGATTGCAAGGCCAAGCCCCACGTTATTATATTCGTTCGCGGGTTTGCTGAGAAGCGTGAAAATGGTGTGCTGCACTTCAACGGGAATGCCCATGCCCGTGTCCTGCACATAGAATTCAATGGTATTGCCCCAAGCCTTGCTCACTCCAAATCTGACATAGCCTTTCTCTGTGCATCTCAGCGAATTACTAATCAGATTGGTGCATATCTGGCGGAAACGGAAAACGTCGGTGCTGAATTTCAGGTCGGCATATTTCGGCGGGAAATCGATTTGCAGACTCAACTCGTCATAGTCGTTAAGCCGCCGGTCGTGTTTGTAGGTGACGATAATGTCGTTCAGCAAAGTTCCCAGTTGGCACCGTTCCTTTTTTATATACAATTCTCCAGTTTCAATTTTCGAGATGTCTATAATATTGTCAATCAGAGCAACGAGGTCATGTCCGCTTTTGTTTATCATCTCAATGAATTCCTCGCGCTCGGTCTGTGTCAGGTCCTCGTCGGCAAGCAGGTCGCTGAAGCCGATGATGGAATTCATTGGAATGCGGATGTCGTGGCTCATGTTTGCAAGGAGTGTTGATTTCAGCGAGTCCGACTTTTCGGCACGCTCTTTTTCGCGAATCAGATTGTCGCGCTCGGCGATGAGAGAGTTGATGTAACTCTCTAATTCAGAGCACAATTCGGGCTCTGTCTGCTTTAGTTTGCCAAGCAGTTCCTGAACATTCACATTGCCTTCGATATCCTCTTTTTTTTGCGTCATTTCCGATTCTTTTTCGCCTTGTCAAGATAGTGTTTTTTATTTGTGCAGTCATCGGTTTTCGAACAATTATTTTGATATCATTTTTTATCTTATTTGTGTATTTTTGGGCAACTTTAAATTTAAACAAAATGAAAGTAAAATTTATTGCGGTTGTGGCACTTATGGGGTGTGCACAACTTGTTTCGGGTCAGGTTACTGACGGTGAAGCTGCGCTTCGCAAACATGATTCTGACACCACGCAAGGCTGGAAAGTTGGCGGCGTGGCATCGCTCAACGCAACACAGACCAATCTTACCAACTGGGCTTCGGGCGGTCAGAATTCAATATCAATCAACGGCGCTTTCAATGCACATGCCAACTACAAAAAGGGCAGAAGCGCGTGGGACAACACTCTCGACCTCGGCTATGGTCTTATGAAACAAGGTGAGGATGAGGATTTCCGTAAGACCGACGACCGTATCGATTTCTCGTCGAAGTATGGATATGAGGCTTTCAAATCGTTCTACTATGCGGCCTTGGTGAGCTTCAAGTCGCAGATGACCAATGGCTACAATTACAAGGATACCACTAAGGAGAAAATTTCGGCATTCCTGGCTCCGGCTTACGTAATCGGCGCCATCGGTATCGACTACAAGCCAAACAGCTATTTCAGCGCCTTCCTTGCACCGCTCACTCTTAAATATACTATTGTGAACGACCAGGACCTTGCCGATGCTGGCGCTTACGGCGTTGATGCTGCTGAATATAAGGAGATTACTGATTCGGCTGGCGTTGTCATCAGCAGAACTTTGGTGAAATCAGGCAAGAAAGCCCGCGGTGAGTTCGGTGGTTATCTGCGACTGCTGTTCAGTAAGAGCGATTTCGAGGCCGAGATACTGAAAAACTTCTCAATCACTTCGAAAGCCGATTTCTTCTCGAACTATATGCACAATCCACAGAATATTGATGTCAGCTGGGAGACGCAAATCGCCATGAAGGTGAACAAATACATAACTGTCAGCCTGTCAACTCATCTGATTTATGACGATGACATTAAAATTGCTGATGGCACCAATCCCGACGGCTCAACAAAAATGGTTGGCAGCAAAGTACAATTTAAAGAGATTGCCGGCGTTGGTATAATGTACAACTTCTAAGTTGGAACTTATAGAGTTATTAAAGATTGTTTAAGGTTGATAAACTGGCGGTTGCTAATCGCTGATTGAAAACTGTCCAATGTCAACTGTTAATTGTCAATTGAAGAGTATGAAGTCAATAAAGTATTGTTTGGTGGCGATTCTGGCGGTTTTGAGCTGCGGTTTTGCCAAAGCCGATGGCGGTTACAACATCAAGGTGCACATCGACGGACTGGCTGACAGCACCGTCTATCTGGGTTACTATTTTGGTGACAAACAGTATGTTAAAGACACGCTCAAACTCGACAAGAAAGCAAACGGAGTGTTCAAGGGCGATAAAAAACTCGAGGGCGGAATCTACTTTGTTCTAGTGCCTGGCAACACCATCTTCGAGCTGATGATTGACAATGAGCAGAATTTCAGTGTCTCCACAAAATTCACTGGCGATGCTTCAGACTTGACCAAATATCTGTCGTCGGAAGGCAGCAGTGAGGTGAAGATGTATGTTGACTATCAGCAGTTTATGATTAAGCAAAATGCCATAGCCACAGAGTTGCGCAAGCGCTCACCAAAAGCAAAAGCTGATGAGAAAAAGGTGATTACCGATAGTCTTTCGCTTCTGTATGAGGAGGTTAAGGCGCGTTGGGACGACATCGAAACCAACCACCAGAAATCGTTGCTGGCAGCCGTTTTGCGTATCAACAAGGACATCGACATTCCCGACTTTCCGCGCGATGCTGATGGCAATGTGCTTGACTCTGCCTTCCAATACAAATTCTACAAGAAGCATTTCTTTGATAATGTTGATTTTCAGGATGCAAGAATGCTGCGCACGCAGTTTCTCCAACCCAAAATCGACCGCTATTTCGAGAAGATGATTCTTCAGGCGCCCGACACCATTATCAAGGAGAGCAAAATGCTGTTAGACAAGGCTGAAGGCTGCGACGAGGTGTTCCGATTCCTGCTGCAGACAATCTTCAACAAGTACAACAACAGCGACATTATGGGTATGGACAAGGTGCTCGTCTTCTTTGGCGACAACTACTACCTGAACGGTCGCGCCACTTGGGCCGACTCGACTTGGCTCGAGAAACTTCGCGAACGCGTCGAGGAATTGCGTTACAATCAGGTTGG
>JAGCNL010000080.1 GCA_017645945.1 Salinivirgaceae bacterium
GGCACGAGAGTAGTAGTTAAAGTGCAGGAAGCCGAAAACAAAACAAAATCAGGAATTTACATTCCCGATTCGGCAAAAGAGAAACCGCAGCGCGGCGAAATTGTAGCAGTAGGCAACGGTACAAAAGACGAGGCTATGGAACTCAAAGCCGGCGACATCGTACTCTACGGCAAATACGCAGGTACAAAAATCGAACTCGACGGCGAAGAGTACCTCATTATGAACCAATCAGACGTTTTGGCTATTGTTTAATCAAGTAAATTTTAATCTATTATGGCAAAAGAAATTAAATACAATATCGAAGCAAGAGACCTTTTGAAAAAAGGTGTTGACGAACTTGCAAACGCAGTAAAAACCACTCTCGGACCCAAAGGTCGCAACGTGGTAATCGAAAAGAAATTTGGTGCTCCCCAAATCACAAAAGACGGCGTAACAGTTGCCAAAGAAATCGAACTCGACGACCCCTTTATGAATATGGGCGCACAGTTGGTAAAAGAGGTTGCCTCTAAAACCAACGACCTTGCTGGCGACGGCACAACAACAGCAACAGTTCTTGCTCAGGCTATCGTAGGCGTTGGCTTAAAGAACGTTACAGCAGGCGCTAACCCCACCGACCTCAAACGCGGTATCGACAAGGCTGTTGCCAAAGTGGTAGAAAACCTCAAAGCAAATTCTGAGGAAGTGGGCGACGACAACTCTAAAATTGAGGCTGTTGCACGCATTTCTGCCAACAACGACGCTGAAATCGGAAAACTCATCGCCGACGCTATGGCTAAGGTTAAAAAAGAAGGCGTTATCACAATCGAAGAGGCAAAAGTTGCCGAAACTTCTGTCGACGTGGTAGAAGGTATGCAGTTCGACCGCGGATACATCTCGCCCTACTTCATCACCGATTCTGAAAAGATGGAAGGCGTTTACGAGAAACCTTACATCCTTATCCACGACGAAAAAATTTCGATGATGAAAGACCTTATGCCTATCCTCGAACCCGTTGTTACTCAGGGACACGCACTCATCATCATTGCTGAGGACGTTACCGACGAGGCTCTCGCAACATTGGTTGTTAACCGTTTGCGCAATCCTTCGTTCAAAGTGGCAGCAGTTAAGGCTCCTGGATTTGGCGACCGCAGAAAAGAGATGCTCCAAGACATCGCTATCCTCACAGGCGGCACAGTTATCACCAAAGAAACCGGTCTCAAACTCGAAAACGCTACCATCGATATGCTCGGCTCTTGCGACAAAGTGGTTATCAACAAAGAAAACACCACCATCGTTAACGGCACCGGCGACAAACAAGCCATCAAAGACCGCGTGGCTCAAATCAAGGCTCAGATCGAAAAATCTACTTCTGACTACGACAAAGAAAAACTTCACGAGCGTCTTGCAAAACTCGCTGGCGGCGTAGCAGTTATCCACGTTGGAGCAGCATCTGAGGTAGAAATGAAAGAGAAGAAAGACCGCGTAGAAGACGCCCTCAGCGCCACACGTGCAGCCGTTGAAGAAGGTATCGTTCCCGGCGGCGGAGTAAGTTACATCCGCGCTATCGAGGCTCTTAAAGAACTCAAAGGCGAC
>JAGCNL010000014.1 GCA_017645945.1 Salinivirgaceae bacterium
GGCGAATACTCAGCCGATATTTTTATGGACGGAAGAAAAATTGGCACAGGTATCTCAAACCTCGACTAACATTATTTAATAATAACAACTGATATGTGGGATTCGATAGCAAAATTTATTCTCAAAAACAAAGTATGGGTGCTAACGGTAATAGGAATAGTTACCGTGTTTATGGCATTTCAGATGAAGGGACTTCGTATGAAATACGCCTACACGCCCCTTATGAGCGAGAGAGACAGCGTTTATCTTAACTATTTGGAATTTAAGGAGATGTTTGGCGAAGACGCCACCCTTTCGGTGGTAGCCTTTGAAGACCCCGATTTTGTGCAATTAGACAAGTATCGCGGACTAATCACACTTTGCGACAGCCTCAAAACTGTTACAGGTGTTGACGGTGTGCTTGCCTACAACAATGCCGTTACCGTGGAAAAAGACACCGCCGAAAAGAAGTTTAAGATACGCAAGATTTTTGCCGAAGAACCACAAACACAACAGCAGTTAGACAGTATGTTTGCCGAAGTAAAGCGTTTTGGTTTTTACGAACAAATGCTCTACAACGGCGATTCGTGCTACGTGCTTGCCATCACCTGCGACCCCGAAATTGTTAACACCAAGCAACGCGCCGAACTTATCACAGGCATCGAAAAATATGTTGACGCATATTCTGCCAAGTATAATATAAAGGTGCGCTATTCGGGCTTGCCCTACACCCGCGAGCGAATGATGACAATGGTGCGCGACGAGTTGATAATTTTTGCCATTCTGTCGCTCATTATTGTGGCAATAATCTTTATGGTATTTTTCCGCACGGTAAAAACCACACTGTTTGCCATCTTGATAGTGGGCACAGGCGTAGTTTGGACATTGGCAACAATGGCTATGATAGGCTACGAACTCACAATGCTTTCGGGTATGCTGCCGCCGCTGCTGATAGTGATAGGCATTCCAAACACGATATACCTGCTCAACAAATATCACGTGGAATACCGCGATCATCAAGACCGCGAACTTGCCCTCCACCGCGTAATTGCCCACGTGGGCAAGGCTACATTCCTCACCAACCTCACCACAGCAATCGGTTTCTGCACATTCCTCTTTACGGGCAACAATATGCTTATGGAGTTTGGACTTGTGGCAACGATAGGCATTATCATAATGTTCTGTCTATCGGTATGTATGGTTCCCACAATATTCAGTTACCTTGCACCGCCCGACGAACGTCAAACCAAACACGTTGAGGGTAAAGTAGTTAACAAGATTATTGATAAATTTGTAAACATTGTAGAAAACCATCGCAAGGCAGTATACTTGGGCACATTGATAGTAATTGGTCTTGCCGCTTGGGGATTAAGTCTCTTAAAGAACGAGAGTTACATAGTAGACGACCTTCCTCAGGAAAACCGAATCTACGCCGACCTCAAATATTTTGAAAGAGAAATCGGCGGCATTATGCCCTTTGAAATCAGCATCGACACCAAAAAGAAGAAAGGTCTTTTCAATATGGACGTTATGAAAAAAATTGAAAAGATTGAAGATTCGTGCCGCTATTTCA
>JAGCNL010000081.1 GCA_017645945.1 Salinivirgaceae bacterium
ATCGCCATTGTTCACTATAGGTTTAGATGTATTTTCTGCAAGATACTTGCGTAACCCAACTTCGCCGCAAGGAAATTCGGGCATATTCTCGACAATAAAGAATGCATCATCGTCTTTGTCATTCGCCTGATTGACAGCCGTACTATCCTTTGGAACGATGTTTGGTTGATTGTCCGCTGTTTGGCACATTGCACTATTACATTGCAAGGCAATGATTGCCAACGCGGTTGATTTTGCGAGTTTGTTTAGTTGTTCTTTCATAATAAGAGGTTTTAAAAGTTTGCGATTAGTGTACACGAAAATGAATACCCATAGTCATCCGTACTTTAACAGGTCTCCCATTTAATTTACCGGGTTTGAATTTTTTTTCAGGACTCCTCTCTTCACCCCGTTAATTACTGCAGAATCAAACTCTGGCCGTAAACTTTGTGCTATGCTAACATTCCCAATCTCACCCCTTTCGTTAACCACAAATTGCACAATAACCACACCTTCAAGTTCTTCTATGCTTTTGGCTGAACTCAACAGTTCCTCTGGATACTCAACATAATAACTGAGCTGTAGAATGCCACCCGGGTATTCGGGCATCTCATCAACAATAGTATATACGGTATCAACCGTGTTGGTTTCAGGATTTTGTATAAGTAGTATAGTGCTATCCGTTGGCTCTTTGTCTTGTGCATAGCCCGCTGTGCAAAACGTGGCAAGCGCAATAACCAGTGCGCTTGATTTGGCAAGTTTGTTTAGTTGTTTTTTCATAATTAGCGGTTTTTAAGAAGTTTGTGATAATTCTTTCGAATATACAAATAATTGATATTCGGTGTAATAAAAAATGTATTTGCAAATCTGCGTTCACAAAAAAAGGACGCAAGCATCGCGTCCTAATAATTATGTGATAATCTGTGTCCCCGATAGTGTCGGGGGCAGTGTCGTCAGTGCGAGAATCTGATTTCCGTTAGCATCAACCCAGAATCTCTTCCGCCAGCGCTTTCAAATCGGTGCCGGCAAAGTTGCCCGAACTCAGGAACAGCAGAACACAATTCTTGCCGTCAATGGTTTTTAAATCGTTCAGCATCAGGGTAATGTCGCTGTAGGCTTTGAGCCCGTCTTTGGCAAATGCCTTCTCAACCTGCTCAATGGTAATGCCAGGCAAGCCCTTCAACTCAATGGCGTGTGGGTTGAAATAGACGAGCGAGCGGTCGGCCAGGTCCATTGTGCCAGCGTACTGCTCAAGGAAGTTGCTGCTCAGGCTGCTGTAGGTGTGCAGTTCCATACAAGCCACAATCCGCTTGTCGGGGAACTGCTTGCGCACGGCGGCAATGGTGGCTTTGAGTTTCGACGGCGAATGGGCGAAATCGGTGAACGACAGGCTGTTGGCGTTGCTGTAAATCAGTTGCAAGCGCTTGTCGGCACCTTCGAATGTGGTCATTGCGCGGTAGAAATCGGCCTTGCTGACACCCAGTTTCAGGCAGACTTGCATTGCGCCGGCAATGTTTTGCAGATTGTGCTCGCCAAACACCGACAGTTTGAATTTATCGGCGCCGTCGGTCAAGTATGTTATGCCGTCGGCGATGGTGTAGGGGTGGGTGTTGTATGGCAGCCGCTCGATGTCAGGACGGCATTTGGCTGCAATGGTGCGCAGATTCTCGTCGCCTTCGAAATAGACGAGCGAACCCCTTGGCTCAATGAGTTGCGAGAACCGCTCGAACTGCCAGACGTAATCTTCGAAAGTTGTGAAAACATTGATATGGTCCCAGGCAATGCCAGTGATAAGCGCGATGTTGGGTTTGTAAAGGTGAAATTTCGGCCGCGGGTCGATGGGCGATGTCAGATACTCATCGCCTTCAAACACTGCAACTTTTGCGGTGTTGCTCAATCCAACCATAGTGTCGAAGCCCTTCACTTTCGCGCCAACCATATAGTCGAACGGAATGCCGATAGTTTTCAGCACGTGCATTACCATTGCCGTGGTGGTGGTTTTGCCGTGGCTTCCGCCGATAACAACCCGAGTCTTGTCTTGAGTCTGATTATAAAGGAATTCGGGGTACGAATAGATTTTCAGCCCAAGCTTCTGCGCCTTGAGCAGTTCTGGATTGTCGGCTTTGGCGTGCATACCCAGCACAATGGCATCAATGCCAGTGGTGATTTTCTCAGGATGCCAGCCCGGCTGTTCGGGAAGCAGTCCGCAAGCCGCGAGCCGCGAGCGCGACGGTTCAAAAATCTCGTCGTCGGAACCAGTAACTGTTTCGCCTTTCTGATGCAGGGCGATGGCCAAATTGTGCATAGCGCTTCCGCCAATGGCAATGAAATGGTAGTGCATATCTTAAAGTTTTTTGTTTCGCGATTAAATCAAAATTTGTTTCGAAAAATAAGAAATCAAATCGGCTGAAATTCCCTAAACCACTTTTTTTATTAACCGCTGAAATCCAATAACTATCGTGAAAAGAAAATGGGGGTTAAAGAAAAAGCGCAATTGAATAAATCCAATTGCGCTTTTAGCATTTTCCGTGTGTTCTGTAGTTAGAACAATCAATTGCTGAAGAAGTTACGCATTCGCTCGAAGAAGTTGCGGTCGTTTTTGTCGGGTTTCGGCGTGAAACTGTCCGATTCTTTCAGTTTCTCGATTATCCGAGCCTCGTCGCGGGTGACGTTCTGCGGTGTCCAAACCTGAATGTTGACCAGCAGGTCGCCGCGGCCGTAGCCGTTGAGTTCGGGGATTCCCTTTCCGCGCAGGCGCAGAATCTTGCCTGACTGTGTGCCCGGGTCGATTTTGATTTTCACTTTTCCGTCAACTGTCGGAATTTCGGCAGTTGTGCCCAAAATGGCATCGGGCATCGACAGGAACAGACTATATATCAAGTCGTTACCATCGCGGATAAGTTCAGGATGCTCTTCCTCTTGAATCACAACAAGCAAATCGCCGTTTATGCCGCCGTGGCGTGCTGCGTTACCTTTCCCACTGACTGACAGCTGCATACCATCGGCCACGCCGGCAGGAATGTTCAGTGTCACAATGTCTTCCTTCTGGACAATTCCCTCGCCACCGCAACTGGTGCATCGGCGTGTGATGATGCGTCCGTCGCCGCCGCAGTTCGGGCAAACCGACGACTGCTGCATCTGTCCGAGAATGGTGTTGGTGATACGCGTCACAACGCCCGAGCCGTGACAGGTTGAGCAGTTGCTGTACGAATTCGAGTCGAAGGCGCCGGTACCGTTACACTTGTCGCAAGCCACATATTTGTTCACCTTTATCTTTTTGGTGACGCCGTTGGCAACTTCTGACAGTGTCAGTTTGACCTTCACGCGAAGGTTGCTGCCTTTGTTCACACGTGTTTGCGGACCGCCTCTGCGACTTCCGCCGAAACCGCCGCCGAAGAAACTGCTGAAACTTCCGCCGCCGAAAATGTCGCCAAAGTGCGAGAAGATGTCATCCATCGACATTCCGCCGCCACTGAAGCCGCTTTCACCGCCCATTCCGGCATGTCCGAACTGGTCGTAACGCTGGCGTTTCTGCGGGTCGCTCAGCACCTCGTAGGCTTCGGCCGCCTCTTTGAACTTCTCTTCAGCCGCCTTGTCGCCCGGATTCTTGTCGGGGTGATATTTTATTGCCTGCTTGCGGTATGCCTTTTTAATCTCATCCGCCGTGGCGGTCTTTGGCACCTCAAGCACTTCGTAATAATCTCTTTTTTCGCTCATTTCTATAGTATTTAGGATTTAGAAGTTAGAAATTAGGAATTCAGAAATCCTAATTCCCAAATCCTAATTGAATTATTCGCCTACCACAACCTTTGCGTAACGAATCACTTTTGTATCAATCTTATAGCCCTTCTGAATAACATCCACAACCTTGCCTTTAAGGTCTTCGGTCGGGGCCGGAATTTTGGTGATTGCCTCGTGCAGGTCTGTGTCGAAAACCTGATTCATTGCATCAATCTCAACAATTCCCTTGTTTTTCAAGAACTCTTGCAATTTGTTGTAAATCAGCACAACACCTTCACGAACGGCAGCCACATCGGTGGCTTTTTCCATACTCTGCATTGCGCGCTCAAGGTCGTCGAGCACAGGCAGCATACCCGACAAAGTGTCACCATTTGCTGTTTTCAGCATATCGGAACGCTCTTTCAAAGTGCGTTTGCGGTAGTTGTCGAATTCTGCCGAAAGGCGCAGATAGCGGTCTTTCTGTTCCTCGACTTGTGCCTTAAGTTCCTCAATTTCTTTGTCTTTAGCCTCGTCTTCCTTACGTTGTTTACGGCTCTTTTTCGATTTCTTCGAATCGTTGTCAGCATCGTCAGTTTCGGGCTGAACATTAATCTCGCCTTCCACTTTTACTTCCTTTTCTTCTTGTTCTGTGTTTTCCATATCGTTTTGATTTATATTATTTTAAATTGATTCAACACTTTTTGTCACGCCCTTTCGGGAATGAACCGACATTGTGCCACACAAATTGCCGACCAAACATTGTTTTGCGACAAAGTGGCAGAGTGGTTTGGAATTTAGGATTTATGAATTAGGATTTAGGATTTGGGCAAAGTGTTTGGGTAGTTGTGCCGATAGTCTCAAAATCACTTTTCTGCAGTTTGCAGGACTTCAATTTTTTTGCAAGTACTCAAACAACTTTTTTTCATAGTTTCCTTTTCAGGGATTCTTTCTACCCCATTAACCCAACCATATTTATATACAAGACTTTTATCACTTTCTTTTACGTCAAAATATTTACTAGCCTCAACAAAAAGGGTGTCTGCCAATCGTTTGATTCTATTATTCCACTCTTCTCCACTTTCATTTTGCTTCCTTTCTATTTCACCACACTCTGTTCTCCAAATATAAAATATTAGGGCAGCACAAGCAGTGTCTATGCTATTTATGTCTTCATAGAACCAGCCTTCTTCACTATGGTTGTCGTATAGGTAATAACCAACATTATAGGTGGATTTTCTGACATCATAGGATAAATAATACTCGAATTCTAAATTATCATCGTATATGTCAATTATATTACATTTAGATTCTTCATCCCATAATTTTACTACGTTATACTTCGATTTTGGAATAAACAACAATAACTTTTCAATCCAGTTTTTATTTTCCATATTCAATATTATTTAATTTCTTCTATCCATTCCATATTGTTCATATTTTCAATGGTATAGAAAACTTTCTTCCCAAAGATAAAACAAAACCAAAAGCAAAACAGCGGCTAATACATAAACCCGAAAAGCCAGAGCGTAATGGCTATTCTTAGGAATCTTCCTTCAGTGATTCAATAAACTCATTTAGTGTGAGCACAGTAAGTTTTGGGAAAGAAATGTTGCGAAGCACATCGAAATGCGAATCTTCCGACACAATGTAGGTAGCGTTTGTCGCGAAAGCGCAGTCAACAAACTTGTTGTCGTCGGGGTCAGCGGTAATAAGGTGCAAGTGAAAATCAGGATTGACTAAAATAACATTTGGGCGTTCCAGCAATAGGTTGGCTACATTTTCAGCAATTTCTGGAGTCATTTTCTGGCCTATTATTTCAACGTACTCTTCCAATATTTCATTGGAAATGCAGAGTGTATAACGCCCTTCACAAAAACTCCGCCACGCATAATAATAACGTCCTCGCCTCGACAGCGACGAAATCAATCCGTTTGTATCGAGAACAATTCTTTTATCTGGCATATTTGTATGGGGTGCGAAGGTGTTCTTTCAAAATGGCTTCATTCTTTTCGTTGTCCCACTTGCCTTCATCCCAAAGTTTGTCAATTGCTTCCTCTGCCTTGCGGGCATAGAAATCGCTGACAACCTGACGAAGTTCGTCCAATTCTTCGGTGGTTTTAATATGCCCCAACAACTGTAGGAAATCCAGTTGCGCTTCGTTTAAAGGTTTTGCTGTCAGTTCCATATGCGCCTCACTTTCATTGTTATACTGCAAAAATAAGCATTTTATTTAAACGGTATCGGCCTTTATTCATTGTATTGCAAGACAAAGGTATAAAAAGTAGGTTGGAAATGGAAATGATTTTTGAACTTGTCGGAAATCGAAATTCATTTTTACCCCGAAATCGCAAAAAACAACATTCGTTTGTATTAACCGATTGATTATATTTGCAGCCCAAATGAATTTGGGTCAATAAAAGGGTGAGTTTTACGTTATAATTGACGTTGTAAACTGAATTTATGGGCAATAGAGCAATATCGTTTTTGGTTGTTTTCGTGTGCGCAATGCTGTTCTCGAATTGTAGTGAATACTACAAAATCCAGAAGAGCGGCGACTACATGACGAAATACCAGAAGGCGAAAGACTATTATGAGTATGAGGACTACTATCACGCCAAGGCTCTGCTCGACGACGTGGTGAGCGTGCTTCGCGGAAGCGACAAGGCAGAAGAGGCGCAGATGCTTTATGCCTACTGCCACTACAAGATGCACGACTACACAATGGCGGCCTATTATTTTGAGACGTTCTACAAGTCATACCCCTATTCGGAAAGAGCTGAGGAGGCATATTACATGAACGGGGCGTGCTACTACAAGGACTCGCCGAGGGTTGAACTCGACCAGGCCAACTCATTGAAGGCCATCAACGCTATGCAGCAGTATCTCAACAAATACCCGCAAGGGCAATACATCAACGAAGCAAATAACGTGATTACTGAGATGCGGCAGAAACTTGAGGAGAAATCTTACATAACCGCGAAACTTTACTTCAAACTGCGTGAGTATCAGGCGGCAAACGTCACTCTGAAAAATTCGCTGAAGGAGTTTCCCGACTCGCGCTACCGTGAGGAGCTGATGTATATGGTTGTGAAATCGAACTTCATGCTGGCCGAAAACAGTGTTGAGGACAAGAAGGCCGAGCGCTACCAAAACACAGTGACGGAGTATTACTCGTTTATCGACGAATTTCCTCAATCACAATATATTAAGGAAATAGAATCAATGTATAACCAGTCTGTCGAACAGATTAAAAAATTATAAAAATGGATTACAAAAAAAGCAATGCGCCTGTAACAACCATTACACGCGACGTGAGACCAATCGAGAACGAAACCGGCAACCTTTACGAGAGCATCGTTGTGCTTTCGCGCCGCGCAAACCAAATCTCTGTTGAGATTAAAGAGGAACTGCAGAAGAAACTTGAGGAGTTCGCTTCGTACACCGACAACCTTGAGGAGGTATTCGAGAACCGCGAGCAGATTGAGATTTCGAAGTTCTACGAGGCTCTTCCGAAACCGACTGCAATGGCTATCGACGAGTTTGTAAACGAAAAGGTTTACTGGCGCAAACCAGAGAAGGAACTTGAATAGTGACTTTATCGGGTAAGAACATATTACTTGGCGTGACGGGTGGAATTGCGGCGTACAAAGCAGCAAATCTTACCCGTTTGCTTGTAAAAGAGGGGGCCAGCGTGAAGGTGGTGATGACGCCCGCAGCGAAGCAGTTTGTGGCTCCGCTCACGTTTGCCACGCTCTCGCAGAACCCCGTGCTGACAGAGTTTTTCAACCCTGAAAACGGCGATTGGCACAGCCACGTGAAGCTGGGGCTCTGGGCCGATGCGATGATTGTGGCGCCAGCAACAGCCAACACCATCGCGAAAATGGCCAATGGCATTGCCGATAATCTTCTTACCACAAGTTATTTATCGATGCGCGGCAAGGTATTTGTTGCACCTGCGATGGACCTTGATATGTACGCCCATCCCGCCACGCAGCGAAACATTGAAACGCTGAAAGCCACAGGCAACATCATCATTGATGCCGAAGCGGGCGAACTGGCAAGTGGTTTAAGCGGCAAAGGCCGAATGGCTGAGCCCGAAACCATTGTCAAAGTGCTGTCGGATTATTTTGAGAGTGACAAACCTCTTAAAGGCCGTACGGTGCTTGTCACTGCCGGGCCGACATATGAAAAGATTGACCCAGTGCGGTTTATCGGCAACTACTCGTCGGGGAAGATGGGTTTCGCACTAGCCGAAGCGGCCGCTGATGCAGGCGCAAGCGTGATTCTGGTGAGCGGGCCTGTCAATCTGGCAACCGCCAACCCCAAAATCAAGCGCATCGATGTGGAATCGGCGCAGCAGATGTTTGAAGCCTGCACTGCCAACTTTGCCAACTGCGATGCGGCAATTATGGCCGCCGCCGTGGCCGACTATCGTCCCACCAACGTGGCGGGGCAGAAAATCAAGAAAAGCGACGCGCAGATGACCGTCACTCTTGAATCGACACCTGACATTGCCGCCTCTTTGGGCAAGACAAAACGCAAAGGACAGGTGCTCGTAGGGTTCGCGCTCGAGACTGAGAACGGTCTGGCAAATGCCGCTGAAAAGTTGCAGAAGAAGAATCTGGATTTCGTTGTGTTCAACAACGCAAACGAAGCTGGCGCCGGGTTCTGCTGCGACACCAATCATGTGACCATCATCAAAAGCGATGGTCAACAGATTGACTATCAAATGAAAGACAAACATGCGGTGGCACGCGACATTATTGCCCAACTGGTGCCGCTGCTCAACAACAAACAGCAATGAACCGACTGATGAAAAAGGTATATCTGATTGCGGCACTGTTTGTTGCATTGTTCGCGTCAAGCGCCGTGGCTCAAGAGCTTGAGATAAGAATCCAAGTGAACCACTCGCAACTTCAAGGCGTTGACAATACGAAGTACGAAAATATGCAAAAGGCTCTGAACGAGTTTGTTACCAATCAGATTTGGACCAACAACGTGTTCAAGACCGAAGAGCGCATCAAGTGCAATATGCTGCTCAACATCACCAAGGAAGTTTACAGCGATGAGTTTCAGGGCACGCTGCAGGTGGTGTCGAGCCGGCCAGTTTATGGCACTGGCTACGATAGCCCAATGCTGAACATTCTTGACAAGAACATACAATTCAAATATGCTGACGGTGAGACGCTGATTTTCAACGAGAACAGCCACGACGAACTGACATCGCTCATCGCCTACTACGTTTACATCATCATCGGGTTCGACTACGACTCGTTCGGCAAGATGGGCGGTACGCCTTATTTTGAGAAGGCGCAGAAGATTGTGAACAACGCGCAAGGCTCGAACTACGCTGGCTGGAAGTCGTTCGAGACCAACAAACGCAACCGCTACTGGCTGGCTGAAAACCTGATGAACTCAATTTACGCGCCCATCCGCGAGTATATATATAAGTATCACCGCCTTGGGCTCGACCTGATGGGCACGCGCCTTGCCGACGGCTGCGCATCGATTGCCGAGGGAATGAACGACCTGCTGAAGGTTCACCGTCAGAAGTCCGATTCGTACCTGATGTCGATTTTCTTCGATGCCAAAGCCGATGAGATTGTCAACATCTTCTCGAACTCGTCGGACCAGGCGCAACAGAACAAAGTGTACAATTTTCTGAAAGAGATTGACGCTTCGAACCTGCCGAAATACGATAAAATCAAAAAGAAATAATCTGATAACCACTCGATTATGTGGATTGCCGACCGTTGGAAAGATTATCAAGTGATTGACAGTTCTTGTGGTGAGAAACTTGAACGGTGGGATAAATACACGCTTGTCCGCCCTGACCCGCAGGTGATTTGGAACACGCCGAAAACCGAAAAAGGCTGGACACGAATGAACGGCCACTACCATCGCAGCAAGAGCGGCGGCGGCGAGTGGGAGTTCTTCAATCTGCCAAACGAGTGGACCATCCGTTATCCGCTGATTATTGGCAAAACACTGACATTCAGACTTAAACCATTCAGTTTCAAGCACACGGGAGTTTTCCCCGAGCAGGCAGTGAACTGGGATTGGTTCTCGCAGATAATTGCAACGGCAAAGCAGAAAAATCCCGACCGCAAAATCAGCGTGCTGAATATGTTCGCCTACACGGGCGGCGCAACCATTGCGGCGGCTGCGGCTGGGGCGCACGTCACGCATGTTGATGCGGCAAAAGGAATGGTTGCTTGGGCACGCGAGAATGCTGCAGTGTCAGGTCTGGCTGAAGCGCCAATCCGCTGGATTGTGGATGACTGTGTGAAATTTGTTGAGCGCGAAATCCGCCGTGGCAGCCGCTACGACGCCATTATTATGGACCCGCCTTCGTACGGACGTGGCCCGAAAGGCGAAATCTGGAAGATTGAAGACAATGTTTTCCCTCTAATCCAGCTCTGCTCGCAATTGTTGAGCGACAAACCGATTTTCTTCTTAATCAATTCATACACAACTGGTTTGCAGCCAGCAGTGCTGTCGTATATGTTGAGTACAGCGCTGAAACGCTTTGGCGGCAATGTCGCGGCAAGCGAAGTTGGATTGCCTGTAACATCGAACGGATTGGTGCTGCCATGCGGCGCAAGCGGACGGTGGAGCAAGGATTAAAGCCTTTTCCTATTATATATGCACGATTTTTGGCGAGTTTCGAATGGAGACCTGTCGTTTTGATGCCATTCTCAAAAAAAATATTTCATCCTAACTTATTTGTAATCAGTGTATTTTGAATAAATGTAAAAATTTTTTATAAAAATAACCTATCAACATAGTGGGTAAAAGGAAAATTGTATTATGTTTGCATCGTCAAAAACGATAAAAACGATTTAAAACAATACATAAAAAAGGAGGTAATTATGACACAGAAAAACTACCGATTCGAGACACTGCAACTTCATGTTGGCCAAGAGACTGCCGACCCAGTAACCGATTCACGCGCAGTGCCAATTTATCAGACAACATCGTATGTGTTCCATAACTCAAAACACGCCGCCGAC
>JAGCNL010000082.1 GCA_017645945.1 Salinivirgaceae bacterium
CCAATGCTTGTAACCGAAGATGTGCTTCCTATCGATGTCAAATTAGAACAATAGTAGAACGCATAATCGCCTATGCTTGTAACTGTCGACGGAATGCTTATCGAAACTATGTCGGAATTGCTGCGGAAGGCTCTGGCGCCAATGGCCGTAACACTGTACGACACCCCGTCGAAAGTTATGGTTTCTGGAATTGCCAGCGCATTTTCGGCATCACCTTCACCTTTATATCGCACAACAGAAGCAGTGCCTTTTTCTGTGTCAACAGAATACACAACACCATTTTCGCCAACTTTCACCCCCCAACGAACTTGGTAGTTCCCATACCAGTCGCTATTCCATCCTTCGGGAACATCTGACTCTTCCAAATCGCAGTAGATTATAAGATCAGAACTACAACTGTAAAAAATATTACTGCCCATTTGTTTAACAGTTGCGGGAATACGGATTTCATTTAAATAGTCACAATTGTCGAACGCATTGCTCCCGATACTTGTAACCGATGCTGGAATATTAAATTCGCTGAAAGAGCACTCGTTGAACGCTTTATAGCCAAATGTCTCTACGCCCTCGGCTATGGTGATTGTCCGAAGATGGTTGCAACCACGGAACGCCTCATCGCCTATGCTTTTAACTGTTGACGGAATGGTAACCGAGGTGACGTTCATGGCTTTAAAGAATGTCTGACGGTCAATCGACGTTATGTCATCAGGTATCACCACCTCGGTAACTTCCACACCACCAATATACAAATGGTGAGCCCACGTCAACGGGTTAGCATTACCATCACTGCCTTCAAATTTCAGGCTGCACAAACTCTCGTAACTGGCAAAATTGGCATACCCATATCTCATTTGTTCACATTCTCTAAACGCATCGGAGCCAAAGATTGTACCTGACGAAAGGATGTTAACAGTTTCAAGTTTATTGCAATAATAGAACGCTTCCGAGCCAACGCTTTCAACCGATTCAGGGATGGTAAGAGTTGTCAGTTTAGTGCAAAAACTGAATGCTCGGGAACCGATGCTTTTAACCGATGACAGGTTTACTGATTCCAAATTGCTGCAACTATAGAACGCATAATCGCCAATGCTTTCAACTGTTGTTGGAATTTTGACCAAAGTTATACCATCGCAATCGTTAAACACTTTTTTCCCGATTGTGACAGTTCCATCAGGAATATCAACAACAACACCGTCGCCAACATATTTAATCAGTTTTGTGTGAGCGTCATCTTCAAAAATGAAATCGCCGAAAACAAAGGCATTGCGGGTTGCCGCACCCCAATTGTTTTTGTCATAATCTTTAGCTGAACCATTGTATCTGATGTTGCCAACGCCTTCAAAAGCATAACCTGCGTTATAGTCATAGTTGATTGTTACAACACCATCAGGTATGGTAAGCGATTTGATTCCCGTGCATCCATAGAAGGCTCCGCTTCCTATCTCGGTAACACCGTCAGGAATGGATACCGAGGTAATGTCTGTGCGGCCCGAGAACGCGCCATCTCCAATAATTGTAACCGTGTTGGGTATCACGACTTCGGTACCACTGCCAAAATACCCCAGCAATATTGTACGATCTGCCGACGAATAGATGAAACCGTCCTTGGTATAGCCGTTGCGCACAATTGCGCCCCAAGTATCAGTAGCGCTGCCTGCCGGGCCAGTATAGTTGATGTTGCGCACACCAGAGAATGCATCGTAAGCAATTGATGTAACCGTTTCAGGAACATCCAATAGCAGAGAATTGCAACCGGAGAAGGCTCTGCTAAGTATAAACTTGCATTGACTGTTAATTGTACACTCTGTGATGTCTTTCGATGTGGCTTTAGCCAAGCATAGATAATGATTGGTTTCGTTTCCGAGATAAAGGGCATTATCGTATTGGGTGTACAAATTCTCGCCAAGAGTTGCGTATTCATCTTCTGCAAAAATAAGCGCTTCTTCGCCAATGCTCTCAATGGTATTCGGAATGCTGATAGTCTGCACTTTGCTGCATCTGAAGAATGCTTCATAGCCAATAAATGTAACACCTTCAGGAATGTTTATGTCTCCCTCAATTTTGCCCCAAGTGAACGCTGCTTCGCCAATTCCTTTTAAACCTTCCGGGAACTGTACTGAGGTTAAAGCAGAACCATTAAGATTAGAGCAAGCATGATCATAAATGAATCTGCAACCATCTTTTATTACCAGATTAGTAACTGATTTGCCATCCATCAGAACAACGTATTGGTTGTCAGAATTTCCCAAATACTTGGCTCCATCGCCTGCCACATTATAATGAGCAGGCAATTGGTCATTACTGTAAGTCGGGAACGCTTGAGAGCCCACAAATTCAATCGAACTTGGAACCGATACTGATACCAGATTGTGGCAATCGTAGAAAGCATGATCACTAATGCTTGTGACGCCCTCAGGAATGATAACCGATTTTAGGTCGTACTGACAGTTACGGAACGCATTGCTGCCAATGCTTGTAATGCCTTCAGGAATTACAATAGTCCCATCCTCACTGCCATTTATGGATTTCAAATGCCAGCAATCGCAGAACCAACCGTCGCCAATGCTTGTAATGCCCGATGGAAGGGTAATTCTTTCAAGATAACGGCAACCATAGAAAGCTCTGTCGCCGATGCTTGTCACGCTATTAGGAATTACCAACGATGTCAGACCACCTTCTTTTTCAACAAAATAGAATGCGCGTTCACCAATGCTTGTCACTGTATTAGGTATAGAAATCGATGTTATGTCACTGCAATTATAGAAAGCCCCGTTGCCAATGCGTGTAATGGTGTAATCAACGCCTTCAATCTCCACTTTTTCAGGGATAATAAACTCACCTTCGTATGATTGGTCAACACTGCTTATTTGGCAGGTTTTTGCGTTAGCATCGGTGATGTCGTATTGTATGCCATCCTTATACCATATCCACTTTGCATATAAAGTAATGTCTTGGGTTACAATATTATTGCCCATTTCGATATCGAACGATATTGTGTAAGCGTCATCCAAATACCAGCCATAGAACGCATAGTTTTCGCGTGACGGAACGGGTAGGCTCGATATAAAATAACCATTCCATACTGTATGAGGCTCAATTAGTGTGCCTCCGGATGTGTTGTAAGTTATAGTGCATTTGGCGTCGAGAACTGCTGTGCGCACAACACGGAAACCACAGTCGCCATAGCGGGCGTCAGGATGGCTGTATCCGCATTCGAAAATATCACAGTCCGACTTATTACTATTCCATCCACCACCACGAATAACACGGTTAGTGCAAGTATCTGGTTCTACGCCATAGTAATTGACATACAAATCCCAACCTCCTGATTCAAGATACCCGTCCCAGCACCACTCACGAACGTTTCCTTCCAAATCGTAAATGCCGTAGTCGTTGGCAGCATGTTTCTTCATCTCGTGAGTTTTGCCGTCGCTATTGTCCTTGTACCATAGGCTGGTTATGTCACCATAGTAATAATCATAGTTATCAATATTATAGAGATTATTGTCACCAGCTATTGCAATATATTCCCATTCGGCTTCTGTCGGCAATCGGTAGCCATCGACTTCGAAATTGCAAGTAATGGTTGCGGCAATGGTGTCACCATTGTGCGGTGTGTAACCCCACTTGGTCGGTTCGGTTTCATTACCAACCTTGTAGCAAGGCGTGAGATTCTCGGCAATGCTTCTCAGGTTGCAGTAATAAATGGCATCGAACCAACTTACGCTATCAACTGGGCGTCTTGACTGAATTTCGCCTTCAGCGGCTTCAAATCCTTCATCGCCGTTGAACCGGCTTGGATTCTCACCCATAACTGCCTTGTACTCGGCTTGCGTGACCTCGTGGTTGCAAGCAATATAATTCTGTAGTGTAACTTGGGCGTAGCAGTTAAGAGCTCGTGAACCGTAAGTTGTTCCATAGTTGCTGAATCCTTCCACATTTTCAAAAGATTTCTCCCATTGTGCGGTAAAAGTCTGCGTATTTGTTTTGTCGCCCGCCTTCCAACCTTCAACAAGGGTGCCGCTGGCGTCGTACCAGCCGTTGAACGAGTAGTATGGCATTGTCGGCACGGGCAGAATAACATTGTCTTCCACTGTGTAACTCTCTTTAAATGAGTCAGGCATAGTGCCGTTGCCGTAGTTGTAGGTGATTGCATAAGTCTCTGCTGTCCATGTTGCAGTGTAACTTCGGTGTTCTGTTGAACCTTTGGCTATTGTAACTTCCATGGTTGCTGATTGCAAATCTGTTCCTGTCCAACCCCTAAAATTGTAGCCCTTCTTTGTCGGGTTATTCAATTTAATATCCTCAGTTTCAATCGTATAATCCGTAGGATTGATAACGCCAGAGTTAAGTGAGCCGCCTGCCAAATCATAAGATATATTGTATGTTTCAGCGTTCCAATTTGCAGTGTAGCTTCGTGGTTCAGTAGAACCTTTGGCTATAGTAACATCCATGGTTGCCGATTGCAACCCTGTTCCCGTCCATCCAATAAATGAATAACCTTTCTTGGAAGGGTTGTTCAACTTAATATCTTTAGTTTCAACCGTATAACTTGTATAATTGGTCTCGCCCTCATTAAGTGAACCGCCATTAAGGTTATAGCTGATGGTGTAATCTTTAATTGTGAACGCGCCAGTGACCGTCAGATTTCCCTTCGGCATGGTCTTTGGCTTCTCGTTCTTGCCGTTGTAAGTCCAGCCACTGAAGGTGTAGCCTTGCCTTACTGAATCCTTGCGGAGAGTCAGCTCGGCCTCATATTCAACCATCTTAATCTCACCATCTATCTTTCCGTCAACAATATATGTCAATGCGTAGGTGTTTTTGGTGAAGTTGGCTGTGAATGTCGAATCCTGGGTTACCGTCAACTTGCGCGGATTGTCGGTGTTGCCGTCGCTCCAGTTCACAAAGTGGAAGCCATTGAGGGTATCGGGAGTGGCAACAAGCTCTATTTCAGTGCCGTAGGCGTATATTCCCGCACCTATAACCTCTCCATTCTCGGCCAATGTGGCGATTTTGAACGAGTCGATGGCGAATGTGGCCTCAAAAGCGGTATCGCTCTTGATTTTGAACTCACGTTTTGCGGCTGCCTCGCCATCAGTCCAGCCCATGAAATGGTAATGCTCATCGGCCATGGCTGTCAACTCTATTTCTGTGCCATGGTTGAAAGTGGTGTCGGCATTCGGTTCAACCGAGATTTCAATCTTACCGTTTTCTGCGGTGGTATTTAATTTATAGGTGTTGATTTCGAAGTTTGCCGAGGCAAAGGCTGTGTCGTGCAGTATCAGCGCCGTGCGCGGGTTGGCTCGACGGCCGTCGCTCCAGTTGGTGAAGTGGTAGCCTTCTATCGGGGTTGCCAAAATGTCAACTTTCTCACCGTAAACTTTCGGGCCTACAACAGCCACAGTTCCAAGGCTGTCAACCTCCGCTTTCACATCTACAAGGCACTCAACGGGTGCTGTCACGTTGATGAATGCCTCAACGTTAACATAGCGGTTGGCGGTGTCGCCTGCAGCCATCAGACCGAAGTTGATTTTATAGTCGTTGGCAACGGCTTTGAGCGGCCAGATAATAAGTTTTGCATCTTTGGTCGCGGCTTTTGTCATAATCACTGCCACTACGGCCTCACTCTGGAATGTGGTGAGGTTGCCTGCCGCGCTGAACAACATCACGTCGTTCTTCTCCGGGTCTTGATTCTCATTTACTGTGAATTTCCCTTTACCATATATCTTCAACAGCGCGTAGCCTTTATCGGCTTTCAATGCGGGAGCCGAGTCGGCAATGGCTATGGTGTCTATCTTCTGAACCAGCATCCTTATCGGACGGGCGTTCTCAACGGTGTCTGCATCAACGGTTTGCGCCACATCACCCATGACCACAAGATCATTCATGACCTCAACGTTGCCGCTGCCTGTTGACAGCGCAGCATCGTCGTCGGTGTTCAGCAGTTGAAGCTCATCGGTGTAAATTTGTGTATTGTTGGAGGTTATTGACATCATGTTCTTTTCAGACTCCTTGTTCAGCATGTCCAGATTTTTTGCTGTAATCGTTGTGTTGTCACCCGTAACGCGCATCAGGTCGGTCTCACCTTCTTTTGCTGCCTTCCTTCCGCTTACCGCGAAGCCTGTTGGCATCACCTTGCCGTCAACATCCTCGATATAGACGCGGGTGCCTTCCGTGTTGTCCACCTTCAGGATGGTGTTCTGCGTGCCGTCTTTGGCGGCTTTCCTTCCGCTTACAGCGAAGCCTGTCTGCATTGCTTTGGCCTCCTCATAGTCAACATAGATGACCGTGCCGTCGGCGTCAATAACCATATATTTGTCGGGTGTGCCGTCTTTGGCAGCCTTCCTTCCGCTTACCGCGAAACCTGTGGGCACCACTTTATCATTATCATTCTCAGTATCTATGTAGATTTGTGTGCCGTAGCTGTTCACCTCAAACAGCTTGATTTCCTTGCCTTTGGCGGCTTTTCTTCCGCTTACCGCAAAACCTGTTGGCACTACTTTGCCGTCACTGCCGACATATATCTTTGTGCCCTCGGCATTGATTTCCAGTATTTTCTCCTCTCCTTTGGCTGCTTTGCGGCCAGATACTGCAAAACCTGTCTGGATTGGTTTGTCCGAGTCCGCATCGTCAACATAAACGCGGGTTCCGTCGGCGTTGATTTCCAGATATTTTTCCTCTCCTTTAGCTGCCTTGCGGCCTGATACTGCAAAGCCTGTGCTGATGGCTTTCGTTGCGTCCCGATAGCTATCGGGATCAATATAAACCTGCGTGCCAGTCGAGCCGACGGTGAACAAATCAGAGCCGTCTTTTGCCGCCTTGCGGCCAGAAACTGCAAAGCCTGTCGGCATTACCTTACTGCCCGTGGTGTCTCCCTCTCCAACAAACACCTGCGTTCCCGCTGCGTTCACTGCAAAAATGTTCGCCTCTTCACCTTCTTTGGCTGCCTTGCGGCCTGAAACGGCAAAGCCTGTCGGCAGTACCTTGCTGGCAGTATCTTCGTCATTAACAAACACGCGCACTCCGTCGGGGTAAACGGCGAACACAACGTTGCCGTCCTTGTCCTTAACCTCAAACAGCGCGTCGCTGTCCGATTTGGGGTCGCCTGCCTGGACGGTGTTTACCTCACCTGCCAAGGGCGCGTACATGGCGTACGGTGCGGGCTGTAGCTGGATGGTTCCCAAGTCGATATAGTTGGTGCCGCCGTTGGGGTCGGCCTCTATCTTCATCATCACCTGCATGGTGTTCCATGGCACTTTGGCGAAATCGCCTGTGGCGTTCTGGCCCTTGCCCACCTCTACCTGCACGTTGCCGTACTGGTTGGTCTCGGGTGCGTGCGTCTCGCTGTAGACAACTTTTCCGTCGTGGATGAGGCTGAACTTCATCCCAACCTTCTGGTTGCTGACCAATTCACCCTTGGCGGTGCGGATAACTGCCTGATAGGCAAAACTGTTTTGGGCTTCGGCGGTTGCAATAGCTGACATAAAAATTGCAACTGCAAAAAAGAAGTTTCTCATAACTCTTTTCATAATATCATGTGTTAAAATACGTACGCAGAATATAGGTGTAATATATTCGATTTCAACAGATTAACCACACAATCCTAACAAACAAACTTCGGCTGAAAGCAAAACATATACCGCAAATATAAAAGTTTTTTGTTAACTCGTATATTTTTTTAACACTAATTGCAAGATTTTTAATCGATTATACGGAAAAACGAAACAAAAAAAAGCCAGACAACTGATGTGTCTGGCAAATGCTGCTAAATAATAACGCAAGGCAAACGAAATGCTGCCTCAAATTTTATCAATCATATAAACCACTCCGCTGTCGGGTTTCAATTGCATTCTGATTCCGCAGTTGGCAATGTGCTGAATGTCAAGCACAAGCATCAGAGCGTCGCCAAAAACGGGTGTGAGTGATGCGTCGCCGTCCACTCCCATCCCGATACAATTCCATGCGTGCTCAGGTATCCGCAACAAAAATTCCTTCGCGTTGTCGTGGTCGAAATTAACAACCACAAGCATAGCTTCTTTGTCGGTGTGGCGCAGATATGCATACACTTTCGACGTATCAACACCGCCGTTCACCCACATCAGGTCGTAGAAACGGCCTTCAGTGAAGCACGGCTCGCTGCTGGCAAGTTTCAGCAGACGGCAGTAGAAATCGCGCAACTCGCGCTCTCCGTCGTTGAGCAAAGCGCCATCGGCTTTGCCGCCGTTGTACCACTTCTGGAACTGAGGCACGTTGTAATAGTCGAAAATTGTGGTGCGGCCATCGTCGCCGCTGAAGCCCGTGGCGCCATTGGCGGGCTCGCCCACTTCCTGCCCGAAATAGACCATCACCGCGCCCTGGTTGAGCGTGGCGGCAACAATCATTGCGGGTATCGCTTTGCGCGGATTGCCTGCAAAAAAGCGCGACGCAATGCGCTGCTCGTCGTGATTCTCAAGGAAACGCAGCATATGGCTGTCGATTCCGTCGAGATTTTGCCAACACCGAGTGAGATTGCTGGCTGGCTCGCCGTTGCAGATTATACCGCGCAAGGTGTCGTACAGGCCAACCTTGTCGTACAGATAATCGAAGCCGCCGCGATAGATGTAATCTTTATAAGCCGCAGGGCCGTAAATCTCTGCAATAAACTGTATGTCAGGATATTTCTTTTTAACCTCGGCAATGGCGAACTCCCAAAACTCAACCGGCACCATTTCGGCCATATCGCAACGGAAAGCGTCAACGCCACGCGCTGCCCAATAGCAGAGAATGTCAGTCATTTTTTGCCAGACAACCGGATGTGGCTCAAACTGGCAGTTGCGATTGTTTTGATAATCAACACCATAGTTCAATTTTACAGTCTCATACCAATCATTGACAGATGGCCAGGCCGAAAACTGGTCGTTGCCTGTAACTTTGGCTGGATTTTCCTCATAATCAGCCGCTTTCACGCCATCAATTCTCGTTCCCGAACATTCTGGCAGATGCAGCTGCTCGCCCGTGTAGTAGAAATCGTTGAGCGGCGAGAAATGCCACTCTGGGTGGTCATTGCGGCCAAAATCGGTTTCTGGACGGACATCGGAATGGTACTGCCGCGCCACATGATTCGGCACAAAATCAATCACCATCTTCAGCCCAGCTTCGTGGGTGCGGCGCACAAGGTCGTCGAACTCCGCCTGACGGTCGGGAATGGAAACTGCTATATCTGGGTCGATGTCGTAATAGTCGGTGATGGCGTACGGCGAGCCCGCCCTACCCTTGATTATCCGCGGATTTCCGCCCTGCAGACCATACTCAAGGTCGGCAGTGCAGCGAGCATGTTCAATGAGGCCCGTGTACCAAATATGGGAGAAGCCCATCTCTCGTATCTGCTTGAGTACGTGCGGTGTAAACGCCGACATCTTGCCCACTCCGTTCGCCTCGCGCGAGCCATTGAAAACAGGCGCCTCACAACGGTTTCCAAACAATCGCACAAGAACTTGATATATCGAAATTAATGCCATTTTTTGTTGTTTAATTGTTTAATCGGTCAATCGGTGAATTGTTTAAAAGTTTAATCGCTTCGCTGTTTAACAGGTTTAAAGTTGAGCGCTTCGCTGTTCCGATAGCTATCGGAAAGAAGGTTTAGTTTCTAAACTTTCTCAACCTTCTAAACCATCTCTACCTTTTAATTTTCAATTATCAATTTTCAACTCCTAAATTCTAATTCCTAACTCCTAAATTCTAAAACACCCTTTTATCATTTCATTCCCCTCAAACGCTGATAAACATTTGGTATGAACTGCCGCTGCAGCACTATGGCCGACCGCGCCGGAATGTAAAGTTTGATGACCGACTTGTCATCGACGCTGGCCACGGTTGTTGGGTATGTCATCGACTCATCGATACGGCCGAAACCGCCGAAACGCAACTCATCAGTGCAGAGCAAAATCTTGTATTTACCCTGAAGCACAGGTATTTCGAAGTTGGTGTAACTCTTTGTCGGATGGAAGTTGAAGACGAACAGCAAATCGGCGCGGGTGAAAGCCAGCACCTTGTCGCCATCATCTACCAATTGCGCATAGAATGGGAAAACGCCCAGCAAATGGCGGTCGCGCAGAAGGTGCACGGCTTCAATGTCGAACTCATTCAAATACTTGTATTTCAAGTCTTCGCGGTCAACCAGACTCCACTGGCGCATTGCATATTTGTACGACCAGTTGTTACCCTCGCGGGGGAAGTCAATCCACTCCGGATGGCCAAACTCATTGCCCATAAAGTTCAGATAGCCGCCTCCGGCTGTTGCCATCGTAAGCAGACGAATCATCTTGTGCAGCGCAATACCTCTGTCAATCTGAAGGTTCTGCGATGTCACCAACATGTTGAAATACATCTCTTTATCCATCAGCCAGAAGGCAATGGTCTTATCGCCCACCAGAGCCTGGTCGTGCGACTCGGCATAAGAGATGGTGCGCTCGTCAGCGCGTTTCGATGTCAGCTCATGGTAGATGTGGCCCAAATCCCACGACTCATCGTTTGCGCTCTCTTTCAGCACTTTAATCCACATATCGGGAATGCCCATCGCCAAGCGGTAATCGAACCCTACACCTCCATCGGCCAGCGGCATTGCCAGTCCCGGATAGCCGCTCATCTCCTCTGCAATCGAGATGGCATCAGGGTTAACCTGCTTGATGAGTTTATTGGCCAGCATCAGGTATGTTATGGCGTCATCGTCCTGCGCTCCATTAAAATAAAGTTCGTACGACGTGAAATCCTCGCCCAAACCGTGATTCAGGTAAATCATACTGGTCACACCGTCGAAGCGGAAACCGTCGAAATGGTACTCGTCGAGCCAGAATTTTATGTTCGAGAGCAGGAAATGGATGACGTTGCCCTTGCCGTAGTTGAAGCAGTACGAATCCCATGCAGGATGAACACCTCGGTCGCCGCTATGGAAGAACTGGTAACGGGTTCCGTCATAAAGGCCAAGTCCCTCGTTGACGTTTTTCACAGCGTGCGAATGCACCAAATCCATAACCACGCGGATACCCTGCGCATGGCATTCATCAATCAATGCCTTCAAATCGTCGGGCGTGCCGAAACGCGACGACACTGCGAAGAAACTCGACACGTGATAACCGAACGAGCCATAGTAAGGATGCTCCTGAATGGCCATCATCTGAATGGTGTTGTAGCCCAATTTGACCACGCGCGGCAGCACATTCTGGCGGAACTCGTTGAAGGTTGTCACACCCTCCTTCTCGCCCGACATTCCAATGTGCACCTCATAGATGAACGGCTCGGTTGCTTTGGGGCGCTCCTTGCATTTCCACTCGTAAGGCTCCGGCGGACACCACACCTGCGCACTAAAGACGTTGGTTTGAGCATCCTGCACCACTCTGCGCGACCAAGCAGGAATGCGCTCGCCCTCGCCGCCGCTCCAGTAAACCTTCAAGCGGAACAGCGAGCCGTGACCGAATTTGTCGGCAGGCAGCTGCAACTCCCAATTGCCGTCGGTTAGAGGTTTGAAATCGAAATCGTGACTCTCCTGCCAGCCGTTCACATCGCCAATGAGCGTCACTCGCATGGCGTTCGGCAGCCACTCGCGGACGGTTGTGGTGGCTCCGTCGCTGAAAGTACCGTAAAACAAATGGCCGTTGGCAAAATCGAAAAGCGTTGTCTTACCATTGCCAGTGAGTTTTGCCTCCGTTTCGGCACAATTCTGCATACGCCTGACAATCACATCCTTATAAGGATTCAACCAAGGGTCGTCTTTTACTATTTTCGGTACTTTCATAGCTCTTTCGCTTAAAAAAAATCATTGTGTTAAAATACAAAAAAATAGAATGCCGAAAGAGCGGAAAGTGAAAGTTGACATAAAAATATTTTTCACCACACTTTCCCCAATATTTACTATCTTTAAATTTTGCAAAAACGGTAGAGAATGAGAAGAATATTATCGCTTATAGCAGCTCTGATTGTTTCGGTCAGCGCCATCGCGCAAAACGCAGACAATCAGTTTCATAAAGTGTATCGCGGTTCGGCAGGCTGGGAAATATCAGCGAATCCAGATGACGGACAATTATCATTTTTTGTAGTCCACGGAGCTCAGTTAACCCCAAAATTATTTGCAGGAGCCGGCATCGGATTTCCTTTTATGGCTGATATAGCAGATGAAGAACCCAGACATTGGGTAGTAAGTCATCATTATAATGATAGTATTGCCTATTATACTCACCACGAAAAAGAACCTGGAATTTATGAAAGACGTTATCATTACTATAATGATGAAGTATCTTACTACGAAGAAGAACACGGGACAGTGGGCGGCCAAGTATTTTTAGATTTAAAGTATCATTTCTACGATAAAAACATCACTCCGTTTATCGAGACAACTTATGGTGCCGGACGCAAGTTCTGTGGCGATAATTTTATAAACTGCTCGGTAGCCCTCGGAATTAAAATTTTCCCGGCCAGCACAGCTTTCATTTATGATTTATACTACAAAGACAAGCCTGTGCATTTTTGGGGTGTGCGCTTCTCAGCATCCTGGGGGAAAAACATGTTTAAGCACTGGTAACCCACTTTGCAAAAACAAGTTGTGATTAATATCGAATAAAAAGCGCATATTTTTTTGTTCTAAACGTAAGTTTCATTTATTTTTAGACGGAAAAACAAAACGATATGCAAGAGGACACCCAAGAATCGGTTTTGCTGCTTCGTCAGGTTGAAATGTTCAAAGAGTTCGACGATGAGGCTCTTGCCTTGCTCGCAAGCCGCATGAAAGAAGTCAGACGCAACAAGAACGAGGTGCTGTTCAAAAAGGGCGACCCTGGCAATTCAATGTACATCATTGTTGAAGGAAGCGTCAAAATCCACAACAACGAGCACGTTTTCGCCGTCCTCAACAGCAAGCAGTATTTCGGCGAATACTCACTCATTGACCAGACAACACGCTCCACAAGCGCAACCACTGCCCGCCCCTCGCGGTTCCTAATCCTGATGCAGGAGGATTTTGACAGCATCATGGCTTCAAATCCGACGCTTTGGCGCAAGCTGATGATTCCGACGATTAAGCGGCTCCGCAGCTTCAACGACATTGAGGAGCATCTCACTCAAAAAGCCAACGAGATTGAAAAGGGCCAGGCACTGCTGATGGCTGAGAAAAACGAGCTTGAGAAGCAAAAAGCCGACCTTGAGCAGAAAAACTCCGCCAAAGACCGCTTTTTCACAATCATTTCGCACGACCTGAAGAATCCGTTCTCGGCCATCATCAACATCACTGACCTGATGCTGAACGACATCTACCACAACGACCCGCAGAAAGACCGCGAGTATATCAAGCAGATAAACTTCTACTCGCACCGCATTTTCGGGCTGCTCGAGAATCTGCTCCAATGGGCACGGTCGCAAACCGGACAGATAAAAATCAGCTACAAGAAGATTGATTTGAACGATATGTTCAACAATATCATCGAGTTACAGTCGGGTGTGGCCCAGCAGAAGAACATCTTCATCGATATGGACCCCGACATCGACCTCTATGCCTTTGCCGACCAGAACATGGTTACGTTCATTTTCAGAAACATCTTGTCTAACGCGCTGAAATTCAGCCTCGACAACAGCACCGTGACCATCAAGGCGGAAGAAACTGACAACGACATGATTGCCATCAGCATCACCGACCAAGGCATGGGAATGGACGAAAAACAGATAAACAACTTGTTCAAAATTGACAGCCGCAGCCTCTCCTACAATGATGATAATGAACTCGAAGGAACGGGGCTCGGACTGATTCTCTGCAAGGAATTTGTTGAGAAAAACAATGGAACTATTTCAGTATCAAGCACAAAAGGAAAAGGAAGCACTTTTACATTTACTATTCCAAAAGCCTTGTAATTTTTTATATTTGTGGGCATGAAATAAACAAAAGAATATGGCAAATTTCAGTTTCGCATTTCGTTTGGCATTTGGCTTGCTGCCAAAAACAGAAAAAATAGAGAACGACCGCAATCAACTGATTGCTGAATACAAGAAGTTGAATGATTTTAAAGATTCAGAAACCCTGAAGAAATTCAACAAATTGCAGGAGTACGTGGATTCGGCGGAATTCAAGAGCACAAAAAGCAAAATCACATCGCTGAACTACGCCGACTCTGAATACTGCTCGAAAGAGAAACAATTCCAGGCGCTTGAGAAAGACAAACGCGTGAAGAACTACTTCAGCGTGAGCCAGTCGGCCGACCTGAAACGCTTTGAATCGGCTGCTCAGTCCGACGCGCTGAAACGTCTGAAAGAACTGGCAGAAACCGTGAACAGCGCTGATTTCCAACAGGCTAAATCGGACAAATCGAATCCTGAGAAGATGGCAGAATGCAAGAGCCTGCAGCAGGAATACAAATCGCTGACAAAGAATCCTGAAATAAAATTCTGGACAAAATATCAGAACAAATCGGCCTACAAGATGTACGTCGAGACCAGCAACTCAACGCTGATTTCTGATTACGAGGCACTTAAGGCTTATGTCAATTCTGATGAGTTCAAGACTCAGAAGGAATATCTGCTCGACAAAAACCGCTTCAGCCGAAGCGAGGAGGCCAAACGCGAGCAAGAGTACATCAACATGAAGAACTCGGAAGAGATAAAATGGTATGAGGCAACAGTCAACTCGAACAAATTCGATGAGCTAAAGGCCTGGAACCTAACTTTTGAAGACGATTTCACCGATAGCAAGGTCGATGAATCGAAATGGATGAACAGTTTCTTCATGGGCAAGATGGTGCTGAACGACCGCTACGTTCTGGCCAACGAAAAGCAGTATTTCACTGACAACAAGAACGTTGACATCAAACAATCGGTTTTGAGCATCGTAACCAAAAAAGAGAAAGCCACTGGCAAGGTTTGGGACGAGAAACTCGGCTTCATGACCAAGGATTTCGACTACACATCGGGCATGCTCAGCACCGCCAACAGTTTCCGCCAACAATACGGACGCTTTGAAGCAAAAATAAGAATCAACTCGGAAGCACCTGTTTATCAGGCATTCTGGCTGAAAGGCGAACACAAAGAACCTGAGATTGACATTTTCAAATACAACATCAAAAAAGGTCAGATGCAGTTGTCGGCATATAATAAAGGTGCGGCTGCGGGCAACAAATTCGGTGGCTCGGGCTTGGCAAAAGACTTCTTCATCTACACCATCGATTGGGATGCAAGCAAAATCTCTTGGAAGATAAATGGTTACGAAGTGGCTTCGGCCAGCAACAACATAAACGAACCGTTGTTCATAATGCTGTCGGCTGGTTTGAATCAGGCTGCCGACAATCTGCCCGCTGCAATGCAAATTGACTGGGTACGCTGCTACGAAAAAGCATAAAATCAACAAAATACGACAATAAAAGGCTGCTACGTGCGGCCTTTTTTGTGAAATTAAAGATTGTTTTAGGTATTAGGTGTTGGGTGTTAGGTGTTGGGGAAATGGTTTTTTCTCTTTACACAATTCACCGATTAAACAGAAAAACATGTATACTAAAGAGTCGCTGAGAATAGTTTTTATGGGCACGCCCGATTTTGCGGTCGAGAGCCTCAAAGCCCTGATTGACAACGGATATAATGTTGTTGGTGTGGTGACAACACCCGACAAGCCTGCCGGTCGCGGACAGAAAATGAGCGAGAGCGCAGTGAAGCAGTTTGCCGTGAGCCGTGGTCTGCCTGTTCTGCAACCCGAGAAACTGAAAGACGATGATTTTCAGTCGACTCTGCGCGGTTGGAAGGCCGATTTGCAAGTGATTGTGGCATTCCGCATGCTGCCCGAAAGCGTATGGAACATGCCGCCGCTGGGCTCCATCAACGTACATGCCTCGCTCCTACCCAACTATCGCGGCGCAGCACCCATCAACCGCGCCATTATGAACGGCGAGACTGAAACCGGCGTGACAACCTTCCTGCTGAAGCACGAGATTGACACTGGCGACATTCTGCAATATGAGAAAATCAGCATCAGCCCCAATGACAACGTGGGCACAGTCCACGACCGCCTGATGGTGGTTGGCGCACAACTGCTGATTCGTACCGTTGAAGCCATCTGCGCCGGCAACACCAAAGGAACTCCGCAAAGCGAACTGATGCCCGCCGACGGCATTCTGAAAAGCGCTCCGAAAATTTTCAAAGACGACTGCCGCATCAACTGGACCGCCGAACCAACCACCATCATAAACCAAATACGTGGTTTGAGCCCCTATCCCGCCGCTTTCAGCAACCTTCAAAAGAACGACGAAGAACCACTACCAATGAAAATCCTCAGCGGCAAGTTCGAACAATGCACTCATAACCAACCAATTGGAAAGGTTAGCACAGATGGCAAATCGTATTTGAAAGTGTACGTGAGCGGCGGCACAATCGCGCTCAGCGATGTCCAACTGGCTGGCAAAAAACGTATGCCTGTGGCTGATTTTCTGCGCGGATTTAAGACGGAAGGTTGCGAGTTGCGGTTTCTGTAGGAATGCAATGTTTGCGTCCGCTTTTGAAAACGCAGATTATTTGTTGTTCCTAACCGATTTGATCCGATTTAAACCGAATTTTGTGTAGAAACGTCACAATGTTGTGTCTCAACTGATTTCTATTTTTTCAAGTAATCAATGAAGAAATCCACGGCCTGCTCCAATGGCTTCAAATCGTTCTTTACAACATCCTCAACCATATCAATATTTATATCGAAATAGCCATGGGCAATAAAATCACGCATACCTTTAACCTGTTTCCATGGTATTTCGGGACGCAAAGGCAACAGTTTGCTTTCGGTGTATTTGTCGATTTTCTTAAACTCCTCGCCAATTGCCTGAATCAGCATACAATCTGCCGACAATGTCTTCATTCCAGAAACCGTTTTTGGCAAATCTTTGAAAACAGCAACATCTTTATTCCATTCATAAAGAGTTGTAATAGATTTCTTTATGTTCGTGAACATATTAAGCAGCAACTCACGCTGCTCTGAAAATATCGATTCCATAGGTTTCAATTTGTTTGCGGAAAAAGGGATTCAAATTGTCGTGGTCACAAATCAAATCTACCTTACAATCAAGCAGTTCCTCAAGAAATTGAGCGGCGGCAATTGCGTTGTAAAGCACAGGCGGCATCTTCACGAACAAATCAACATCGCTGCCAACGGTGTGCTTGTTTTTGGCAACACTGCCGAACAACCGCATAAAAGTTATGCCGAAATCGTTTTTCAACTTTTCGGAATTGTCTTTCAGCAAAGCAATATATTCTGTCTGCGTTTTCATAACTCTATTTTGCTGTAAGCAAAAGTAAATAAATACTCTATGAAATCAAAAGATTATCTTTGAGCAAAACATTTCCGTCCAAAAATATATCCATGCAACAAAATAGGGGCGAAAAAATCGCCCCTATCACATAATCAATCGTTTAATTCAATTTTCAATCTACCATCACACGTTTCGCAACGCCGCCAACCTTCACAATGTAAACGCCTGAGGTGTTGATGGTTATTGTCGTTGTCCCCGTAGAGATGCGCCCTGGCGCGTCTTTACCAACGCAACCCACCAATGCGCCCATTGCATTGTAAACCCTGATTTCCTCCGTGGCATTCTCAACCACAATCTTGTTGCCGTAGGCGTAGATGTTCACTGCGTTAGCGGCGGTTTCGGTGATGGCGGTATTGTCTAACATTGGGATAATCTTTTGTTCCACAATTACCTTACCACAAACAGAACAATGTGACCCCTCGGTTAAACCTGTTTCTGTATATGTTGCAGGCACTGCGGCATCAACTACCACCGTATGGGCTTCGAACAATGCTGTTATCACTGTGTCGCTTGTTACTGTAAGTGTACGAGGATTATCGGTGTTGCCGTCACTCCAACTTGTAAAATGATAACCTTTTGCTGTCGAGGCGGTTATTTTGGTTGTAAATCCTTTTACAACGGCACCGCCACCTCTTACGTTGCCATATTCTGAGTTGTTGGCAGTTACTTTCACGTTAAATAATCTTAAATTAGTACCTGCATTCCAGACAACAGGGCAGTTGTTAGGATTCCAGTCGACCTCCCAGCCTTCAGGCAATGATTCTGCTTCACAATAAATAGACGCATTGTAACAATCGAACACCGCGCTTCCAATGTTTACAACTGAATTAGGAATAATCACAGTTGTCAGTTTATTGCAAAAAGCGAATGCTCTTTCCCCAATGCTTGTCACGCTTTTTGGAATAGTGATTGATGCCAAATTCTCGCAATCGTAGAATGTATATTCGCCAATGACAGTAACGCCGTCAGGAATTGTGATTGATGTCAGGCTCTCGCAATTATAAAATGCATATCTGCCGATGCTGCCTCTAACACTTTCTGGGAAGGTTATTGTTTCCAATTTCTCGCAACCGTAGAATGCATATTCTCCTATGCTTTGAACACCGTTAGGAATAGTGATTGATGTCAGTTTATGGCATTCATCGAATGCACTATTTTCAATAAAACGGCAACCTTCGCTTATCTCGCACGTTGTTATGTCGGTTGATTAGGCTTTGATGAGTAATAAATATGGGTTTTCTGTGTTGCCCAAATACAAAACTCCATCAAATTCATTGTATTGCAGATTGTTACAATCGCCAAATGCCCCCTCGGCAATAATCTTGCAATTGTCGTGTATCTCGCATGATGTAATGTCGGTTGATTTGGCTTTGATGAGTGCAAAATATGGATTGTTGGCCGTTCCCAAATAGCAACCATTGCCAAACTCATTATAAACAAGGCTATTACGCCGAGCAAATACATTTCTGTCAATATTGGAAATTGATTCAGAAAGGATAATGGATTCCAAGTTGTCGCAATTTTCAAATGCATAATCACAGATGCTTGTCACAGAATTAGGAATGGTGATAAATGTCAATCTATCACAATTTTCAAATGCACAATCGCCGATGCTTGTCACCGACTCTGGTATGGTTATCGATTCCAGTTTATCGCAGTTATAGAACGCATATTTGCCAATTTTGGTAACCGAATTTGGAATAGTGTATGAAGTGTCGATCTTTCCTGCGGGGAAACTGATTATTTCTGTTTTATCTTTATTGAAAACAACTCCGGCATCGGATGCGTAATTTTGGTTGCCACTTGCCACATCTATTCTGGTAAGGTTGCTGCATCCATAGAACGACATCGGACTTAATTCTGTCACAGTTTTGGAAATGGTTGCTGATTCCAAATAATAGCAGTTGCCGAAAGCCCCGTGTCCAATGGTTTTGACTCCATCAGGGATGTTTACTGTTGTCAAACTGGTGCTAATAAAAGCATCCTCATCAATGATTTTGACAGAATTAGGGATATTTACAGACTCCAAACCATAGCAATATCCAAATGCCTCGTCGGCAATGGTGGTAACAGTATTTGGAATGGAGTATTCTCCTGTTTTACCAGCAGGGAAGTACATCAATTCTGTTTTGTCTTTGTTGAACAGGACACCTTCCTCCGATGAAAAATGTGAATTATCGCTTGCAACATTTATTTCAGTTAATTTTTGGCAATTGGTAAAAACTTGATTGTCAAATGATATAACTGAATTCGGAATGTTCACCGATGTAAGATTATCGCAACCATAAAAAACTCCATGGCCGATGTGTGTAACAGAATTCGGAATGACCATCGAGATAAGATTGTCACAGTTAAAAAAGGCATAACTGCTAATTTCGACAACTGTATTAGGAATTGATACATTTGTTATTTTATTACAATACTCAAACGCGTCTTTGCCGATGCTCGTAACCGTATATGTTTTGCCGTCAATCTCAACGGTTTCGGGTATCACAATATCTGTCAGTTCTGTATAATCGGCAGATTTAATAACCTGCACTGTTTTGTCACTTGTAATTTCATATTGCAACTCACTTTCCACAATAGAGCCAATTATAGCAAATTCCGCCACAAGATTCAAATCAGATGTAACTGTTATTGTTGCTGTGGCTGTTGTCAAGCCGTTGCTCCATTTTACAAATTTGTAACCCTCGGCAGGTGTGGCAGTAATAGTAACCTTGGCTCCGTCTTTAACAGTACCGCCGCCGCTCACGCTACCGTATGAGCTGTTGTTGGCAGAAAGGGTGACTTTCCATGTTTTTGAACTCGAACCATATCCCCAAACAACTGGGCGGTTGTCGTAATTCCACGAGCTGCTCCAGTCGTCAGGCTTCTCGCTTGCCTCGCAATTAAACGAGGCATTGCTGCAGCCTTTGAAAGCGTTCATTCCAATGTCGCTGACAGAAATTGGAATTAATACCGTCGTTAGAGCTTTGCAATCTTGAAAAGCGAAACTGCTTATTTCAGTAACAGAACGCGGAATCTCAAGCGTTGTAAGTCCACATTTCGAAAACGCGCTGTTGCCGATAAACGTGACTGTGCTTGGTATTTCAATTGATGTCAGATTTGTGCAACCGCCAAATGTAACTGCAGGAATATAAGTAATTGAATTGGGCAAAGTTGCAGACTCCAGACTGGCGCAATTTTGGAATATGCCGTCCCCCAGACTTGTTACTGTATTTGGAATGACCACCAATTTAAGGTTGCTGCAACCATAGAATGCTGCTTCATCAATACTGGTGACCGATTCGGGAACGGTATATGCAGAACTTGCCTTGCAGGCTGGATAGCACATCAATTTTGTTTTGCTACTATTGAACAGAACACCATCTTCCGATGAATAATTCCTATTGCCGCTCGCCACATTAATCTCAGTCAGACTGACGCAACCATAAAAAGCATAATTTCCAAGAGTAAATACAGATTCGGGAATGGTAATTGAAGTAAGGTTGGCGCAATTCTTAAAGGCAGAAGTGCCAATGTTTGAAACCGAATTCGGGATGGTTATCGAAGTAAGGTTGCCGCAATTTTCAAAAGCAGAACTGCTAATGGTTGTAACCGTACCCGGAATTGAATAGGTCGAACCTGTTTTGCTGGCAGGATAATACAGCAGTCTAGTTTTATCATTATTAAACAGCACTCCGTCTTCCGATGCATAATTTGCATTGCCTTCAGCCACATTTATTGACGCAAGACTTATGCAACCTGCGAAAGCATCATCGAATTTAATTTCTGTAATCGAACTGGGGAGTGAAACAGTTGTAAGGCCGCTGCAATTATAGAACGCCGACATACCAATGGTTGTAACTGTGCCTGGTATGGTTACTGAAGTCATGTCGGCGCAACTGTGGAAAGCATAGTTTGCAATGGCTGTTACCGTATATTTAACATTTGACTCAGGGTCAGTAACACTTTCAGGAATAACAAGGTCTCCTGACGGAGTATCGTAGTTAGATGCTCTACTAACTGAAACATAGTGATTTGTTTCGTCAGTTACAGTGTAATACAGTTTGCCAATAGTAAAATCATCAGCCCACACCTGTCCAGCAAGCATTGCGGCAAACAAAAGAGTGAAAATGCGTTTCATAAGAATCGTATTTTATTGTTAATTAGAGTATTATCTTTGTTCATGCATAGACGCCGCGTGCAACGACCATGCAATGAGAACGTTTGTTATCACAAAACCTCTCAAAGATAGGAATGTTCAGCGTAATGCGAAATGATTTTACGCTCACTTCTTCTTCGCCTTCTTCCGCAACTGGATGATGTCGCCCTCGTTAGGCTGCGTGCCCTCCTCCATCACGTTGAGTTTGTAGAGAGCCTTCAGTCTGATTGCGTACAGCTGGGCAATGTCGTGCATTGTCTCGCCTTTCTTCACTGTATGAGTCTTGTATTTCTTCTCGGCTTTCGATTGTTTGCGACTGATATACAACCTCTGTCCGACTTTCAGTTTTGCCTTGGCGTCAAGTTCGTTGAACATTCTTAACTGCCACGGCTCCAGCCAGTAGCGGTCGGCCAAGCTCTCAATGTTGTCACCTGGCATCACCTCAACATAATCGGTGCGGTTGTTGGTCTTGATGTTTCCGAACGGCGAAACCTCCAAATCGTTCACCTCAACCTCGATGAAGTTGTTGGTCTGCTCGGCAATCTCGGTGCGCTCCTCAGGTGTCGATTCCGGCTCTACGTTCTTGTCGAAGCGCGTCAAATCGTTCGACTCAATTATCTCAATCAAACGCTCGGCGTATGTTGGACTTGTGGCGTAACCTGCTTGTTTCAAGCCTTTTGCCCAACTTTTATAGTCGGTGGTTCCATATTCGAACAAAAAGGCGTAACGCTTGTGGGTGCAAAGAAACTCCGAATGGTCCACAAACGACTGGTCAGCATCTTTATACGAGCGGAAACACTCGTTCGGAAGGTCATCGTCGCGGTACATCGACTCGCCCTGCCAACCTTTGTGGCACTTGATGCCGAAGTGGTTGTTGGCTTTTCGCGCAAGCGTGCTGTTGCCGTCGCCCGACTCCAGAATGCCCTGCGCCAGCGTTATGCTTGCCGGAATGCCCACTCGGTTCATCTCGCGGACGGCAATCTTATAATATTTATCGATATACTGGGTGCGTGTAATTCGCTGAGCCACAACCGACTGCAGCATAGTCATCAACACAACGACTGTAAATAAAACCTTCCGCATGACACTATTATATTAATGTGAGTGTTAGAATGTGCTGTGAACACAATGGACAAATGTAACCAATAATCGTAATTATCGGTCAGTCAATGCAAAAAGTCTTTCGGTTTTTTAACAAAAAATAAAGGGTGCACCTTGCGGCACACCCCTCACCCTACCTATGAAAACAAAATTTAACAAACTATCAATTATACAGATAACGCTTGATGCTCTTCTTCGGGGTTTTAACAAACTCCTCTTCCTGCAATTCAATTTTTGATATTGCCATATAGTTAGGCATCAACTTGTTAAGTTCCTTCTGATTCTTCTCAAACTCAATCAGAATCTTCTCTCTGTCAAGACCGTCTTTCTCGGCTTTCTCCTTGTCGGGAACAATCAGAGCGTGAAGTTTGCCGCCGCGCTCAACAACGAGCGATTCAACCACGTACGGCATGTTATTGATTTGAGCCTCAATCTCTTCAGGATAGATATTCTGACCCGAAGCACCCAGAATCATATTCTTGCAGCGGCCTTTCAAAGTCAGATAGCCGTCAGCGGTAATGGTGCCAGTATCGCCAGTCTTCAACCAGCCTTCGCTGTCGAATGTTGCGGCTGTAGCCTCTGGATTCTTATAGTAACCCATCATCACCTGAGTACCTTTCACAAGCACCTCACCCTCAACATGTGCTGGGTCGGGGCTGTCGATGCGAATCTGGCAACGACGGATAGGATAACCGCAGCTGAACTTGCGGGCGGTGTCCCACGGAGCGTATGAGATAATCGGCGCACACTCGGTCATTCCGTAACCAACTGTGTAGCGGAAACCAATGCGGCTCAAGAAGCTTTCAACCTCTTTGTTCAAGGCAGCACCACCGATAATCACTTCGTAGAAATTACCGCCAAATGCCTCCTCAAGCTCTTTGCGAACCTTGCTGTAAACAATGCGACGCAGACCTGGAACGCTCAACAGGAACTTCGGCAGGCCCTTGCTGATGGCAGGTTTGATTTTTGCCTTGTAAATCTTCTCGATAATCAACGGCACAACAACCACCAATGCCGGGCGGATTTCGGCGAAAGCCTGAACCAGCACTTGCGGTGAAGGAATCTTGCCCAGGAAGGTGATGTGAACACCGAAAGCAAATTCGGTCAGGAACTCGAACGCCATTCCGTAGGCATGAGCCAGCGGCAGGAACGAAACCATGCGGTCGCCAGCCTTGAACGGAATCACCTCTGTACCAAACTCAACGTTGGTGGCGTAGTTTCCATGTGAAAGCATAACGCCCTTCGAGTGGCCCGAAGTGCCTGATGTATAGCTGATTGCAGCCAAACGGTCATGTTCGATGTGCTTGAGCGCGAAATTATCGCGGTTGACATCAATATCGCGTTTGAAATTTGAGAATGCGCTGTTTATTTTTTCATCAACCGAGTAAAGAACGCGGAAATCGTCGAGTGAGACGAAACCTCTGATATTCGGGAATTTGTTGACATCCAACTTCTCAAAGATATTGTCAGACACAAACGCCAGCACTGCATCAGAGTGGTTGATGGTGTTAACAAGGTCAGGAACAGAGAAATCCTGCAGAATAGGAACCGACACTGTGCCGTATGACACTGTGCCAAGGAAAGTTACAGCCCAATTGGCGTTATTGCGTCCAACCTGTACAACTTTTTCATTCTCAGCTATTCCACACTCGGCAAACGCGCGATGAATCTTTTTAATCATCTTGCCAGTCTGACCATAACTCATTGGTGCTTCGCGATAGTTGCTCAATGCAGGAAGGTCCCAATTCTTTTTGATTGCTCTCTCTATGAATTCAACGAATGTTAACATATAGTTTTTTTTATCGTTCTGCGCAGAGAATTGCAAAAAGCGTACCAAACATAAAAGCACAATAAAATATTTGTCACCAGCCGTGGTTTCATAACTTGATGATTTTGCTGTAGAATAACCAATTAGCACGAAAAACCGTGCCAACGGCGGAATCTGTGCCGACAAATGTTGCAGTTATTCAAATGTTTGATAGATTTCGGGAAAATCGACTGACGATGAGAATTATTGTTGAAGCTGGCGGCACAAAATGCAAATGGGGACTGATTTCCAACGAAATAGTAATCATGGAAACTCTGGGTTTCAACCCAAACAGCTCGCCGGCTTCCGACCTCTCAGCCATGTGCGCAAGCATTCTGCCCGAAACCGCGAATCCGATTGACTCTATTATATATTATGGTGCAGGCTGCTCATCGGCTGCCAACAAAAAAATTGTTTCCGATGCCCTCTCCAATGCGTTCGGTTGCAACAACATTCGTGTTTTCAGCGATTTGGAAGGTGCAGCCATCGCCCTCTACGGAAACCAGCCAGGCATTGCCGCCATTCTCGGCACTGGCGCAGCTGCAGGGTATTACAATGGCAAGGAAATTGAACACATGGCTCCGTCGTTAGGCTACCTGCTTGGCGACGAAGGCAGCGGTGCATACATCGGCAAAACACTGATTGCCAAAGCCATCCGCGGCGAGCTATCACAAGATTTGTGCAGGAAATTCTTTGAATTTGCGCAAGCGTCGCCTGCAGAACTCATAAAAAACGTTTATTCTGCCAATCCCGCCAACAGTTATCTAGCTGGTTTTGTTCCTTTTGCAAATGCAAACATTGCCCACCCTGAGATTGCCAGTCTCATTACCGAAGCCTTTGCACTTTTCCACCAAAAGCACATTGAGCCATTGAATACCGGGAATTTGCCAATTGGTTTTGTTGGTGGTGTGGCTTGGCAGTTTGACAAGCAGTTACAAGAGTTCTACGCCCAGCGTGGAATCCAAGTCACAATTCTTAAGGATGCTTTCGACAACTTGTGCAAGCTATTATAATTCGTTTCACTCGCCCGCTTCCGTCTGACAATCATTTCACTTCAAACACCGCTCCGTCTTTTGCCAGATAGGTTTCCTGGAACACGCTCCGTGCTTCGTCAAGCAGTGGCTGGAGGTCTTTGTAGCGGTTTGAGTAATGGCCAATTACGAGTTTTCCCACATGCCCCGCTTGCGCAATCTCCGCCGCCTGACGCGCGGTTGAGTGGTTGTTTTCGCGGGCTCGCTTCAAGCTATCCTCGCCGTAAGTGGCCTCATGATAGAGCAAATCCACTCCCTCAATCCATGGCACAGCCTTCGGCAGTTTCACAGTGTCCGACATGAAGGCGTACGAGCAGCATCGGTCAGGCTCGTTGGTGAGAGTTTCGTTCGGATAAACGGTGCCGTCGGGCGCAATGTAGTCCTCACCCTGCTTGATGCCGAAGCGCTTGCTTATTGGTATCTCCAACTCGTTGGCCAGATTCCCGTCAAGGTGCCGCAGTTTCGGCTTCTCGCGGAACAGGAAACCGCAGGTGGGCACGCGGTGGCGCAATGGGAACGAGTGAACCGTAACTTTCTCATCCTCATAGAGCAAGGTCAGTCCGTTCTCGTATGTCAGGTGGTGATAGATGATGTTGTAAGGCATCGGCATCTCAAAAGTGCCGATAAACGTGTCTAAAAGGGTGTGCAGCTTCTCGTTGCAGTAAATGTGCAGGTCGGCTGTGCGGCCATGCATGCTCATGCTCGACAGCACGCCCGGAAGCCCCAGGAAATGGTCGCCGTGAACATGGCTGATGAAGATGTGATTGATGCGCAGCATGTTTACACCAAACCGCCGCATGTTGATTTGCGCACCCTCGCCGCAATCAATTAAAAAGAACCGCTCAAGCACATTGAGCACTTGAGCGGTTGAGTATCTGTCGGGTGTAGGCGTTGCCGAACTACATCCCAAGATTCGTAGCGATAAAGACATTTAAGCCTTGTTAATGATTCCTATAGCCTCATCGACACTCTTTGTGATGTTAAGCACTGTGTCGAGTTGTGATATGGTTATCAAGCGCTCAACGGCAGTCTGCAATCCTGACAGTACAAATACGCCGTTGGCGTTTTTGCAAAGGCGGTTGGCAACCAGAATGGCGCTCAAACCCGACGAATCGCAATATCTGCAATTGCTTAAATCAAGAATGATGTTCTTTTCTCCGTTTCCGGCAATTAGTACTAACTCCGACTTCAGCGATGGCGCTATGTGAGTATCGAGTTTGTCTATCAAAACTTCAATCTGCGTGAAGTTGTCAAGTTTTTCGATTTTGAATTCCATATCAGATGTGATTTGTTTTGTACCTCAAATATAGAAAAAACAATTCATCGTGCTATAAAATCATCTGGAAAAATTTATTTTTCCTCAGCTGCGTCGTCTTTTTTGGCCTTTTTAGTTGCCTTAGGTTTCTCAGCCTGAGCCATTTCGTCCTTCAGAGCGGCCAGTTCGGCAATGTCGCCAAGCGTTGTTTTTTCAATGCTGTCGGCAATTTTCTTAGTCGCCTTCTTGGTTGCTTTTGCAGCCGTATCCTTCTTGGCTTTCTCCTCGCCGCGTTTTGCGTCTTCGAAGATGCGAGAGTGGCTTACAATAATCTTGCGGCCTTCCTTGTTGAACTCAATAACCTTGAAGTCGAGTTTCTCGTCGAGTTTAGCTTGTGTACCGTCTTCTTTTACAAGATGTTTCGGAGTTGCGAAGCCCTCAACGCCGTAAGGCAGAGCTACAACGGCACCCTTCTCGGTCAGTTCGATGATTGTTCCTTCGTGGATTGAATCAACGGTGAACAATGTCTCGAATACGTCCCAAGGATTCTCCTCCAATTGTTTGTGGCCAAGGCGCAGACGGCGGTTCTCCTTGTCGATTTCGAGAACAACAACGTCGATGTCGGCACCAATGGTGGTGAACTCTGCAGGGTGTTTGATTTTCTTGGTCCATGACAGGTCAGAGATGTGGATGAGGCCGTCAACACCTTCCTCGATCTCAACAAATACACCGAATGTGGTGAAGTTGCGAACTTTGGCAGTGTGTTTTGTACCAACGGCATATTGGTCAGCAA
>JAGCNL010000083.1 GCA_017645945.1 Salinivirgaceae bacterium
ATCGAGTTCGATGCACAAGCCGTTCCTCAAATCTGAAGTATCTGCCATAAAATTAATGTATTGTTTATCTTAAAAATTAGGGTGCAAAAATAATTGATTTGGATAAAATTACAAGTCGGTTTTCAGTGAAAATCAAAAGGCAGTTTATCAATCCTCATTTTTCCGCTTTGCGCGACGTATCACGCCTAATACCAGCAAGATAATAACCCACGCTGGCCATATTCTGACAAGGAAGAACACAAAATCGACAAGGCCACGGAAACCGCTCCGAAGCGATTGCCAAAGCCGTTGAGCCACGCTCTGGTTGTGTTCGGGGTGGTGCGGGTCGTAGTTGGCGTCATCGTGGCGAATATTAAGGTGCAACGTGCTGTAATCCACCTGGTTGCTCAAATATTTCAACTGCCCGACAGTGCTGTCGATTTCCTCCTCAAGCGAGCGGATTTTATCCTCGATTGACACAATCTCCTGAACCGATTTTGCGCTTTTCAGCAACTCCTTGTAACGCTTCAAATAACTGCGTTTGGTGTCAAGACGTGTTTCCAAATCAATGTATTCGGCCGTTACATCGTTGATATACATTGATTTTGATTCGATTTTGCCTTTGCCTGCCTCAACATCGGCTACAAAACTGTCGAAATTGCCGCACGGAATGCGTACCGTAAGGTTGTAGGCCGACGAGTGTTCCCAACTGGAATACTGCTCGTTAGACACGTATCCGCCGTGCTTTTCAATCAGGTTCAGAACCTCGCTGCGGGTTTGCTCCAAATTGTCCACCACAAGGGTCATTGAGCCGTTTTTGATTAGTTTTCGCTCTGTAACGTTCTGTTCAATAGCGGCTTCCAATTGTCCGCCTGTTGCCATTGAATTGCGCATCATCGGCGCGGCTTTGGCTGAAGCCATTACGGGCATTTCTTCGTCATAACATACATCCTCGCAATCAGCCGTATATATTCCGAACGAACCATTCTCGCCGCTCTGCGACTGACACGCCGCAAAAATCATTGCAAACGCAAAAACTGAAATTTTTCTCATTGTCTGTTTTTGAATTAACACAAATATAAACGAAAAACGCTGGTGTTTATTGAATGAACAAAAAAAGGACGCGACGAATCGCATCCTTTTAGGCGGACGCACGCGGTGCGTCCCTACATAATCAATCATTTCCTTTCATATACCGACTCCGTTCCGAACAGGAACTGCTGCGTGTAGCCGCCGTAATCGACAACTATCTTCTCGAAGACGATTCCTGGATCCATCGGTTTGATTGTTAGTGTGTTCCAGCCTTCGGCAGCGGGCAACTCGACAACGCTCTCAACCACGCGGCGCGCAACTGTCGGATAATAAATCGAATAGACGTTTTGCGGTTCCTCGTTCAGGCGTTCGTTGAAGAACACTGTTTCGGTGTTTCCGCCCTCAAAACCAATCTGATAGTGGTGCCCCGTGCCATTGAACGCAAGCGTCGATTTCACAACAACGTGAACCTTCACTTTTTGAGTTCCTGCGGGCAGTTGCACGCGATAGTTCAGCGCGGCTCCTGTGGCGGCTTCGGTGTACGGCATCAGCGCCACACCGCTCAATGTGCGGCCCATATAAGGTATTGTGGTCCAATCGGTTTTGTCGGTGGCTGCGGCCGAATTGTAGTGCTCGGCCTCGATTGCCGTAAAGCCGCGTTTGTCAGTTGGGAATGAGAATCCGCCAACTGTCGGTTTTTCAATCCGTTGCACTCTCGGCAGACGGTCGGCTGGGAAATTGTCGTTCCAATTGGTGTAGCCAATGTGCTTCTGAATCATCATTCCGTCCCATTTGCCGTTGGCCATCACCTTGTTGAAGTCGCGGTGCAGTTCGGCGTCGCGGGCAAAGCAGGCCTCAACCTTGTCGGCCCAAAGGTTTGCGGCGGCATCGCCACGCTTATACAAATCAAGATTCATCGCCTGGGCGTAGTACATCTCGTAAAGATTGGCCATAGCCTGCACGGGGAAGAGTATCAACTGTTTATAGGCATCGCGATACTCGTCGGGAAGCGAAATGTACTGGCGTAGAGCCTCTGCCTCTAGTTTCAGATACTCGTCGGTGACTTGCTTGAACTCGCCGCTTGCAAGGTCGAAAGTGCGGTGGTCCATCATCTCGGCTGTGGTTCGGCCATTGTATTTGCTGTAGAGATTGAGAATGCGTGCCGCCTCATCGGCCTGATTCTCACCGAATTGCTCGGCACAAAAGCGGCGAGTGTGGTCAAGCAGATTATCGACAGTGAACGCCTCGGGATTCTGTGCCATATCAAGGAACAGACTGATTGGGTATTCCATTGGTTTTAAGTCACCTACGTTGAGCACCCAAAGTTTGTCGACGCCGTATGCGTAGGTCAGTTGCAACTGTTCCCACATATTCTGAACGGGCGTAATGTTGAGCCACTTCGAATTTCGCGGTGCGCCCACATAATCAACGTGATAGTAGATTCCCCAACCGCCTTTGCGCTGACGTTCGGCGGCAGTGGGCAGTTTGCGGACATCGCCCCAATTGTCGTCGCTCAAAAGAATAATCACATCGTCGGGCACACGCAGGCCCAAATCGTAATACTTCTGCACCTCCTTGTAAAGTGCCCAAACCTGTTGGCGCTGATTGGCTGGACGGCCCGTGACATCGGTAATAATTTTCCGCTGATTATCAATAATATCCTCAAGCAGACGCTTGTTCTTCTCATCGTCCGACACATACTCGTCGTCGTGTCCTTCCTTGCCGCCCATTGCGGTGTCGCCATCGCCACGCATACCAATGGTTACAAGGTCCTCGTTGTCCTTCGAGCGCTCGATTCCCTCACGGAAAAACTTGTCGATAACGTTTTTGTTCGACGGATAGTCCCACACGCCGTACTCATCGCGGTGACGCACCCACTCCTGGTGATTGCGGGCCATCGGCTCGTGGTGTGACGTGCCCATAACAATGCCGAACTCGTCGGCGGTGCGGCTGTTTTCAGGGTCATCGGCATAGAAAGCCCACCCCCACATTGCGGGCCACATAAAGTTTCCGCGCAGACGAAGAATCAGTTCAAACACATCGGCATAGAAATGGTGGTCGCCATAATCGGTTCCGTAAGTATTTTTAACCCACGTAGTTAGGCAAGGTGCCTCGTCGTTCAGGAAGATTCCGCGATATTTCACTTTCGGTGTTTCGAGCACTGTTTTCGGGGCGGTTACAAAAATGCTGTCGTGGTGCTCGGTTGGCACATCGGCCCAAAAATACCACGGCGACACGCCCATCAACCGCGACAGGTGGAACATTCCGTAAATGGTTCCGCGCTTGTCGGCACCCGCAATCACAAGTGCGCGCCCGATTTCCTTCGTCGGGTTATCAACAATTTGAATCAGTGACGCTTCCCATTGGCCTGCCACATTTTTGACATCTATCTTTTTGCTTTTCACAAGTTTATCAATGATTGGGCTTTTGCCGATAGTGCCCACAATCACCGCTTGCGGCGCGGCCGAAACGGTGCTGGCAACTTCGGGTTTCTGCCCCGTCACGCGATTGATATCGTCTGCGAAAATGTTGGCAACTCGTTGAACTCCTGCAAAATCGGACGGGTCAACAACGATTTGTGTGGCATTCAATCGGAAATCGGTGCTGCCGCTTCGTTCGAAAGCAATCTGTGAGTTAGATTTCAGTGGCAGAGCCGCCACAAGTGCCATTGCCAACAGCAGGCGTGCCGTAGGCGCATCGGATAAATAGTTCATTTTTAACATTTTGTGTTAATTTAATCATTTAACTTCTATTCCGATAGAGTCGTTTGAGTGTTTTCGGCGCTAATGTAACGCTAAAATCCGCTTTTCAATGGCGCACCACCTCGTCAAACTGGCTAAAACAGCAATTATATCTGAAATTGAAAGAGAAAAAACTAATTTTTAAGAGATGCGGGCGGCATGAAAGCAGCAAATCATTTGAACACCATCTCGAACACTGTTTCGCTTTCGTCGCTTTTCAGAAGGGCGATGGTGGCGTTGTGTTGGCGCAGAATCTGGCGCGAGATGCTCAGGCCGATGCCGCTACCTTCGGCTTTGGTGGTGAAGAACGGGATGAAAATCTGCTCCTGGTTGCTCAGCGGAATGGGGTCGCCGTTGTTTGCGACTCGCAGCCAGATGTCGTCGCCATTGCCGTGGCCCGATGTGATGGAAATCTGCCTGGCGTTGGCTTGAAGTGCGTTTTTTATCAGATTGATAATGATTTGCGACAGTTGGCCTTCATCGGCAAAAATCATCAGGTCGATGTTTTCGGTTGAATAGGTGCACCGCGCATTGTGGCTTGCAATCTGTTCGCTCTCGAGCGTTATGATATTATCAATCAAGCTTTTCAGATGGAGTGATTTGCGCATCGGGCGAGCCACGCCGCTCAATTGGCGGTAAGTCTGCACAAATTTTATCAGGTTGTTCGATGAGTCGGAAATGATTGACAATCCAGCTTTTATGTCCATTTCAGAGTTGCCGTTCTCGTCAACTGATTTCGACAGAGCGTCGCTCAAAGATGCAATGGGCGCCACGGTGTTCATAATCTCGTGGGTGAGCACTCGGATGAGTTTCGTCCATGAGTCCTGCTCGTACTGCTGGCGCTGTTGCTCGTAGATGTAGCGGATGCGGTTCAGCGCGTGGTTGAACCTGCTGTTCTCGACAAAGCGGAAGTTCAGTTCGCCGTCTTCGAGCGCGTCCATCATGTAGGTGACCTTTTTCACAAGGTGACGGTGCACGATGAGCGCTGTCGCGATGATGGCTAAAACCGTGACAGGCAGTGTTATCAGCAGAATCAGAGTCCAACTCATAAGCCGTATTTTTTCATTTTAGCGTAGAGCGTCGGGCGGCTGATGTTCAGCATTTTGGCTGCTGCCGAAACGTTGCCTCGGCATCGGTTAACCGCTTGACGCACAATTTGTTCTTCGTCTTCATCGCCATATCGGCCAAAGCCCGACGGCAGGTCGTCGTTGCGGGTGGCGTTCAGTTGCAAATCGCTGGCACTCAGCATCGAACCTTCCGACATTATGACCGCCTTCTCAATACAGTTCTGCAACTCGCGGATGTTTCCGCTCCAGCGGTGGCTGGCGAGCAGTTGCTTTGCGCTCTCATCGATTCCGTTGAGGTTGCGATGGTACTTCACTGCGTTGTCGGCCATAAAACGCTCTGCAAGCGGAATGATGTCGGCGGCGCGGTTGCGCAGTGGCGGCAACTCAATGTGCACGGTGTTGATGCGGTAGTAAAGGTCCTCGCGGAAGCGGCCTTCAGCCACCAGCTGCCCAAGGTTCATATTGGTGGCGCAGATGAGGCGGATATCGACAGGAGTAGGTTGCGTTCCGCCCACACGCACAATGCTGCGCGACTGTATGGCTCTCAACAGTTTAGCCTGAAGATGAAGCGGAAGGTTGCCAACTTCGTCGAGGAAGAGCGTGCCGCCGTTGGCCTGCTCGAAACGGCCTTCGTGGTCGGAGTGGGCATCGGTGAAGGCGCCTTTCACGTGGCCGAACAGCTCACTCTCGAACAGCGTCTCAGGAATTGCTCCCGCGTCTACAGCCACCATCGGCTTGCCGTTGCGAGCGCTTAATGCGTGTATCTGTCTGGCCATCACGTCCTTGCCCGTGCCGTTCTCGCCAGTGATGAGCACGGTGGCGTCGGTTGGCGCAATCTTCTCAACTGTGCGCCGAATCTGCTCCATTGCCGGACTAGTGCCCCAGAACATATCGCCGCCAGCCTTTGCCGCGCGGGCTTCGGCAGGTGCTTTTTTCGCTTGGCGCGACGAACCGCCGCCCGCATTCTGCGCCGCCTTGTTGCAGGCCGCCGTCAGCACCGAAACCAGTTTGGCGTTGTCCCACGGCTTCACAATGAAATCGAACGCGCCGCGCTTCAGTCCTTCCACCGCCAGCTCAATGTCGGCGTAGGCCGTGAAAAGCACAATCTCGATTTGCGGCGCAATCTCTTTCAACTCGCGAGTCCAGTACAGGCCTTCGTTTCCGGTGTTCACCTCGGTTTTGAAATTCATATCGAGCAGCACCACGTCGGGCTTGAAAGTGCCCACGGTGGCAATAAGCGTTGACGGCGACGGAATTGTCTCAACCTGTGCAAAATGCAGTGGCAGAAGCAGTTTCAGCGTCTGCCGAATGCTGGCGTTGTCGTCAACAACAAGGATTTTTCCTGTTTTGGAAGCCATAAATATCGGTATTAGTGATAGTTGCGCACAAAAATGCGCGTTAATTTCTGCTCACAAATATATTGTTTTTAAGGTTTAGAAAGTTTAGTCGCTTCGCTTGGTTAGGGTTTAGCGCTTCGCTGTTTAGAAGGTTGAGAAAGTTTAGTTTTTTTGTTGCCTAAACCACGATTCACCATTCCATCACTTCTTCAGAACCCTGAAACTGAACTTTTTGCAACCCATCAGCCCTTTGCCATCGATAGCCTCAACAATGCCGATAAATTCAGTGTTGACATCGGAAGCAGTGAATGGAATTTCGGCCTCGCCGTTTTCGTTGGTGAGCACAGCCGGTCGCCATTGCAGCAAATTACGCGGGTCGGGCGATGTAGAGTAGCGCTCGAGTGGGGCGGGCTCGTAAAATTCGCGTTTCGGATAATAACCCTGTGTCTTCGACAGACCATACATTTTCAACAGTTGCTCATCGGTATATGTGCGTTTAGGGTAAATAATATGCATAATGTTGTAGTATACACCACATTCACGCCCAACGTCATCCGTATATAGATGGACCTTCAACACCGTATATTCCTTACCAGGAATGGGTTTCCCTATATCATTATCACAATGTCGGTTTCCTGGATGCGCTGTAAAATCCGGATAATAATCATTAAGAATAAACAAAGTATCGGTAAAATCGTTCTGATTAACATGGAAACAAACCCATTCAGGCCCCATACCCTCCACATTCGCCAAACTATCCAAAAATCCCGTCACCTTGTCGTGATAAACAGAGCGCCGCTTTGCCTTGACAACCACATCTTCCAAAAGAATCACCTTGTCATCGCTGAAAACAAACTGCTCGCCGTTGTCTGTTTCAAAAATATGATTTTGAGAAAGATACTGCGGTCGGTCGAGCCGATATGCGTTGATTGTGTCGAACGGATTGACAACAGAAAGTTTCGTTTTGTATCTGTCAGTTAAAAAAGGTTTTAGATAGATACGACCAGGCATTTTCACCATTAGTTGCGGGTCAATCTCAAATCGGCCTGACGAATCAGTCAATATGGTACAAGTATCGCCTTGGGGCGAAAAAGTGTTGATAACTTGAATTTTAGGGTCAACATCTCGCTTTGCTGTCAGAACTCCGCTAACACCATCGGTCAACAGCGGGAGGTTTTGTGTTGGCGCGCTGTTCCAAACATATCGGCGCCAGCCTTGAGTCAACAGCAAAAGGTCGAGTGCCTGAAGGCGATCATCGTTTTGAGTATCAAAATAATATGTCGGGTTAAAGATGTTGCCGCGAATCTGCTCTGAAAGATAACAGTGCGATAAAATATTCTCGTGGCCCGGCTGATAAAGATAGGCCTTGTCGAAAATGCTCACCGCCAGTTCAGCCTGAATGGGGCGGCCAGCCGAGTCGGTAACCTGCAGACGCACAGTGCCTGTGTCGCGACAGAAGTAGCGCTCCTCGTTCGTGTTTGCCACAATGTTCAGGTGCGCGTCGGAGTTCACGTACACCAGGCGCTCGGCCATGGGGCGGTTACCTTCGAGCAATGTTATTTCGGCGATTCCCTGAATCGGGAACAATGTTTTCGGCAAACGAACAAACTGCTGTCCGCGGACGGTTCCTTCGGCTTCGCTACAAAGCATGCCGTTCAGTTTTGCAACAATTTTGAACGAGTGCGAAGCTGAATCGGGTGCCGAAACAAGCAATATTATTCCCGACTGATTATTCCGTACAAGTTTGAGCGACAGTCCGTTGCAGTTGATTTCAGGAAAAGGGTAGGAGCGACCATCGTTGAGCACGACCTCGTACTTCCTGCCCAACTGTGGCGTAACGGCAAAACTTCCCATGCCATCGTGCAGACATTGAATTTTAGCAATTTCGCGGTCATCTTCCAGAACTTTTCCTGCAACTTCCTCGGGAATGCCGTTGCCATAAGTTGCTTTGAAAGCCACCACAGAGTTGACGCAGTAAATCAGGCTGCCGCCTTCGGGGAACAAATCGAAACGGTGCGTGGCGGTGCGCCGTTGAACGGAATCGTCGCGGACGGCCTTGGCTGAAATTGCGTCCATCTGCGCCACGCGCTCCACAACCCGAATCCGCCGCGGACGAAGAGCCTGAGCCGTGTCGGCGGTGAACGACGAGCGGGTGTAGCCTTCCAGAAAATACTCGCCCTGCGGCCAATCGGTGCCAACATAAATATGACCGTCGCCGCATCCGCCCAAGAGCGGGTATTTCTCGCTCCAGACAACGCTGTCGGCCGCCGAACGCACCTGAAGGTAGAGCGTTTGGCTTCGGTCGGACAAGGCAAATGTCTGACGGTCCATCAGATAGGCCTTGAACCACAAATCCTCGCCAGTTTCGGCAATCTCCTTGCTCGGCAGAATGTAGACGAAGTCTTGCGTTTGCGCCGCGGTCGCAAATTGAAGTGCTGCGAAAAAGGTCAAAATTGGTAGCCGTTTCATTGTTTTGAGTTTAATGTTTACTACATAATAGAGACAATTGGTTTGGCAAAATATTACTTTTTTTTGGTGTTGGGTGTTGGTAAAGGTTTAGCGCTTCGCTGTTGAGAAGGTTGAGAAAGTTTAGTTTTTTGTTGCCTAAACCTTCTCAACTTTTCTCAACCTTTCTAAACCCCTAATCTCTAACCCTTTTCTCACTCCTTCTTCAACTCCACCGCAGGGTTGGCCTTTGCAGCCTTGAGCGTTTGCGAGAGAACGGCAAGGAACGATATTGCAAGGGCTATGACGGCCGCCACGACGAAAACCCAGCCGTAGCCGTCGATACGGTAGTAGAACTGCATTAAATACTTATTAGCAAAATAGATAGCAACCGGAACACCTATCAAGACAGCGATTCCGACAAGCACCATATACTCACGCACAGCGCGGCGCGCCTCGGTTGCCACTGTGCCGCCGAACACCTTGCGCACGGCAATGTTACGCGTCTGCAGGCCGACGTAGTAGGCGCTCATCGCCACAAGGCCCAAAAGCGAGATTAGCGTGGCAAGCAGCATAAACAACTCTATCAGGCTTATGAAATTGCGAGTCTCCGTCAAACTCTTTTCAATCAGTTCGGGAATATAGCCGTACATATCGGCAATTCTTGTATCGCCATAGCGGCGGATACTTTCCTCTTCTGCAAGTTTCCGTAAATCAGCACGCACTTCGGTGTCAAATCGGTTTAGTTTCAATATAGCATTGGGTGTATAATCAAATTCGCAAAGGTCTATTATTCCTACCTGATTTCCTTTTACTTCCGACAAGTTGTCCACAACGTAATCTTTAACAATTCCTGCAATTATCGAATCGCTATTGAACCAAGGCAATTCCTTCGGTTTTACCGGGTTTTCCCGGTCAATTGCAAAGATATTTGCTGTCGACTCGGTGAGCCACATACCTTTACCTCCCGGTACTTGGTAATCTCTAACTATTTCGAATCCGAATAAATCGAACGCATTTTTGTCGCAACTGAATGTGTTGATATATATACTACGGCCGTCAACGGCTGTTTGCATTTGCATATGCATACGACCAGGGTAACTGTCAGAAAGTCCAATCTTATCAACGTAAGGCTTTGCGGCAAGTTGGTCGGCACCCACATCGCCACACTGTATGAAATAAAGTCCGTCAACATTTGCACCTAACGGCATATTAATCAAATGGTTGTATTGTAATTCCATCACTATTGCAAGCGATATGAGCGCCACAGTGATAATGTTCTGAATGACAATGAAAACGCGCGAGAAAACGGTTTTGGTCTGCCGGCGCTGCTCACCTTTGATAACGGCTACCGGATTGTAACTCAATGTAATAGCAGCGGGAATGGCACCCGATATTAGTCCGACAATCAGCGCCAGCAAAGCGTAGAGCGCAATGTAGGCCGGCGAGAAAGCGATATCAAGCCCAATGTCGCCCGCAACATATCGGTTGAAAACAGGAACAAACGCTTTGGCAAGCACCGCCGCCAACACAATGCACGCACCAGTAAACAGCACTGCTTCAACAATATATCGGCGGAAGACCTCACCACGCTGTTCGCCCAAAGCCGTGCGGATAGCCATTTCTTTGGCTCGTTTGCCGGCAAGCGCCACGCTCAAATTGATATAGTTGAAAAGCGCCGACACCAGCAGAAGGATTCCGACGGCTATCAGCACGTAAACCATTGTCTGATTGCCTTGTTTGAGAGCGTTTGAGCGATTTCGCGGCGAAAAGTAGATTTCCTTGTATGGAATGGTCAGACTGAACGGCGAATACTGCCAGTTAATATTCATTTCACGCCGCAAAACTGTGTCAATCAACTCTCTTGTCGCCTTATGGTCGGCATTTTCGCGCAAGCGGATAAAAGCAATGTCATTAAACGAGTACCATTCTCCAGAAGGTATGGCATCGGGTTCGGCAAATACCTTATAAATATCGTGCTTTATTAAAATGGAATGGCTGTTGGCGCGGACAATGCCTCCGACAGTGCAGGTGTCTCTCAAGACAATGATTGTTCGTCCTATAGGGTCGATATCGGGCGATATTTTTCTTGCAAAACCCTCATCGAGAAGAACTTGGCTCTTATCGTTCAAGACTTCTTTTGAACCCGAAACAAAATCGAACTGAAAGAAATCACATATCACAGGGTCAATTTCGCAAATATAGGAATAACCTGGAAGTTCATTTCCTTCATACTTAACTTTTGTTCCATAGCAAGAGATTCGTCCGCCCGCCTCAACACCAGGTATGCGGTCGAGAGCCAAGGCTATTTCGCCAGGTTTGGCAAGCATTTCATCCTCATGGCCCAAATTCAACGAGTAGAGCCGTTGGTAGTCGTTCGCCTCGCGCGTTACGGCAAACTGCTGCCAGGTGTAGCACGATATCACAATCACAAACGCCAGACTCACAATAAGCCCCAAAGCCTCAATGGCTGTATACAATTTGTTGCGCGACAGGAATTTAAAGTAACTTTTCATTTCGGTAAAAGTTTAGCGGTAAGTGTTTAGAGTTTAGAAGGTTTAGAAAGACGAGCGCTTCGCTGTTTAGAAAGTTAAGTTACTAAACCTTCTTAACCTTCTAAACCCTCTCAACTATTTACCATTGTTTATTTTAATTGTTCATTGTTAAGTCTTTCATTGTCTTTAGTCTGACGTCTGTTGACCGTTGTCTCTATTCGCTCCTCAACGATTCCACCGGATTGCAAGTCGCCGCCCTCAATGAGCGCAGAGTCACAATAAACACGGTGAGTATGAGCACGATAATCAGAGCCAAGGCAAACACCCACCAGTGGATTGGCGTTCGATAGGCGAAATCTTGCAGATAATAATGCATTAGCAGATAGCTGACAGGTGCGGCAAGAGCGAAGCAGGTCAGCACAATGGCGGCGTAGCGGCGGTTGAACATCTTCAAAATGTCGAGTATCGACGCACCATTCACGCGGCGGACTCCAATCTCTTTGCGGCGGTATTCAGTCTCGAACAATACCAGTCCGAACACACCCAAAAGCGAGATGATGATGGTCATTACCGCAAGCATTCCAATCAGTCGCGCACGGTCCTCAACATTTTGATAGAACTGTTGCAACTCCCTATCGAACAGGTGAATATCCATTTGCTCGGCGGTTAAATCGGGTGCGAAACCATTCACGGTTTTTTCAATGAACGACATAACATCTTTGTAGTTGGCGCCCTCAATGGTGCGCACGTACAAAAGCGACATTGGCAACCGTGGTGACCACCACATATAGAAACACATTGGCGAAATGCCCGAATTCAACGGCTTGAAATTGAAGTCTTTAAAGAATCCGACAATCTCTTGCGGGTAGCCCTCGTAGCCGTCGAATTTGCTGGTGAGGGTGAATTGGGCGCGTTGGCGGGCAGTCTCGTTAAAGATGAACACACCGCCTGGCACCTCTTTGTCAGCCTCGCTGAAAGTGCGGCCTTCGGTTATTTCAATACCCAGAAATTCAGGCAGATGAGGTGAGCATACAACCACATCAAATGGCACACTCTCGCCATTGACAACACGTTGCAAAGCGTCTGTGTAGTCCCTAACTATCGGGTCGGCGCTCCAAGTCACGTCTTTAATCTGCGGATTTTGCCGCAAAGCCGCCTCGATGCTCTCGTTCGAGTTGGCCGAAGCCGCGTTGGTGTGGGCCACAATGATGTTCTCGCGGTCGAAGCCCATATCGTGGTTAAGCAAATAAAGATTTTGCTGACGAATGACCACCGAACTGATAATGAGAATGATGGCTGTTGCAAATTGCACCATTACAAGCACGTAGCGCAGCGAGCGACCAGTTGCGCTTGCGCCGAAATTCGCCTTGAGCGCAAACGCCGGCTCAAACGATGTCAGATACAGCGCAGGGTAGATGCTTGTTATAATCGCCACCAAAATAGCTACTAATGAACAAGTTATCAGGATATCGGCATTTACGGCCATAGAAGTGGTGCATGCCAGCAGACCGTTAAAACTCGACTGTTGGAATGCTGCAATAATTACCACAGCCACGCCGATGGCGACAATCGTCATTGTAACGGCCTCTGCCACAATGCTTAATGTGAGCGATGCGCGGCTGCTGCCAAGAATCTTGCGCGTGTTGACGCTGCGGATTTTTACCGGCACTAGTGCAAAAAACATATTCACATAGTTGATGATGGCCACCAGCAGAATGAGCACGGCCAGTGCCAGAAAGGTGTAAGCCTGTTTTTTAGAGCCATAGGCGGGCAGCGACGACAGCGTCTCGTCGAAATAAGTGTCGGCTATCGGCACCAAATGGAACCCAAACTCCTCAACAACTGATTGCACTTCTTCCTCGTCGTTCGGGTTGATGCCATAATAGGCAGGGAACATTCCGCCTTCAATGCATCCGCGGCGCATGCGCTCCCTGACAGCCTGCTCGGCTTCGGCAACCGTAACGCCAGTCGACAGCTTCATATAATATGTGCACTGCCAGTAGTTCCAGTTGTCGATGTGCGCGTCGCCCTTGTCGTAAATCATTTTGATTAAATCGAAATTGCTGTTGCGAGGCATATCCTTGTAGATGGCCGCAATTTGGCACACTTCTTTGTTGTCGCGTTCGTTGAGCATAAGCGCGTCGCCCACTTGCAGTCCCAGCCGCTTTGCTTCCGACTCTGAAATGGCGTAATGGTTGGGCTTCCCGGCAATGTCGTTGTATGAACCCACAACAAACTCAAAACCGAAAATCTGCGCTGATTCTTTGGTCAGATAACTTGTGCCGATGACCACGCTGCGCTCGAATCCTGCGTCGGCGCTGCCGTGTGAGCCCTCGGGCAGAAGAATGTAATTGGTCGGTGTGATGTAGAGATTTGCGGCTCCACCCGCTGCAATCTCGGGCACTTCGCGGATTATCTGCTCGGCAAGCGGCCTCGGCATTTGTAAACCGTACTTTTTGCCGTCTTGCGCGCTGCCAACCATAGTTGCAACGTAGATATTTTTGTAGTCTTTCAAACCTCGGTTATAGCCCAAGTCGTGGCGCACCTGAACGGCCAGAATGTACAGCGCCGCAATTGCCACACCCATTCCCAACGTATTGATTATGAACGATGCGCGGGTAGTGTTTTTTTGTTTGAATATTGATAACAGGTTCATTGTTTTATTTTTGAGAAGTTGTTTTTACATGTTTTTTATTCCTTCTTTAAAGCCTCAGCGGGATTGGTGCGGGCGGCACTGATAACCTGCCAAATCACTGATACAAACGCAATTGACATCGATATAAGAATGGCCACGACAAACAGCCAGCCGTAGTTTTCAATCCGATAGGCAAAACGCTCCAGATAGAGCCGCGCGGCCCAAACGGCCAGCGGAATGCCAATGACGCAGGCTATTCCAGCCAGGGTCATATAACTCCGCACGTTGCGCCAGGTTTCGCGTGTGACATCGGAACCGAAAACCTTGCGGATGGCAATCTGCTTGGTGTTTTCATCGGCAAAATAGGTGCTCATAGCCAGCAGGCCAAGCAACGCTATCAGGATTGACAGTGCCGCAAAAAGTTCGAGCAGGCGCATTGTTTTGCGGGCGGGCTCCAGTTGCTGTCTGTAGATGTCACGGATAAATCCCGCTTGTATAGGTGTATCGTAAGAGCCGAACTGCTCCATCCGATAATCTCTGTAGGCATTGAGAATCTGCTGTTCGTACTCCTTACTCTCGCCAATTGTTTCAATTAGCAGATTGTGCGAGAAGAACGTCTCCTCGGGTTTGACTATGATGACGCAGACATTCAGATTGCCAACCTCATCGGCTGCCGCCGACTTGTTCGGAAAATCGGCCACAACGCCGCCAATGTACTCGGCCTGGACGCCTCTGACATTGAACTTGCGCGCGAAAACCGTTGAAGTGTCGGAAAGGTTAGCCGCATTGTAAGCCGTCTGGCCAAGCCATACCGAGTGCATTTTAGGGTGCTGAAAATCTTCAAGAATCTCAAGCCCCATCAAATCGAAATAGTTGGTATCGGCCACAATAACAGGAAGATTAAGTTCTGTGCCATCGTCAAGCAGAAACGCCTGCCAAGTACCGCACCACCCAGGCAAATCGCGCCCCATACCCACTTTAGTCACAAAAGGCAGTTGCTCAACCTTGTCTTTGAACAGTTTCGTCTGGTCGTAATTTATCCCGACAAAATCAACGTAAAAACGGTTCTCTGTCTGCGAGTGAGTGGGCCGTTCCAGCATATGTTTCATCTGCAACTCCATTACCAATCCCATCGCGATAAGCATCACTGCCAGAATGTTTTGGACAATGATGAACACTCGGCTGAACACCATTCGGTTCTTGCGGCGCAGTGTGCCTTTGATGACATCAATAGGCTGATAGCGCGACGTTGCCAAAGCAGGAACAAGGCCGTTGGCTGTTCCCAAAACCAGCACTGCCAGAATGTAGGCTGCAATGTAACCAGGTGTCAGCACAACCTGCAAATTCACTTCTACGTCGGCAATCGCATTTGCTGTCGATGTACGCAACAGTCCATTCATAAACGGCATCAACAGTTTGGCCAGCATCAGCGCACCTGCGAAGCAGACGGCGGTGAACGCTACCGATTCGGTGATTATCTTCCGAAGAATGCCACCCTGGCTCTCGCCCAGCAGGCGGCGAGTGGCCATCTCCTTGGCACGTTTCCCGCTTAAAGCGAAACTTAAATTAATGTAGTTGAAGACGGCCGACAGCAGAAGCAGGAACACCACAAGAGTGAGCAGATATACCTGTTGCTTGTTACCTACCCGAGAGAAGCCGCGAGCGTTGTCGATACCAATCCAGAAAATCTCATCGAACCGCCACGTGCGCCAGTTCTTCGTCTGGTCGCCATAGATTGGCCCGTAATCCTTTCGGATAAGGTCCATAATCTTGGCGTCAGCCTCTTCGCGCGGAATGTCGGCTCTGATTCGGTACAGCGTTGAGCAGTTGCCTATGCTGTTGAAATTCTTCTCTTCCTCAACATTATTAATAGTTCTGATAACAGCCGCTTCGGTAAGGAAAGTTTCTTTAAGGTCTTGCAGCACCCCGACAATCGTATAGCAGTTGCCAGCACCGAAAAGAATTTTTTTACCCAAGAGTGACGACATATTGTCGCTATGCTCAATGCCAAGAAGTTTGCGGGCAAACGACTCGCTGACAACAACCACATCCTGCCCGCGGAAATCGCCTGCCGAACCTTCAACCCAACGCAGGTACGGAAACAAATCGAACAACTCGGGGTCAACGGCGAAAGTTAAATTTTTCGTTCCCTGAATTTTCTCTCCGTTGAACTCGATGTCACTTGCATCTGTCCAAGACCTCACCCGACAAATTTTCTCCACCTCAGGAATGTTAACTTCGAGTTCTTCTTTGTCCCAGTAGCCCAAGCCTGTATATCGGTCGGTTCCAAGCGAGTAAATGCGCTTCCAGTCGGGGTTTTCGTGGGCCACTTGGTACTGCTGCACCACGTAACTGCCAATCAGAATCACAAATGCCAGGCTGACAATCAGCCCCACCGCCTCAATGGCGGTGTATAACTTGTTGCGCGACAGGAATTTCAGATAACTTTTCATTGTTCAATGGTTTTATGTTAGTTGTTTGGGCATAGTAAAATAGTGTTAACGACATTAGGTATTAATCATAGTCCGTAGTCGTTTGCCCTTAGTTTGATGTCATCGCTAAAGTTCGTTCTTCACATCCGAAACAATCTGTCCGTCGAACAGGTTGATGGTGCGTTGTGCCACTGCTGCGTCTTTGGGTGAGTGCGTTACCATGATTATGGTTGTGCCGTCGGCGTTAAGCTCGGTGAGCAAGGTCATCACTTCCTTGCCGTTCTTCGAGTCAAGGTTACCAGTGGGCTCGTCGGCAAGAATCAGTTTTGGGTTGGCAACCACAGCGCGTGCAATGGCCACTCTCTGCTGCTGACCGCCCGAGAGTTGTTGCGGATAGTGCTTTGCGCGATGGCTGATTGCCATTCGTTTCATAATCTCCGTCACGCGCTGTTTGCGTTCTGCGGCACTGATATTCAAATACTTGAGTGGCAACTCGATATTGTCGTAAACGTTCAGTTCGTCAATCAGGTTGAAACTTTGGAACACAAACCCGATATTGCCCTTGCGGAAGTTGGTGCGCTCTTTCTCTTTCAAACCAGACACTTCCGAGCCAAGCAGTTCGTAGGAACCGCCCGTGGGTGAGTCGAGCAGGCCCAGAACATTCATCAGTGTTGACTTGCCGCAACCTGACGGCCCCATGATGGCGACAAACTCGCCTTCTTTGATTTCAAACGATACACCATTCAATGCAACGGTTTCAATTTCCTCTGTGCGGAAAACTTTCGATAAATTGGATACTTTAATCATTGTTTTAAGTTTTAAGTTATTTATTTAAAGTTTAGTCGCTTCGCTTGTTTAAAGTTTAGTCGCTTCGCTTGTTTAAAGTTTAGTCGCTTCGCTTGTTTAAAGTTTAGTCGCTTCGCTTGTTTAGGGTTTAGCGCTTCGCTGTTTAGAAAGGTTTTGGGTTTAGAAGTTTGTTTCTCAACATCTTAACTTCTTACCTTCTCCCCTTTTTTCAGAACACCAGCACATCGCAGTCGCCGTAACTCTCGTACGATGAGGTAATTACTTTCTCGCCAGGCTCCAGACCTTCAAGCACCTCGTAGTATTTTGGGTTCTGACGGCCGATGCGGATTTCGCGTTTCACAGCTTTGTCGCCTTTGGGCGAAACCACAAAAATCCATTTGCCGCTAGTCGACTGATAGAACGAGCCGCGCGGAATAATCACCGCATTCTCGCTCTGACCGAGTTGCAGGTTCATATAGTAGGTCTGACCGCTGCGGATATTGGCAGGTTGTGTGCCGTCGATGCGGAAATCAGCCTGGAACTTGCCGCTGCGCACCTCGGGGTACACCTTGCGGACGGTTGCGTTGAACACCTCACCCTGACGGTCGAAAGTGGCTGAAAGCCCGAGTGTCACGCGGTCGATATAATGTTCATCAATCTGAGCTTCAATCTTATAAGTGCCGACAGAGTTTATCTGACCGATTTTCACGCCAGCCTGAATCGACTGTCCCAGAACAGCGTCGAGCAGACCAAGCTCACCATCGATGGGCGCCTTAATCACCAGATTCTCCTTGCGGCGGCGAATGATTTTCATATTCTTCTGCATATTCTCCAGACTCTCTTCAAGCCTGTGAACCTCAATACTTCGGAAGGCGCTGTCCTGTTTCAGGCGCTCGCGAACCAGTTCGTACTTCTCAACCGACAGGAAATAGTCCTCTTCGGCTTTTGTAAACTCCTCACGAGCAATCAGTTTGTCCTCATACAGAGCCTTCTGCTGCTCGTAGTGGCGCTTGTTGCGCTTCACTTCAATGCCAAGTTCGATTTCGTTCCGTCTGTTATCGAGTTTCTGTTGCTCCATCTGGATGACCGTATTGCGCAACATATTCTCTTTTTCAGCAAGTTCGGCCTCCGAGTTCAGAATCTGCATATCCAGATTCTCGTTAGAGAGAACTATAATGGGGTCGCCAGCCTTAACCCTTGTACCTTCCTCTGCCACAATGCGTTCCACCACGCCGCCCTCGAGCGGGCTCAGCTGAATGGTTGTCTGCGGCACCACCTGACCGTTGATTCGCACGTAATCGTTGAATTCGTTGCGCGTTACATTGCTGATTGTCAGTGTGTCAGCATCCACTTTCAGCGACCGTGAGTCGCTCTGCAGAAGCAGATAAACCACAAGCACCACAACGGCGGCTCCCAACCAATACGGCAACGCCTTCTTCGAGAAAACTGCCGCAATACCTTTTTTTTGTTCGATAACTCTATCCATAATTATTTGTTGTTTAATTGATTAACTGATTTATTAAAAGTTGAGAAGTTTAGCGCTTCGCTGTTTAGAAGGTTTAGATTCTAAACTTTCTCGACTTTCTAAACTTTCTCGACATCTTACTCATTTTCAATATTTAATATCTATTCTCACTAACACCTAATACCTAACACCCAACACCTAATTTATTGGTTAACATAATCGATTCCGCTGTAATATTTCAGCACGCTCTGCTTTATCAGGTATTTGAAAAGCGAGTTCATATTATCGGATTTTGCTTTCAGATAGTTGTTTACGGCTGTTTGATACTCAAGTCCCGAAATCAGTCCTTGTTCCATCCGTTTCTGGTTGAGTTGATAGGCTTCCTGCTGAATTTCAGTCTTTTTGCAAGATTGAACGTAGGTGGCCATTGCAGTGTTGCAGTCGTTGTAAGCCTTGCGCACAGCCGACTCCGTCTCGCGGTTTTTCTGCTCAAGTTCGGCAGTAGCCCTGACATACGAGTTTTTCTTCTTCGACACCTCCGAATGACCTTGCAACCGATTAAAGATTGGTATCGAGAGAGATAGACCTACGCTCTCGCCAACGTGATTGTGTAACTGAGTTCTGAAATCATTCTCATCAATTGAGTTGAAGCCTGTGCCCCAACCTGCGCTGGCATAGAGGCTCGGCAGCAACTTCCAACGGGCTGTTGAGAGTTCAATGCGGGCGTTTTCGGCCTTCATTCCGGCAATGCGCACTGCAGGGTCGTTGCCAAGCGCAAAACTGACAATCTCGTCCTCGCTCTGCAGGTTGATGGTCGGCTCCGGCATCACTGTGTCAACCACAAGTTGCTCATCCATCGGGAAAAACATCAAATCCGACAAGGTCATCATCTGCTCGCTGTAGATTTGGCGAGTGTTGGCAAGGTCGTACTCGCGGTCGGCAAGGTCGGCCTCCAACTGGATGACATCTGCGCGGCTCTTCTGCCCAATCTCCTCCTGACGGCGCATCTTCGCGAGCGAAGCTTTTGCTGTAACCACCTGTTCTTCAAACAACTGGCAGAGTCGGCTGTAGTAAACCACATTGTAGTAGGCCTCCATCACAGCAAGGCAGATGTCAGCCTCAGTCTGTTCCTGCTCCGACTTCGAAATGGCAAGCGCCGTTTTCGAAATGCGCATATTGTTGACGGCGCTGAACCCGTTGAAAAGGTCGATTCCTGCGTTTATGCTGTAATTGTTACTGAACGATGTGGTGTTAAAATAGGTGTTTGTCTGTGGGTCGATGCTGCGGCCGAAATTGTAGCCTGCGCTAGCACTAGCCGAAACACTTGGCGTGAGAGCCGACAGAATGGCGTCGCGGCGGGCAATTTGCGCATCGCCCACATTGGCTTGACTGATGCGTGTTTTTGTTGAGTTCGACACGGCATACTCCATACACTCTTTCAGAGTCATTGTGCGGACACTGTCGGGAGCGTTTGCTCCGAATGTGCTTGGCGCGATTGCCATCAGAATGCCGATAATCAGTTGTTTTTGCATAATCGTTTTTACGTTTTTTTATTTTCTGCAAAAACAATGGCACAACCCGTGCCAAAAGTTACATTTTGCTGACAATCAGCAAAATCACATTTTTGTAAAGTGTAAAAAAGTGTAAAGTTCTTTACACTTGGTTTACACTCGCTTTACAGTTTTTACAAAATGGGAGGGGGGAAGCTCTAGTGCTCCAGAAGGGAATGCATAAGTCGTTTGGAAGAGTGATAAAAAGAAAGCGCAAAGAGTGTTATGCTTTTACTCTTTGCGCTTTAAATATTGCCTAATTAAATCCTTATCTACTAAACATAACCTTCTCGTTGTTAAACAGTTTGGTCAGAACCCAAACGGCAAAGACGGTGTAGAAGATGTTCGCGCCGATTGTGACAATGGCGTTTACCAGTCCCAGTTCGTGTTGCAGCAAGGCTGTCATTGAAATTGTTGAGTTGTAGAACGGTATCAGGTACATAGCAATATTGCTTGAAATATCGTTGTTAAGCATCGAAATAATGCCCAAGAACACCATTACAATCATCAGCGGCATACATAGCGATGCTGCGTTTTTCACGTCTTTGGCCAATGTTGACAGTATGCTCACAATGGCCGCCATAATCAGCACCGTGCTGATAATGATGGCAAATAGGATGACATAATCGCTGGTACCGTAATTGAACGACACGTCAGCCCCGCCCATACCGCCAATCATATTGGGCAGCGAAAGCACAATGCCGATGAAACTCGACAATGCGCACAGAAGCGAAATTCCGCTGATTGCCACTATCTTACCGAATGCCAACTCGCTGCGGTGCATCGGTGTAACGAGCAGTGTGGCAATGGTGCCGCGTTCCTTCTCGCCTGCAATCGAGTTTTGCGCCACCGACATAACTCCGCTGAAAAGCATAATCAGAATCAGCATTGGCAGCAGACGCCCCAGAATCTGGCCGCTAACCTGTTCCTCATCAGCCTGATTGAAGTGTGTTTCAGGACTGTCGATACGGTTGATATCGAAACGATTGCTGATTGTCTCCTCATAATGACCAAGCGCACCGCGGATTATCGAGTAGATGCGCTGCGTGGCTTCGTTGGTCGAGTTGTAGTAAATCTCGATGTTTGGCGCGGGCATGCTGTCGGTTGTTGAGTATGCGCTCACAAGTTCGTCGAATCGGGCAGGAAAACGCACCAGTACCGTGTTGATATTCTTATCTTTAAGTGCATCGATATCGGCCTGACCGAAAGCGCTCTCGCTAAGAGTGACATTGTCGCTCAACGATTGGAGAGTCGTAGCAACGCTCTGCGGCAGATTATCGACCAAAACAGCAACATTTTTCTCGCTGTTCTGCTGCATCATCTTGTTTGCGCTGGAGCCCATAAAACTATAAATCAAATAGATAAGCAGACCAGGCAAAATAATTGTGGTAAACATAAGTTGACGGTCGTGGAATACACGGTCAAACTCTTTCTTTATGATTGTCAATACATTGCTTTTCATTCTTCTTCTCCTTTCGTCTCTTTATAAAGTTCAAAAAATCTGTCTTCAAGCGACAGCCCTGCGCACACATCGCTCAACGCACCGCAGGCAACCATCCGTCCGTCGATTATCACACCCACGCGGTCGCAGAGTTGCTCTACAAGGCTGAAAATGTGCGTGCTCAAGATTATCGTTTTGCCCTTTGTGCGCAGTTCGCGAAGGAAATCGGTCACCACGCGCGCTGTGAGCACGTCGAGTCCGTTGGTCGGCTCATCGAAAATGATAATGTCGGGGTCGTGCACAAGCGATATTACTATCGACACCTTCTGTTTCATACCTGTCGAAAGGTTGGCGACCTTCACTTCGGCAAACTTGTCGATACCGAAGCGGCTGAACAACTGCGCCTTACGCTCTTTGATAACATCTTCGGGCACGCCGTGAAGTTGGCTGAAGAAGTCGAACAGATAGTTCGGTGTGAAGAAGTCTTCGAGTTTGAGTTCCGACGTCAGAAAGGCGATTTTCGACCGCACTTTTGCGGGGTCGCTGACAATGCTGTAACCGTCGACCGTAGCGTCGCCGCTGTCGGGACGGATAAGCGTTGAGAGCATACGCAGGGTTGTTGTTTTTCCTGCGCCGTTCGGTCCCAAAAGTCCGAAAATCTCGCCCCTATAGGCCGTGAACGAAAGATTGTCGACCGCCACCTTCTGCCGTTGGGTGGTGTGCTCAATTCGCTGCTGCTTGCGCGACAAATTGAATGTCTTGCAAAGACTGCTTGCTGTTAATATCTCATCCATAAAGATTTATGTTAGTTTTAAGTTATAAGTTCTCGAAGTTTAAAGTTTTTCGAAGTTAGTAGTTTTGTTTAAAGTTTGGAAGATATTGGTTTACAAAACCTTCTTAACACCAGGAATCAATCGCAAGAGCCAAGTGATGACAAACGAGAAGAAAACTGCTAAGGCCGTAACCAACAAGAATTTACCAACCACACTAACCCAAAGTTTATCTAATAAGTTTTGTACTGTCAGCAAAACAAACAAATGAATTACGTATGCGCCAAAAGCCTGACTTGCAGACCATTGCCAAAACCTGCCATCCCAATTTGCAATTTCCTTAAAGAGCCAAACCAATCCGACACAGAAAAACACGCACAAAAACGACTCGTAAATACCGAACCAATGCCAAACGAAACCATCCCACGCGCCACCTGCACGCAAATAGTTGCCAACGCAGAGCAAAGTGCCAATTATGAGCGCAGTACGTCCTACAATGTCGGACATCTTGTCGAACCAGTTGCCGTGACCAGCCAGAACGCCAAGAGCGAACATCATTATATATTGAAGATAATGAGCAGGTTCGAACTTATAAACCCACAAATGAATCCATTCGTCTTGCGGATAAAACTGCCGAATAAAATAACCACCCACGCCCATTACTGCTGCAAACGCCACAAGCAAAAGCAATGTGAGTCGTAGGGGTTGCTCGCCGTTGCATTTTTTACAAACAAGGCGTATCAGCGCATACACTAAGCAGAACGCGAACAAACTGCTCAGGAACCAAGTGTGCCCAGCCTCAGGCGTACCCGTGGCCAAACTCAGCACCGCCGTAATCAACGCCATCGGCACCAGCAAGCGCAATGCTTTTTTCCAAACAAATGTGGCAAAGCCCTGTCGGTCAAAACTTTTCGGAACAAAATAACCCGAAATCATAAAGAACAACCCCATAAAAAACGCCACATTAGTGCTAAGGAAATGCCACATATAAGGCATAGTCTCTTCGGCGATAGAAGGATGATAAGCCCAACCTTCGCCATCGGCAAACGGAATCATCGCGTGGTGGGCTATCACCAATACGGTAAGCATAACTTTTAGATTGTCAAGATAATATGAACGTGCCATAATAATTTAACTTATAGATAGATATTTGTCAAAATGCTTATTAAAAACAAAATTTTCATTAATGACTTGTGTTTTGTTTTGATGTTACAGGTTTTGTTTAAAGTTGGAACGCTGCGCTGTTTAACAAGTTTAAAGTTTGGAAGGTTGAGTGCTTCGCTGTTGAGAAACCGCTTGCTCTTAAATTACTAATGCCTAATGCCTTTTGCCTAATGCCTTAAATTACAATTCATTCCCTTTCACCGCAATCGCAGGGCAGACGGGCACTTTCTTTATCTCGCCGTTAATCAACCCTTTACGGAAATAGCCGCTTTTCGCGCTCGCGCCAATCATAAGTGTGCCTTCACCGTCGCTGTCCACCATCGACACGCTTAAATAGTATTCCGTGTCACGCTTAAGCAACAGAATATCAGTTGGTTCAACATCGAGCGTAAAGTCCTTTTTCGATTGCTGCACCGTCTGATAAATCGGTTTCTGAAGAACGTTGACAAGTTGGCTATCCTGCCTCTCGTAGAGATTGAAACTCAATTTGCATTCCTTGTAGGTGCACTTTTGTATTTTCAATGTTATGTTACTGATAATGTAATCTTTATCAACCGTAAACATTGGGCCGCCCTCGGGACCGTCTGGGGTGCCGCGCCCCATGAGCACGCAACTGCCTGGCATCGGCATTCCGCGGCCCTCAATGGTTTTGGGCTTGCTCGACTTGCCAACCGAAACTTCGGGCAGCACTATCATTTTGTCTTTCAAAACGATAGTCAGTTCGTTGCCTGCCGAATATGTCTCAAACGGAATCTCTGTCGGCAAGTATGATACGTGGCTGAAAACAAGTTCGTTAGTGCGTCCTTCGGGGATTTTCAGCGAGAAATGTCCGTTGCCGTCCGATATGGTGCCAACGCTGTCGCGATTGAAACCAATGCTGACATACTCAATCGTCTCGCCGCGCTCATTCAGCACGTTGCCACTGATTGTGGTTTGCCCAAAACCGATTATCGGCATTGCGGCAAATATCATTATTATTGGTAGTTGTTTCATTATTAAATGTTTAATAGGTTTAAAGTTGAGTCGCTTCGCTGTTGAGAAGTTGAGTCGCTTCGCTGTTTAGATAACTAAACTTTCTAAACTCTTAACTTCTCAACCCTCTCAACATTATTTATCATCTTTCTTCAAAAAATCGAACTGCATTCCGCTCTGGTTCAGAATTACACGGTTGTTTTTCAGGTCGAACGTGAGTTTTATGCCTGCCGCGCGGTTCTCGAAAGTGCTGTCGTTGGCGGCTTGCAACGGGAATGCCGACTGCCCTGTGGCCTGCCCAACAAGGTGGTCGCCATCAACGGTGAATTTTAGGTCCATTTTCAATTGTGAGCAATTGTAAACGCCTATGAATGTGGCGAGTTGCTCATTCGTCAGCGAAACGGTAGGTTTCTGCTCTGCTTCGGCAGCGGCATCGCCCACGCGTGCAAACTCAAACTCTTGCCCCATTTGCTTGAGAATTATCTTTTTACGGTCGGGTGCGACGGTAATGACAGCGCCCACAGTAGCATTCTCGAAATGGTCAGCCGAAACGGCATCAAGAGGGAACGACGACTGCCCCGAAGCCTGTGCGCTTAAGCGGTCGCCCGCAACTCTGACGGTGACTTCCATTGAGAGAGCATCGCATCTGTAAACACCTGTATATGAAGCAAGTTGCTCGGGCGAGAGTTTAATGTATTTGTCGAACTTGGGAAGGTCGATTTTTTTGCCATTCAGAACGTCAAGAACAGTCGGAACGATTAGGTTGGCATCGTAGTCGGCGCCATTTGAGCAAAAAGCAACTGTAACATTGTCGAACACAACAAGTTTCGACCCGAATCCGTCGATTAAGCCTGCGTGGCCGTAGCCGATTTGGTCGCCGTAGGTGAACTGCACAAGGCCGCGTCCGTAGGCGTCTTTAACTTCCTTCATCTGTTCAAAAATGTTGTTGCCGAAGATATCGCCAACCAAGGCCGCACCGAATTTTGCAAGGTCGGCGGGTGTTGAAGCCAACGCGCCTGCGCCAATAGCCACCGACGCATCGGTCTCGGGCTGAACCTGCCAACCGTCGAGTAGCGAGTATGAACGGGCGTCGCCGCGTTGCGGATTAATGGTCTCGCTGTAGCGAGTGTGCCGCAAATCCAACGGATTGACAATCTGCTCGTTCACAATTTCGGCGAATGGTTTGTCCCACACATCCTCAAGAATGTATCCCAACAAGTTGTAGCCTGTGTTGCAGTAGCGGTACTCGCTTCCTGGCTCAAAGTTGGTGCCTGCGGCGGCCACACGCTCAAGTATCTGCTGGCGCGTCTGCGGCGTGGTGAAGTAGGTCAGATACTCATACGGCTTGTCGTTTACAATATCCACCAAACCGCTGCGGTGCTGCAACAGTTGGTCAATGGTAATCCGCTCTGCGTTAGGAATTTGCGCATCGGGGAAATATTTGGCAATCGGGTCATTGAGCGACAGACGGCCATCGGCGGCAGCCTTAAGCACAAGCACTGCCGTGAAGGTTTTCGAAATCGACCCAATGCGGTACTGAGTCTCGGCTGTGGCGGGAATCTGGTTCTCAACATCGGCCCAACCCAACGAGCGTTGATAGATGGTCTTCCCATCTTGTTGAACCACAATGCTTCCCATAAAATGTCCGTCGAGAGCATCGAAATAATCGTTGAGTTGCTCGTCGATTGTCTGCTGGCTGCAAGCGGTGCAGACGGCGGCGCATACAAGCGCGATGAAGGTTTTTGCAAATGATTTCATATCTGTATGTTTTAGAATTAAAATTTGTGCGTTTCAAAAACGTAAGCCAAAAGTAAAAGCCGACTTAAAATATTGCAAATAATTATTTTACTGATGTTGCGGTTTGTTTCGGGATTATATAATTAAAAATCAGTCTATTATAACTGCGTTGCATCGGCTTTGGTGCTCAAAATCTTAACAGCGCACCAAAATGGTGCGTGTTGATAATCAAATATATATGCACATTTAAAAAACTGTACATACTATTGCTCGCATAAGGGTAAATCCTTAAAAATTTTGTTTTCCCATTATTTGGTGAAAACGGCAGAACTCGAGTAACTCCAAGCGCAAAAACTTGTATTTGTCAAAAAAAAGTTGTATGGTTGTATCTTTCAAATTTAAAACAAGTTATATGAGAATGAAATTATTACTTTTCGTATTGCTTTTTTCTGCAACAGCTATGGCAACAGAGCAGAATGTTGTGGCCGTCTATCAGCAGAATGGTGATGTGGCGCTGTTTGCTTTCGCCGACAAGCCGGAGTTGAGTTATTCCGCTACGCATCTTATTATCACTACCAATAGTACTTCGGTGCAATATCCGATTAACCAGTTAAAGAAAGTAAAGTTCGAAAAGGCTGACATGATAGATGTGCCGATTACAGCAGATAACATTGACATGCCGGATATATCGCCGCAGATTTTCTCTTTCCGCGGCGGGCAAATCGTCATCGAAGGTGGAACACCTAACTCGGTGGTGAATATCTACACGGTGCAGGGCACACTGGCAGCGCAGTATCGTTTGGACAACGGAGGTAATGCTACTGTCCCGACTGGCGACCTCCGCGGAGCCGTATATATTCTACAAAACGGAAATGTAACCTTTAAGTTCGTGAAGCCATGAGAAAACTTTGTTCCTTATTGATTGCCGCCATCATGGCGGGTAGTCTTTTCGCTGAGAATATCAGTGAACAGCAGGCATTGGAGATAGCAAGCAGGTTTGTGCAGTACGAACAAATGGCCAAGTCGGACTGCAAGGCGCCGGCTGACGAATCCGTTCTTTCTGTGGCTTACAGAATACAGTCGCGGGTGCAGAAGAGTTCGAACAATGTTTATGTTGTTAATATCGGTGACGATCAAGGGTTTGTAATTGTTTCGGGCGAAAGCGGTACTGAGGAGGATGTGCTCGGTTACTGCGACCACGGCTCGTTCAATTATGCCGATGTCCCCGTTCAATTGCAAGACCTTCTCAACGAATATTCAGTTGGCATCGACAGTCTGCGAATAAATCCTGCGTTAGCCACCTATAAATCAGATGGCAAAGGCGTGCTGGACTTATTGGATTACTACCCCTCATATCTCGGCGATTTAGTAGTGGAGCCGTTAATAAAATCCACTTGGAATCAGAACAGTCCGTATAACTACCAAACCCCAAACCAATGCTATACCGGCTGTGTGCCAACCGCCGTGGCGCAGGTTATGCGCTATTGGCGCTGGCCGGATACGACAAGGGATTCTGTATATGAACGGACTGCTGATAATATACGGGTGAAGGTGGATTTTTCAGGCCGCACGTATGACTGGGACAATATGCTCGACAACTATGAGCACAGCTACACCGGGGAGCAAGCCGAGGCTGTTGCCAAATTGATGGCTGATGTGGGAAAGGCGATGGAAACATCATATTGCAAAGAAAACGGCAGTCCTACATTTTTTTATTACGAATCATTGATACGTAATTTCGGTTATGAGCCTGGTATTGTGGAAGTTCGTGGCGAGACGGCGGCCGATGTGCGTGAAGCATTAAAGACAGAACTCGACAATGGGCGCCCTGTGCTTTACGTAGGCTACCCTACTGAAGGCGACGGACATGCACTCGTATGCGATGGTTACACTGCCAACAACTACTTCCACTTTAATTATGGCTGGGGAGGGAATACAGATGGCTTCTACCGACTTTCATCGGTGCCAATTTATGTCAACGATGTAACGGCTTGGACAAACTTCCGACCCTACGATGCAGTGGAGAAGGTTATAGACAAAATTAAATACGGCCTGTTGGCTAATGGTACTGCAGAAATCCTTGACTACACAGGTGGAGGAATGAACGTGGAAAACGGTTCATTAGTCATTCCCGATACCGTCACCGATGACAGTACTGGTAATAAATATGCGGTCACACGCATCTGCAGACAGGCTTTCTACCGCAAAGGCAACTTCGATAAGATTACCTTCGGCAACAACATTGAGACCATTGACCGTTTTTCGTTCATCTATTCCACAATCGACTCTATCATATTGAGTGACAAAATGGAGGTGGTGCCAGACGAGGCGTTCCAACTGACTAAAGCCAAATACCTGTATATTGGAGAGAACGTTAAACGCATTGGCAAGAAGGCCTTCTATCTATGTCCGCTCAACACTATTATATCTAAGAGCCGTCGGCTGGAACTTGACGAGGAGTGTTTTGCCAATGCCCGGCCTGAACGCGGCGAATGGGAGGATTGTATTGTCAAAATCAACAAGCAGGCTTTCGCAGGTGCAACGCTGAGCGCAGACACCTATTTCAGTAATCTGGAAATCCTTGGTGACTCGGCCACATATGGTGGTCGCTGGGGAGGAGGTTCCCCGTTCTTCCGCATTGGTCCTAAAGTGCGTGAGATAGCACCATCTGCATTTGACGGATTGTTTAGAGGAGGTATCGTACCGTTCCTGATTGTGGATTCGCTTAATCCATATTTTTCTGACGATTTTGACCCTATCATTTATAACAAGAACAAGACCAGTATTCTCATTGCGTTGAGTTCCCCAGGTTCGGGCATTTGGCCGGAAACGATAATTAAGATGGCACCGGGATGTGTGCGCGGTAATATATCAGGATTCACCATCCCGCCGACTGTGGTGGATATGGAGGGTGCGTTCAATGCATGCAAAGAACCCAAATATTCTTATGCTGATATAACTTGTCCGCTGTTGGTGCCACCCGTTATCTCCGATGCCACATTCAGCGACGAAATGTTTGCCAACCCGGAGAAGAACGTTTATTTGCTGGTGCCTGAAGGAACGGAGGAACTCTATGCCGAAGCACCCGGTTGGCGCAAGTTTGGTGACCATATCTCAGCCATGTACGAAGAAGATTTTAAACCGCTTCCCCCACAAGCGCTGAACTATCAGATGGTTGTGCACGGTGACTCGTCAAGGACCTCGATAGAAATCAGCAATGTGAACACAATCAGTTTCAGCGAAGACGAGAATGGCGAGCCCGTGGTGACAATGAACCTGAACGGACGAAACAACATAACAACCAAAGCCGCAAGCATTGACAGCATAACATGGAAGGCTGGTTTTGTATATGATGGCGCGGAGATTTTTGAGATTAACGACTCTTCGCTAACCGTCAAAGCGCAGAAATGCTCTATCACTTTCGATGCAACAACCTTTGATGAAAGCGCACAAATATGCGTCCGCAACTCCGTCTTGCTTCCACGTCCGACCGAAGGTGTTACAGGTGGCGTTGGTATCGACATTAGCATGTTGGATGAGGCAGGCAACGCTGTGCACGAACTGAGTGGCGTGGCGGAAATCACAATTCCCTATAAGGTGCCAGCAGGCCAAACAGTAGGCGCAGCCTATTACAATGCCGAGACAGATGAGTGGGTGCCCGTCTATTTCGAGTATGACAAGGATGCTGGTGTCGCCACCATTCTCACCGACCACTTGTCGTTCTATACTTTCTTCTCCATAAAAAATGAGCGAACCAGAGGAGAACTATTCGAGTCGTTTAGCGATTTTCCCGTGGTTTATAACTTCAATGAGGCCACGAAAATCCTGCTCGATATTTTAGACGCGGACGACATTGATGTGGGTCAGGCAATGAAATTCAAGGACGATATGGGTATGTGGCAGTCCTTTGGCCTGGATGGAATTTACTCTGCCATTATGAGTGTCGCAGAGCCGATTGTGGGATACAATTTCAAACCTGAAGTTTTAGACAATGCCGTTAGCATCATGGGCGAGATAGGCACGGCTCTGACCATCTTGGATGTAGTACGTGCTGACATTCAGGGCGATAATGTTGCTGTGGCGTCCGGCACGCTTAAAGTTATAATGGCAAAGACGGCTGGCGCGGCTGCCAGTGCTATCGGAACTCCGATTATGGCAGCATCGATGAGTTTGGTTGCCTTTATCGGTGTGGGATTAGAGAAATTCGGCACAATGGTCAACGAGCGCAAAGTTGACCTTTTCCGCGAGGCATACCGCTATTACTATAGCTTGCCAGGCTACAGAGAACTGGGCTCCGACTCACGTTTCAATATGAATAGTGATGGCAAGCCAGCCCCTCATGGTTATTACCGCACCATCAAAGACTGGTACGATTATTTCTATCCCGTATTCTTGGAGACGGATATGGACGCCGACAAACTCAATGCCTATATCGAGCAGTCGGTGCGCTCTTATTGCGATCGTTTCTGGACCGACAATCAGGAGGTTCGCACATACGCCTACGCATGGGCGAAAACACAGGGACTATCCACTCTCATGTGGGAAACGGAGTCGCTGAAGAAACAAATTTCTGACGAACACTATGCCGAACTGATGAGCGGATACCTTGTCAGCGTTTTTGCCGCACTCCGAAACAAACAAATTGTTCAGGCCTCCAACCGCATGACTGCCAAAGTAAACAAGATGGCTAAACTCATGGGTAAAAAAGTGGCATTTCGAATCAAAGACTCATCTTGGAAAGGAAAAGAGGACGAGAAATCAGTCTTTGCAGGACGCAAAATAGGCTTTACCTTCATTCCCGAATATGTCTCTGACCCGGATAAATGGCAAACCACTATTGATGACGAAGGGAAAGCCCCTTTGGGCTGGTTCACCACATACGCCTTAGTGCGCAACATGGTGCCGTTCAAAATTACGCTTTTCGATGAGGAGGGCTTGCCAGAGAAGGAGTTCGACTTCCAATTGGATGGCGTCACTGAACGAATGATAGTTGACATCGACCTCGCCACGCAAGGTGTGAAAGTGGAGACTAACAGAATTGAAAACCTCAAGTTGACTTACACACCACCATCTGTAATGATTTATAGTTCGGGTTATGATATGTTGGACCACTACGAAGATTCTGTTACGGGAGAAGTGATTTATATGAATGATTCGATAAACTTCTACAAAAGCAAAGTGAGGTGGTGTACAGAATTGGAGAGGTTCTTCAACCGGCACGATTTTATCACCGTCGATTCTCTCGGCAATTTCACCATTGGCGATGACATTGCTGGTAAATTTACAGGCGATACCGCTTCCGGAAAGTTCGTCATCAATACCGACTATAAGTTCTTTGTTAGAACATTGCAACAGTTCATTAATGATTGGAACAATCCCAAAATTGATTACCATAAGCGTGCACAGGAGTTATTGAATGGTTCTGTCAAACACCAGATTGCCTGCAAGTACACCATCAAACGGGTTGAGGTGGACGACCACTTTGAGTATGAAATTACATATACCGGCGAAGGTGCGTTCGATTTGACAGCGCGGCATATTAACCATTACAACAAAACCATCGACTGGCAGGCTTTGTTTGTGGACAAGGTATTCCCCTCATTGGATCTCTATGATGTGGGCGTTGGCACAAGTTCGGTGGGTGGTGATGTCACACTCGAATACAAAACCACGTTGCGCTAATTCCAATTTCGACAGAAAAGCAAAAAGCCCAGCCAGAATCGACCGACTCTGGTGGGGCTTTTCTATTATGGAAACTTAACTTTTATGATGCTCGTTTCATAATTTTTGATTACTGATTTACGATTATTAAAAATTCTCACATTCAATCCTTCACTCCTTGTCTACAGTCTGCTCTTCTCGTCGTTTCCAGCACCTGTGCCTTTATACTTGCTCTTGGCGGGGTTGAAGTTGTACTTCACGCTCACCGTGAAGCGGCGACGGTCGTAGGTGTTGGTCTGCTCAAGATAACCCGACTGCTTGTAGAGTTTGACTTTGTTGTCGCCCTTCTCAAAGATGTCGCTGATTCCCGCCTCAATGTTCAAAGCCTTGTTAAAGAACGATTTATGAACATAGAAGTTGACATCGAGAGTGCGGTTGCGCAACTCAACCAAGTCCTGACAGCCGCCCTTGCCAAGGAACTGCGAGTTCAACTCAAACAGCCAACCGCTCTTCAGTTCAACCGAGTTGTTGAACACAAATCCCTGAATCGGCTTGTTGCACGACACCATTCTGCCTTCCGACTCAATATCGTCAATCCATTGTTTCATAACGAAATAGGCGATTGTCGGCTTGTAGATGCCCAATGGCAGTTGGGTGGCAACCTGCAGGTTCAGCGTCGGTTTGTCAAGGTTTATCCAATGCAGAACTTCCGACTCTGGATGTTCCTCATTCACAACCTGATACTGTATGTAGTGGTTCTTGTTGTGAGTGTAGATGGCCTTCAACTGAAGCACCACAAGCGTTGCCGTCAGTTCGGCCGAGCGGATGATGGTAGGCTTCAGCGTGGGGTTGCCTTTCTGCTGCAGATAGCGGCTCGCGTAGGTAACATTGTTGCTCATACTAAAGTATGACGGACGCGAAATCTTCTCATTATAAGCGAATTGCAACTGAATCATTTTGCCAAATACCCCGCTGAACGTCACCGACGGGAACAGTTCGCTATATACCGTCGAAGCCTCGCTGTCAAGTTGGCCGTTGTTGTAGAAGTCAAGGTTCAGATGCTCGTAGCGCAGGCCCGCCGTAAGGCTGTATTTCTGGGCGAAAGTGCGTTTGTACTCGGCAAAACCCGCAATGGCCTTCTGCCGTGCTTCGCTGCTCACCGACGGCACAAACTCTTCAAGGTTGCTCGAAGTCTCGTCGGTGCGGTTGGTGAAGGTGGCCTCGGCGCCAACGTCGATACGGCCGCCCATAAGTTCGTGTCCCACAACAAGTTTCTGGGCCGCCAACTTGTTCAGCACGCTGTTGGTTGTTACAATGTTGCGGTCGTCGTAGTTGTCGCTCTCTTCAGGTGTAACGCCTTCTTTATCAGTAGGATTGTAAACAAAGTCGGCATTGAAATCGATTGTGAAGTCGCCAATCGCACCATTGAAATAGGCGTTCAGGTCGTTCTCAAAATCGTGGGTGCGGCGCTCTTCGGTCTGCGTCAAAATGTGGTCGAAAAACTCGCCGTCGCGCATAACGTCGAGCGTGTTTCGGGCGTTGGTTTTCTCATTCATAACGGTTTTGTGGGTGAACTGCGCGCCCACCGAGTTGCGCTCGTCAATCTGGTAGTTGAGCCCGAAGGTGGTCGGCACATACTGGTTTTTCTGCGTGCTCTTAATCGAGTTGTTGGTTTCCCAACGGTGGTCGGAATTGTTAAGGGTGTAGATGTCCATTCGATTGCCCGTCTTCTGGTTGATGTCGGCGCGGAAGTTTGCGAACAGGTCGAAACCGTTTTTGCGATAGTTGAAGTTGGCCTTTTCCTGGTAGCAGCGGGTGTAGTCGCGGAAGCCCTGGCCAAAACTCGACTCAAGCGAGAAACCGAAGCCTTCGCCCGTGGGCGCGATGGTTGTGATGCGCACCACCGATGTCACCGAAGCGTCGTAGCGTGCCCCTGGCGACGATATAACTTCCACATTCTTGATATTATCTGGTGAAAGTGTTTCCAACTCGTTCCAATCGCGCACCTTGCGGTTGTTGATGTAGATTTCGGGTGTGCCGCGGCCGATGACTTCAAGATTTCCGTTGCGGTTGATGATTCCTGGAATGTTCGACAGCATTCGCGTGGTGCTGGCTGTCCGCGAAAGCGTGGTGCCCTGCACGGTAGTAACCATTGCGCCGTCTTTCAGTTGCGTCTTCGGCGCGATGGCCTTCACCGTCACCTCGCCAAGTTCGGTCGATTCCACGTTCAGCGTGATATTCTGAAAATCAGCCACTTCAGCAATCGGTTTCAAGAAACGCTCGTAGCCGATGCTCGATATACTAATATAGTGTGCGTTGGCGGGTTGCGCAAGCGTGAAGCGCCCGTCAAGGTCCGACACTGTGCCGCCCAAGAATGCCGAGTCGGCGGCCATTAGAATAATGTTTGCAAATTCAACAGGTTGAGCCTCACCGTCGGTGATGCGTCCGTTGATTGTCTGTTGTGCGGTTGCAATCTGCGCGCCAAACAAGGTCGCCAAAACTGCTGAAACTAATCTTTTCATTTTTTTAAGTTTTTAATTGTTA
>JAGCNL010000084.1 GCA_017645945.1 Salinivirgaceae bacterium
AATCAAGTGTCAATCTATGCCTGACGGCCAGGGATTTGAGACAATGCCCGCCATATCGAGCATCGCCTTGTGTGCGGCATCGCGCATCCGCGTTGGTTCTTCCTTCCGCGACGCATTTGGGTTGGGCACTATCGGGTCGCCCACGTGAATGGTTATCAGGGGTTCGCCTTTGCTGATAAGCCTGCGCCACCCCGTGCGGGGGCGGAACGAAATCATCATCGGTATCACAGGAATCGAATACCTGTAAGCCATATTGAAGGCACCTATTTTGAAAGGCCGAAGCGGCGCGTAGAATTTCCAACTGCAACTTTCAGGGAATATGTGTATCCACTGTTTGGCTCTGTGCAAATCGTCTAACGCCTGCGCAAACTTTGTCAGCCCGCCGTAATCTTCGGGAATGGCAATGCCGCCTATGGCTTTCATAATGAAACCGTCGTTGCCGTTGAATGGCTGCGAGTACATCGGAATCCACGCCATTCGGTGGCGCATTGCCTGCAAAACGCACAACATATCCCAACGGTTGACGTGGTTGCAAATGGTCATCACGCCGTTGGCGAAAAGTTTGCGGTTGCGGGCGATTTTCTCGCGGCCTTCAATCTTCAACCCATATCTGATTCGGTTTACAGGAAAAGCCACAGTCCAGGTAATCAGATATACAAGAAAATGTATTATTCTGAATTTCAACGATTTGTCAAGATAGGTATAAGTCTCGTCGAATTTTATGTCCTTATGTTTTCCGCGTATGGGCGCCATCCTTGTGAACGGATTCTCGCCTGAAAAATCCGCATCGGGTTCAGGCACATACACGCCTTCCTTAACCTTGAAATTCTGATACGCAGGGCCAAATGCCGAGTAATCCTTTAACATTCTCCTGAACTTTATAACTTATTGAGTTACAACGTGTGACTTTTACTTTGCAACCGCACCTCCCTACTTTGTGTTTCCAACTATCTTCCTTAACGCAACTATCAGTCGGTCAATCTCTTCGCGCGTGTTATAGACGGCGAATGTTGGGCGGACCGACATTTCGTAGCCCAAAGCCCGCAATGCAGGTTGGGCGCAGTGGTGACCCGCGCGCACGGCAATACCCTCCTTGTCGAGCATTTGCCCCACTTGCGGCGCTGGAATGCCCTCCACGTCGAACGACACAACGCTGACGCGGTTCTTCGGGTTGCCAATGAGCGTGATGCCTGGAATCAGCGCAATCTGTTGCCGCGCGTACTCCGTCAGGTCGTGCTCGTGGCGTTCAATGTTGTGAATGCCAACGCTGTTCACAAAATCGAGCGCGTAGCCCAACCCGATGGCGTCGGCAATGTTGGGCGTTCCCGCCTCAAAGCGTGCTGGCGGCTCGTTGAACTCCGTGCGTTCAATGGTAACGTCTTTTATCATATTGCCGCCGCCCTGCCACGGTGGAAGCAACGCAAGCGCCTCTTTTTTGCCGTAAACCGCGCCAATGCCCGACGGGCCGTAAATCTTGTGCCCCGAAAAGACAAAGTAGTCGCAGTCCATATCCTGAACGTCAATCTTTGTGTGGGCCACCGATTGAGCGCCGTCAATCAGCACTGGAATGTTGTGCGCGTGAGCAATGTTGATGATTGTCTTCACGTCGTTGATGGTGCCGAAGGTGTTGTTCACGTGCCCCACCGAAATGAATTTCGTCCGTGGTGTTATGAGCCGCACAAGTTCGGGCAGAATCAGGTCGCCGTTCTGGTCAACGGGAATGGCCCGCAGTTCGGCATTGCGCTCCTTGCACACCTGTTGCCACGGCACAATGTTGGCGTGGTGGTCGAGAGTCGATACAATCACATTGTCGCCCTCGAGCAGGTATTTGCGCCCGAAAGTCTGTGCAATAAGGTTGATGCCTTCGGTTGTTCCGCGCACAAAGACGATGTTGTCAACCGACGGTGCGTTGATGAACCGCGCCACCTTTTCGCGCGCGCCTTCGTACTGGTCGGTCGAGCGGGCGGCAAGCGTGTGTGCGCCACGGTGGATGTTCGAGTAGTCGGTCTTGTAGAAGTGGCTCAAGCCGTCAATCACGCGCAGCGGTTTCTGTGTCGATGCGCCGTTGTCAAACCACACCAAATCCTGACCGTTCACCTTCTGATTGAGAATGGGGAATTGCTTCCGAATCTCCGTCTGGTCAATGGTGTCAGACTCCTCGTAGTGCAGGTTCCGCACAAGTTCAGTTTCGGGTATTCCGATGCCGAACCCGTTGTCTTTCAGCATACATTTCCGCTTGTCGGGCTGAACGTCGTCCGCCGAACTGGCGTTTGCTGTCGGCTGACTGGCTGCGGGAATATCTTCTGAGAAGTATTTCTCAACCACACTGCGGAACAGCGTGGCGTCAACCTCCGAAAGTTCGCCCGTGAGCGGAATCTGCGGCATACTGAACCCGCCAAAGTCGGTGTCAGGTTCAGGTTGCGGCGGCTGCGCCTGTGTCGGACTCACATCGGGCACGGGCGCGTCAGCGTCGAACCTGAATTGCGGAATCTGCCCCAATTCGGGAATGTCGGGTCTGAAATTATCCAATTCGTTGCCGTACATTATTTTTCAATTTTGTTTCTGTGTTGATAATCGTGATAGTAGCCCACCTCAACGTTCTCAAGAACGGCGATGGCGTCGTCGGTCAGACTGGCGAGCGAGAAGTATTTTGTGAGCAGATAACTTGCCACGCCGTATTGGTCCAAACCCATAAGGCGGGCCGACAGCGACGGGGCAATCTCGCCTGGAATGCCTGCCTGGTGCAAGCCCACAACGCCTTGTTCTTTCTCGCCTGTGCGGACAAGAATGATGTCGGTGGTTCCCACGCCGCGGCTGGTCAGATACTGGCCTTTGATTTCAACTTTGTCCGACGGAACAATGGGCACACCGCGCCACGTAATCACCTTTGTACCAAACAAATCGATGCTGACAGGCGGCACACCGCGCCAAGTGCACTCACGCTCAAAAGCCGCAATGGCGCGCGGGTGGGCGATGAAGAATGCTGGCTCCTTCCAAACGAGCGACAGCAGTTCGTCAAGGTCATCGGGCGTTGGCGCACCGTAGCGGGCGCTGATTTTGTAGCCTGGCGCAGCCTGTGCAAGCAAGCCGAATTTCTTGTTGTTGATGAGTTCCCATTCCTGGCGCTCCTTGATGCTCTCGATTGAGAGTCGCAGTTGCTGTTCAAGTTGGTTGTAAGGCGCGTTGTATAAGTCGCTTACGCGGGTGTGGACGCGCACAACCGTCTGCAGCGTATTGAGCGAGTATTCGGTTGGCGTTTCGTCGTAGTCGATGTAGGTTTCGGGGATGATGTTGTCCTCTTCGTGGCCGCTCACAAGGTCGATGTGCTTCTCGCCGTGGTCGTTCACTGTGGCTTTCAGGCGCAAATGGTCGTCAACGGCGTTGTTGAACTGTTCGCGGAAGTTTGGTTTTTCTTTGATAAGTTTCTCAAGGACAGGTGTTTCCAACTGAAGGAAAGTCGAGTTGGTGAGCGAGCGCACCGTCACGGTCGAACTGGCGGCGCTCAAAAGGTCGGTCTCGCCAAAATACTCGCCCGCGCCCAAAAGCGCAATGCGCAACTCCTCGCCGTGGATGCCTGTGCTGATAACTTCGGCCTGTCCGCTTGCCACAATAAAGAATTTCTGTTTGTCTTTGCCTTGAGTGATAAGGTTTTTGCCACGGTCCACCTCAACTGGCACAAAGTTCCGTGCAAGGTCCGACACAATCTCCTCGTCGATGCTGGCGAAAAGCGGAATCTGACGCAGGTCTTTGGCTGTGAAACTGGCCACTCCGTCGAAATACTGAATGGCAATGCGGTCGGCCTTTTTCAGTTCCACTTTGGTGCGGTTCACGCGGTAGGTGCCGCTCTCCACTTGAGTCCACGGCAGAAGTTTCAGAAGAAGCCGTGGTGTGATTGACCCCATTTGCGGCGGGGTTTTGGTTGTATTCGCAAGGTTGCGTGCTGTTGCAGTCGTAATGCTGCGTTGAATGTTGCTGTCTGCCATAGTTGTAAATGTTTAATTATTAAAAAAATAGATAATTCAATTTATTTGGTGTTTGGTGTTGGGTTTTGGAACTGTCCCCAAACCCTATTTTCTAATCTCAATTTTCTCCTTCACCTCGCCGTTTGCTATCGCGAAAGCGTTGAAAACGGGCTTTTCGCCAGCGAGCGACAGAATGAAATATAGAATGTTAGGGTCGTAGGCGAGCCTGATGTCCTCTGCCGACGGCCTCGACGGCGATGCGGGATGACTGTGCCAGTTGCCAACAATCACCAGCCCGTTCTGCCGAGCGTATTTCACAGCGGCGAACTGTTCCTTCGGGTCGAAACTGAAATGCTCCTCCGAATGGTCGATGTTCGTCATTGGGAAATTCACTGTAACCGTCTGACGGTCAGGGCCGAGAAGGTATCCGCACGATTCAACGGGTGCTTCGTTAAGCGCCTGCGCCAGCACCTCTTGATAAGCCGATTCCGATACTGTCAGTTCCATTTATTTCCGAATAGTTACTTTGTGAATGTTTCCCTCAACGTGCGTGACACTCAATACGTTATAGCCTTGTTCGGTGGCTGTGCGCGGCACGTTGTTCAGCGGTTCGCCGTCGGTTAGCAGCACCTCAAGAATGTCGCCGTCGGCAATCTGCGCCAGTTTCAGTTTCGTCTTGACGAACGTCATTGGGCAGTGCTCGTTTGTTATGTCTAATGTGTGTGTTGCCATAGTTATTTTTGATTTTTGAATTTCGATTAAATGATTGACTGATTAACTGATTTTATTGGTTTCGGGTATTGGGTGTTGGGTGTTGGGTGGACGCACTATGTTTTTGTCGTTTTCTAACACCTAATACCTAACCCCCAACACCTAAATAAACATTGTCCTTCCGCCGTCCGACAGTTCAAGGAACGATGCCACACCGAGCGTGTCTTTCACTTCGTGGATGAAATCGGACTGTTTCAGCCCCAGAACGTGCATTGCCATTTCGCAGGCGTAGAGATTGACACCAAGCGCGGTTGCGGCCTCAACCAGTTCCTCAAGTGTGGCCACATTGTTCTTGCGCATAAGCGAGCGGAAAATCCGCGGACCCGCACCCAAGAAATTGAATCGGCTTGTTGGGGTGTTGTGCAGGCCGCCCATAAAGAAACCGAACATTTTTGTGAGCCAGTTGCCGCCCAAAAAGGCGCGCCCACGTTTCTGTTTGATAGCGTCGAGACCCCAGAAGGTGAAGAAGATGTTCACCTCGTAGCCCACAGCCGCAGCGCCCGTTGCAAGGGTGAACACGGCCGTCAGTTTGTCAAATTCGCCCGAAAAGGCAATCAACGATAGTTTCTTTTTTTCTGCCATAACTATTTAGTGTTTAGAATTTTAAAATTTAAAGTTTAGTGCTTCGCCGTTGAGAAAAGGTTTAGTCGCTTCGTTGTTTAGATAACTAAACCTTCTCAACCTTCTCAACTCTCTAAACTTCTTAACCTCTTAACTTTTAATCTCTTACCACTCAACTCTTTACTCTCACCCTTTCTTGTGCGATGCAAGGTCACAAGTACCTTGTTCATAATCAATCAGTTTTGTCACTGTCGGGTTTTCGCCGCAGAGCGGACATTTGCTGTGCCGTTTTACGTTTATCTTTCTGAAATCCATTGTTTTTGCGTTGAATGTCAGCAGTTTGTCGGTCAGCAGTTCGCCCACGCCCGTAATATATTTGAGCGTTTCGGCGGCCTGAATGGTGCCCAGCATTCCCGCAATGGCGCCCAGCACACCAGCCTGCGAGCAGGTTGGAACGGCGTTGGCAGGTGGCGGTGTTTTGAACATACAACGGTAGCAAGCGTGCCCAGGAACGTGTGTAAACGTCTGTCCCTCAAAGCGTAAGATTCCGCCGTGGCTGAACGGTTTGCCAGCCATTACGCAAGCGTCGTTAATCAGGAATTTCACAGGGAAATTGTCGGTTCCGTCAACCACAAAATCATAGTCGCGGACAATGTCGAGAGCGTTGTCGGCACGCAGAAAGTCTTGATATGTAACCACTTTCACGTTTGGGTTTATTGCCAACATTGTCTCTTTGGCCGATTCAACTTTCGGGCGGCCCACGTCGGGTGTGGTGTGGATAATCTGCCGCTGAAGGTTGCTCAAATCAACCACGTCGCCGTCAACAATGCCGATGGTGCCAACACCAGCCGCGGCCAGATACATTGCCACGGGTGCGCCCAATCCGCCAGCACCAACAACCAGCACCTTCGCCTCGCGTATCTTTTCCTGCCCCTCAACGCCAACGTCCTTCAGCAGAATATGGCGCGAGTAGCGGTTTAATTCTTCTTCTGTAAAATCGAACATATTTGTAATTGTTTAAAAGTTTAGAGTTTAGAAGGTTAGGGTTTAGATTTTAGTTGAAGGTTGAACAAGTTTAACAGGTTTAAACGCTTCGCTGTTTAATTGTTCATTTTCAATTTTCAACCTTCAACTTTCAATTCATAAATCCTAACTCCTAAATAACCAAATCACAACGCTCCTCCGCCCATAAAATACAGGAAATCAACTGTATCGCCTTCGTTCAGTGTGGTTGTGTCGAAATCGTCGCGCTCCACAAACTCCTCGTTCACTTGCACGCTAACCATTTCAGGCTGTGCAACATTGTTCTGTTTTATCAACTCCGATACTGTTATCGGCAGAGCGACTTCCTGTTTGTCGCCGTTTACTATAATTGTTGCCATAATATTTTGATTGTTAAATGATTACTTACTGAATAATGTTGTCGATAAGTAGCGCTCGCCGCTGTCGGGCAGAAGCACCACAATGCGCTTGCCCTTGTTTTCGGGGCGTTTGGCCACCTCAATGGCCGCATACAGCGCCGCACCCGACGATATTCCCACCAGCACGCCCTCGCGTTGAGCAATGTAGCGTGCTGTTTCAAAGGCTTTTTCGTCGGCAACGCGGAAAATTTCGTCATAGACTCGCGTGTTCAGAATCTTCGGGATGAACCCCGCGCCAATGCCCTGCAACTTGTGCGGACCAGGCTTGCAACCCGACAGAACGGCGCTTCCCAACGGCTCCACAGCCACCACTTTGATGTTCGGGTTGTGGGCTTTCAGAGCCTCGCCCACGCCTGTGATTGTGCCGCCAGTTCCCACGCCTGCGATAAAAATGTCGAGTTGGCCGTCGGTGTCCTCAATAATCTCCTGCGCCGTTGTAGTTGCGTGCGCTTCGGGGTTTGCGGGGTTCTCAAACTGTTGCGGAATAAAAGCGTTGCCAATCTCCGCCGCCAGTTCCTTCGCCTTGCGGATAGAGCCTGGCATTCCCTCGTAGGCGGGCGTCAGCACGAGTTCGGCGCCCAAAGCCTTGAGCAGAGCACGGCGTTCAAGACTCATAGAGTCGGGCATTGTCAGAATGAGCCTGTAGCCGCGTGTTGCCGCCACAATAGCCAGCCCGATTCCAGTGTTGCCGCTTGTCGGCTCAATAATCACTGTTGCCTTGTTAATCAAGCCTTTGCGTTCGGCCTTCTCAATGAGTTTCAGTCCCACGCGGTCTTTCACGCTCCGCCCAGGATTCAGAAACTCGAGTTTGGCCACAATCTGCGCCTTCGCTTTTTGCTCCTTCTCAATCTTCGAGAGTTCTAAAAGCGGCGTGTGCCCAATAAGTTCCGTTATATTGTTTGCAACTTTTGCCATTTTCTGTCCTTTCTGTTTTGAATGACGTTGCAAATGTAGAAATAATAATAATACCAACCTACTATCTTAGTAGGTTAATTTTTAAAAATATGGCGATTTTAGAATTTTATAGCAGAAATATGCATATTAATAGACCGATAATGGAAATGTATTCCAAAACAGACTGTTAATTTAGAATGATTGTCTTTTATACTGAAGATGATAATTTGACGGTGAATGATGGAATTGAGATGGGCAAAATACAGTGAAAAAACACACAATTATATAATGCGATTTGCCTTTCATTTCCTAAAGCCGCAATCGAAAATTTATTTTTCAGGAATAACATACCAAATTGGTAGGTTGATATGAAAGTTTTGTATTTTTGCGCCGTTTGAAAAAAAGAATTTACTACGATTAATAAATAGGTAAGTTATGGATAGACAGACAAAAACAGTTCACACACAGCAAATGAACCCCGACTCGTACGGGGCACTGAATATGCCAGTTTACAATTCGGCGGCTTTCGGTTTCCCGACTGCAAAGTCAATGGCCGACGCCTTTGTGGGCCGCACAAACGCGCCAACCTACTCGCGCGTGACAAACCCAACGGTGACTTTTTTTGAAGAGCGCGTGAAGGATTTAAGTGGCGCACAGAACGTTTTTGCCTTCAATTCGGGTATGGCGGCAATTAGTTGCACGTTGTTGGCGCTTGCCGCAAGCGGAAAAAATATTGTCACTTCGGCGCACCTTTTCGGCAACACAGTGTCGTTGCTCAAAAACACATTAGGCCGATTCGGTGTTGAGACTCGCTTTATTGATTTGCTTGATTGCGAAGCGGTTGCCAACGCTATCGATGACAACACGGCGTGTCTGTTTCTTGAAATTATCACCAATCCGCAACTCGAAGTGGCCGACCTGCGGATGTTGGCTTCAGCGGCTCACCAGCACAACGTTCCGCTTGTGGTCGACACCACAATAATCCCGTTCACGCAGTTCAGCGCGGCCAGTTTAGGTGTTGATATTGAAGTGCTTTCGAGCACGAAATATATTTCGGGCGGTGCCACGTCGTTGGGCGGCCTTGTGATTGACTACGGACATTTTCCGCAACTCTACCGCACAATGAAGTTCGAATTGCTCTATAACATAGGCAGTTATATGACGCCGCAAGTGGCTTTTATGCAGACCAACGGACTCGAGACGCTCGACCTTCGCTACCGTGTTCAGGCCGACAACGCTTTGGAACTTGCCCGTCGGCTGCGGCAGGTTCCCGAAATCACCAATGTCAACCATATCGGCTTGACCGATAATAAGTTCCACCAACTTGCCACAGAGCAGTTTGGCGGCACCTACGGCGCAATGTTCACCATTGATTTGGAAGATAAGCAGAAGTGCTTCGATTTTATTGACAATCTGCAACTTATCAGCCGTGCCACGAATCTTTTCGACAGCAAGTCGCTGGCCATTCACCCTGCGTCGACAATCTTCGGCGCCTTTGCAGGCTCGCAGCGCCGCGCTATGAACGTGCGCGACACAACCGTGCGATTAAGCATTGGAATGGAATCGGTTGACGACATCTATAATGATATTGTTCAAGCACTTACAAAGTAGCGGAATGCGTGTAAAAAAAGTGCGGCTTGTAGTTCTGATTGCAATTCTGTTGCAGTTGAGTTACGCAGCGCGGTGCGACATTGTTTTTGTGCTTGATAAAAAAGCGGCTTTCGGCAACGGTCATATTGCCGTAATGGTTGGAAACGAAACAGTTGGTTGGCGCTACATATCGATAAACGGAACGCCAGTAATGCCAATGCCGTGGGGCGCAAACAATAATCCCGACAAGGGTATTTTGATAACCGATACCGAAGGTGCGGCGATTGGCAATCTGCGCCACGCCATACGCCGCGCAAACAGCGTCAACAGCGTGAAAAAGCACCATTATCTTGTTTTCAGGCGGCTCTGTTCGTCGGCTGACGAAGATTCGGCGGTTATGGTAGCCGCGGTGAAAACGGCGTCAGAATATCTTTACGGCATTGCGGGGCCAGGGCAGTCGTGCATTGACGTGGCTTTGTCGGCTTTTTCAGCGCTTGTCAAACTTCGTGAACTCGACCAAAACGGCTACGTGCCAGGCCAGAGCGACCTTGTTCCCAAAAATTGGTTTCGTAAACTCGCCGCACGTGTCAGAACCATTAACCGTGCAGCAAGAAAAAGTCAGAACGCCATTCGGTTCTACCACAAAATCAATAAGAAAGAAAGGGGTTAAGGCTGATTTATAGGCGCTTTTACCTTCTATGCAACCCGCATTCTCTGTGTTCGGGATTTTCCCACCACCAGCGGCCAGAGCGAATGTCTTCGCCAGGCTCGACGGCACGGGTGCACGGTTGGCAGCCGATTGACGGAAATCCCTTGTCGTGCAGTTTGTTGTACGGCACGCTGTACTGCTTCACATAGGCCTTTACATCGTCTTCGGTCCAGTTAATCAGCGGGTTAAGTTTAACAAGGCCGTTGTTTTCGTCCCACTCGACAAGTTGCATATCCTTGCGCGTCACGCTCTGCTGACGGCGAAGGCCGCAAATCCACACTTTCAGGCCCTTCAGGGCACGTTGCAGCGGCTCAATTTTGCGGACATTGCAGCACAAATGCCGAAGTTCGACGCTTGTGTAGAACAGATTCATTCCGTGCTCTGCAACTATTTTTTGAACATTGTGGTAATCAGGAAAATAAACTTCGAGTTTTATGCCGTAACAGTCGTTTGTGCGCTCAATCAGCGAGTAGGTTTCGGGGAAACAGCGCCCCGTGTCGAGCGTGAAAATGCGAGTCGATTTGTCGATTTTGCAAATCATATCGGTCAGCACCTGGTCCTCGTAACTCAAACTCGACGAGAGAGCAATCTCGCCCTTGAATTCCTTCAGAAAAAACGCCAGAACATCAGTCGCCGACGCGTTCTCAAACTGCTTGTTTAATGCCTCAATATCCATTTTTGTAATGTTTAGAAGTTTAGGGTTTAGAAGTTTAGAAAATGCGATAACTAAACTTCTAAACTTCTCACCAGCGAAGCGACTCAACCTTCCAACAGCGAAACGCTGAAAACATCGCCCACTTCGACAAAACTTATAACTTGTTAACTTTCAACTTATAACTTAATCAATCATTCCCGCGCCCAGCGTGTCGTTTGTGTCGGGGTCGACAACAATCAGGCTGCCCATCACCTTGTTGGTGTGGTACGGCTCAAACACGAGCGGTGCAGCCGTTTTAAGTTGAACGTGCGCTATATCGTTCATTGTCAGTTGGTTCACGTCGAGCAACTTGTCTTGTGTGCTTATGTCGATTTTGTAGTCGATAGCCTTGAACATTCCCACAACTTCCTGCGTGGCGTGGCGGATAATGTAGCGTTTGCCGATTTGCAGCGGTGTCTCGCGGAACCAGCAAATGTCCATCGAAACAGCCTGCCCAACCTGCGGAATCTGCCCGTTGTCGAGACAGAGCACATCGCCGCGGCTAATATCGATATCGTTTGACAGACAGATAGTTACCGAATCGCCAGCCGTTGCTTCCTGCAATTCCTTATCGGCCAGCCAGATTGACGAAACCGTCGATTTTTGTCCCGAAGGCAGCACCGTAACATTGTCACCCACAGTAATTTTTCCGCTTGCCACACGGCCAGCATAGCCACGGAAATCGGCATATTTTTCCGAAATCGGGCGAATGACATACTGAACGGGCATACGGAACGAGTCTTTATTATCGTCTTGAATCTCAACTGTTTCCAAAAACTCGAGAAGCGGTTTGCCGCTGTACCACGGCATATTGGCCGACTGATTCACAACATTGTCGCCCAACTTTGCCGAAATCGGGATAAAATCGACCTTGCCAATGGGCAGGTGCGCCGACATCTTCTTGTAATCGGCAACAATTTTGGTGAACACATCTTCCGAAAAATCCACCAAATCCATCTTGTTCACACAGACCACTATCTGCTTGATAGCCAGCAGTGCAGCCACATACGAGTGGCGGATTGTCTGTTCCATAATTCCGTGCCGCGCATCGACCAGAATCACCGCCAAATCGGCCGTGGAAGCGCCCGTCACCATATTCCGCGTGTACTCGATATGTCCAGGGGTGTCGGCAATAATGAATTTGCGGCGCGGCGTGGCAAAATAGCGGTAAGCCACGTCGATTGTGATTCCCTGCTCGCGCTCGGCACGCAGGCCGTCGGTGAGCAAGGCAAGGTTAACTTCCTCGTTTCCACGACTTTTCGAAGCCGACTCAACCGCTTCCATTTGGTCCTCGAAAATCGACTTGCTGTCGTAGAGCAACCGCCCAATGAGCGTGCTTTTGCCGTCGTCGACACTGCCCGCGGTGGTGAACCGCAACAATTGCATATCCAAATATCCGTTGTTCATTCTTGTGTAAAGTTTAAAGGGTAAAGGTTAGAGTTTAGAAGGTTTAGCGCTTCGCGGTTTAGAGAGTTGAGTTTCTAAACTTTCTCGACTTTCTCAACCATCTCAACATTACTCTCTACTCAAATCATTCATTTTCAATTTTCAATTTTCAATTTTACATTCTAAAAGTATCCTTGCTTCTTTCGGTCTTCCATCGCTGTTTCCGAGCGTTTGTCGTCGGCGCGGCCGCCACGTTCGGTGACGCGGGTTGCGGCAATTTCGGCGACAATATCCTCGAGCGAGTGAGCCGTGGAAAGTGTTAATCCTGTGCAAGTTATATCGCCAATGGTGCGGCAGCGCACTTCCTTCTCAACCACCACTTCCTCGGGGCGGCGCCGAATGCAATCCTCGGCGGCAAGCCACTGCCCATCTCGTTGAAACACTTTGCGTTTGTGAGTGTAGTAAAGCGACGGAAGTTCGATTTTTTCCTGAAGAATGTACTGCCAGACGTCCATCTCGGTCCAGTTGCTGATTGGGAACACGCGGAAGTGCTCGCCCATATTCTTGCGGCCGTTGAAGATATTCCACAGTTCGGGCCGCTGATTTTTTGGGTTCCACTGACCAAAATCGTCGCGGTGCGAGAAAATACGCTCTTTGGCGCGGGCTTTTTCCTCGTCGCGGCGTGCGCCGCCAATGCAGGCGTCGAATTTGTATTTTTCGATAGTGTCGAGCAAAGTGGTGGTTTGCAGTGCGTTACGGCTTGCGTTGAAGCCTGTTTCCTCTTTCACGCGGCCAGTGTCAATCGATTCCTGAACCGAACCCACAATCAGTTCGGCGCCCAGCCGCTGCACCAGCGCGTCGCGGTATTCGAGCGTCTCGCGAAAATTGTGTCCCGTGTCGATATGCACCAGCGGAAACGGCAGCCGTGCAGGATAGAAAGCCTTGTAAGCCAGGTGAGTAACCACAATCGAGTCCTTTCCACCCGAGAAGAGAATTGCGGGCCGCTGAAACTGCGCCGCCACCTCACGAAGAATGTAAATCGACTCTGCCTCAAGTTCTTGTAAATGCGTTTTCATATCTCAAAATCATATTTTGCCGCAAAATTAGAGAGATTATCCGTATTAACCTATCTATTTAATAGGTTTATGTGCAAAATACGATTTTATACTTACTGAACGGGGCGAATGTGCGTAGTTGGGGGGATTTATTCAAATAATTAGGTGTCGTTTTCCTCGTTCATCAGTTTTTTCAAGTCTTCAATGTCGGGCAGAATTTGTTGCATATTTTCGGGCATATCGGCAATTGTTTTGTAGGTAGCCACACCCATAGGTTTGTTATAATCCCTGATAGCATATTCGGCGTACGCCTGATTGGCACTTTTGCACAGGACAATACCGATGGACGGGTTCTCGTGCGGCTTGCGAACCTTATCGTCGAGCACTTGCAGATAGGCGTTGAGTTGACCAAGATACGCAGGTTTGAATTTACCAACTTTAAGTTCAACTGCCACCAAAGCATTCAATTCTCGGTTGAAGAACAAAAGGTCGCTCCACATCTCCTCTCCGTAGATTTCAAGATGATACTGATTACCAACAAAAGCAAAGTCGCGGCCAAGTGTCATAATAAAACGCTTGATATTTTGAATGATACGTTGTTCAACCAATCGCTCATCAACATCCTTTTCTTGAGCATCAATATCCTCAACATTTATATAATCAAGCAAATACTCGTCTTTGAACATTCTGATGGCTTTCATTGCCGATTTTGTATTGGGAATTGTCTGCACAAAATTGTTCGGTACAGAGTGTTCAGGCTGTGGAATACCCGCTTTCAAAATGTTTCTCAACGTATATTTATCCCATTGATGCACAACCGCTTCGTGAATGCAGAACAACACTTCGTCTATATTTTTGGTTTTGTGCAATATCTCCATATGATGCGAGAAACTGATACCCAAGAATTCGTCGCGGTTAATTTCGCTCGCCGTCGGCGACCATTTTGCCAATGAGAACGTATCGCACTCAACTACAGACATTTCGGTTGTGGCATTCAAATTGCTCGCCATTGGCGAGCAATTTAGATATTGACTCCAATATTCAGCGAACAAGCGCATATTACGGATATTCTGCCCAGAGAAACCTCGCAGACCAGGAAGTTCCAAATGCAATTGTTGGCTAATAACGTCAATGGCACCAGTTCCCCAAGTCCCTTTTCGTGAGTTTGCCGAAACATACAAACCAACACCAAAGTAAAGCGACAATTGTGTGCCACTTATCATCTTCACAGCCCGACTTTGGCTCTGTAAGATGGCTTGTTTAATGGTTTGAACGGCTGATTTTAATTCGGGTTCGGTATTCATATCCTATTTATAAAATTTGTTCTTGTCACCGTTCATAGTGGTGTGTCGGAATTTCCGACATACCACATATATCATTGAGCAATAAGTATATGAATCGGATTCGTTGGTCATAGCATTTTTTACATCTCGAAATAATAAAGGATAACTTATTATTTTTCAGCCGCATCAGATTTGATTATTTCAATTGTATTATCCAAATATACTCTAGGATTTCCTGATACGGACTTTCTAATATCTTTAAGCCAACCAAGAGCAACAGAACTAATATTACCTTGTTGCAAATTAGCCTTCAATTTGTGCCAAGCAATATGATAATGTCTTGATTTGCCTTTTTTTAAAGGAATAGCAATATCTTCTATTGGCATATCTTTCTTTGCTCCCACGATGCTTTCTTCCATAGATTCGTGAAAGACAACACCATAATAACATAGTTCTTCTTCTAACAAGTAAGCGTCCACCAATGCTTTCCCGAAAAATAACTGATTTTCTATATCAAAAACCATATTTCCTTTTGCAATGGCACCTCTTAATGCAAATCCCGTTTGTAAAGCAGTTTGCATCAATATTGCTGCCGCTTTACTGATTCGATTCAAATCATCTTCTGTAGCATCTCGTGAGACTAAAACTATTGAATCTGAAAATTGAGCCATATATATTAAAGTTTCCTTTGTTTTTCCACCCTCTAATAAAGGCTTTAGTTTGTTGTTCTTTGTCTTAAAAAGCAACAATTGCTGTTTCAATTCATTTATTTCAACTTTATTAACTCTGTCTCTAAACCCCATAATATCAAGGTATAGAACAAATTTTTCTTGTTCAACATTTGTTTCCATATTTCACAATCATTTATATTGTTTTATATATCTTCATAAACTTTATCCCACAATTCTTCAGGTAGCATTTTCTTGATTTTTTCTTCGCTGCCTTCGGAAATGATTATCTTTTGCAAGGATTCACATCCGCGAAAAACATATTCACCAAATTCAGTTACGGAATCCGTTATAGTTATTTGTTGCAGTGAACTGCATCCTTCAAAAACCATATCTCCAATAAATGTGACTGAATCGGGGATGATGATTTGTTGCAATGACTCACAATTCAAAAATGCCCACTTCTCGATACTCGTAATACTATTGGGAATTGTTATATCTCGCAAAGATTTACAATCGCTGAAAGCCTCGCCGCCAATTTCAGTTATTGAATCAGGAATGGTTATCTGTTGCAATGACTCGCAATTTCCAAAAGTTCCATCAGCAATTCTTGTTATTGAATTGGAAATGATTATTTCTTGCAAAGCCAAACAATACGCAAAAGATTCATTTCCAATGTTTTTTACAGAATTGGGAATAGTAATTCGCTGTAGCGATTTGCAATTATTGAAAGCCCAACCGTCAATGTCTGTCACTGAATTGGGGATAAAGATTTCTTGCAGGGATTCGCATCCATAAAAAGCACTTTCCCCTATTGTTTTAACCGAATTGGGAATAACGATTTGCTCCAAAGATTTGCAACCATAAAAAGTCCCAATTTCAACATTTTTGATTGTATTAGGAATTGTGATTTCTCGCAGAGATTTGCAACTATTGAAGGCACCTTCCCCAATTGTTATAATCGAATCGGGAATTATGATTTTTTGTAAATATTGGCAATTATAAAATGCAAGCGAACGAATGCTTTTTGTGCCATCTTTTATTTCATACGATTCAATATCACAGCAATTACATAAAAGCAATTGTTCGCCGTCTGCACTGTACACAACGCCTAACTCGTCTGTTACGCTGTTAGTGCTTTCTTCTTCATTTTTATTAGTTGTTAAGGTGCTCATTTTTTGTTAAACCATAAATGTTTTTCAAAATCCTCAAAATC
>JAGCNL010000085.1 GCA_017645945.1 Salinivirgaceae bacterium
ATGCTGTGTTCCTGCTGGCGGAAGATTTGCAGAATGGAAGTTTGTAATGGTTGTGGTTTCGGAATGAGTTTATTTGCGTTTTAATTTCCCTATTTTTTCCAAATATGTTTTCCTACACAAGTTCATTTCCCCATTCAAACCCTCTATCCTTTCCAAAAATTCCTTGGTATCGATATTTATCTGCCAATAATCAATGAGCGTGTCTTTGTTCAGAAGAATCCACCTTTTGGTGTCGGCAATTTGCTCGGCGGTCATAAGGTTTGAAGCCCCTGAAACCTCGGGATTGTCGCACACCGAAAACGCGACACAACGGCCGTCAATAAAGATTCTTACCGTCGGCTGCGGCTCAACATAATTGACTCCCACCCAAACTTTGTGAAAGAGCCCCGTCCACTCTGGAAGTAAATAGTCCATATCGAAAGAGCCGTCTTTGAAGAACAGTTCTTTCATAGTCGCCAACATTTGTTTTTGTTCATCAGGTGTTGCTCTTCTCGTATTATCCATTTCAACATCAATTATATAGTTCTACAATCATCAAAAGGCGCAAAAAAACATTTCCACATAAGTCTTGCGAACTCAATGTTTTTGTATTCACCCATAAGCAATGAATCGGCTTTGAGCCAATCTTTAATGTGGCTGCAGGCATATTCATAATCCGCCTTTTCGGTGCCATCTGCCAATACATTCAAAACCTCACCACTTTCAATACCGAAAGTCACATCCCAACCTTTTCCAATCACGTGGAATCGGGCAGGTTCACTATCACCTTGCAACAGTTTCAACTCCCATTGGCTATGTGGGAACAGGCTATGCTCTGTATCTTTTTCATTCAGAACAAAGAACGGTTTAAGTGGGGGCCTATAGCCATTCGCCCATTCTTCTTTTCCCTCATTTTCACACTGTTCAGCCAAATCGCTGTAGTATTTGTCCATTTCTTCTTTTGTTTTCATAGCCGAATGTTTTAAAGTCTTAATTATGAGTTATTTCCTTATCGCCTGCTTATACAAATCGGAATCTTTATCCAACCTGTAAAAACCTTTTCCCTCGCCGCCCAAATCCCACGAAGGCACGGCCTGCCACATCTTGAACAAATCGTTTCGGCGTCGGAATTTGCGGTGGCATATCTTTTTGCCAATTTTCTGCGATTTACAGCAAGCCCACGTGCCGCCTGCAATCTTTTTTCTGCTTCTGCTCATAGTGTGTTGTGTTCTGCGTTTATAAATTATTTTTTTTCGTGTCTTTCGACAAAGAAATCCTTCCCGAAAAAGCCCGTTGGGCTGTCCTTTATCGACCGATACAAATTATCAATATCCGCCTGCGTTTCACCGTGTTCGTTCTCCAAAGTGTAGTAGTCGCTGTTGCGGTCGTAGTTTGGATTGAAGAAATACTCGTCGGGACAATCAGCAACGTTGCGGCGGCGGTTTTTAGGGTTTGGTTTGCTCGTTTTCATAGTCATCTTTTTTAATGTTCACGGTGCAAAGGAAAATGTAGGGTGTGCGAGATTCAGGTACAGGTTTGTTTTTTTAGAATAATTTTTTTGTATGGCTTAAAAATGTTACATCTACCTACTCACTCACGCCATTTGTATCCGTTATAAGGGCATCCCAAATAAGGTTTATCAGGATTATCACGGCTGAATAATGTTCCGTTTTTGCTGAAAAACCACGGATTACGTTCATCAACATCTATGTATGGGGTTTCCTCATCGCGCCTCAGAATTGGTGCGTCGCAAAAGAAATCTTTGTCAATCTCGCGCATAGTGGACGGAAACCAGACATAACCTGGCGACCATACGGCATCGCACTTTATTGATTCCACACCTTCAGGCAGTCGCAGTTCCTTTAAATGGCTGGCGTGAAAGGCGCTGGCTTCAATTTTCTTTACCGAAGAAGGTATGACAACATTTGTAAGATAATTGCCCGCAAAACAGCAAGCGGGTATTTTTTTCAGACTGTTTGAGAGTCGCAAGTATTCAATCGGGCAGCCATCAAAACTGCATTCGCCGATAGCGGTAATTCCATTGTGCATATTCACACTTTCAAGATTCTCGCAATCACTGAACGCATTGTCATCAATTATGCGGACTGACGTTGGAAATATCAAATAATCAACAACTTTGTTTCCGCAAGCGGCATACCGCCCAATGATTTCAACGCCACTGGGTATTTCAACGGCGGAATCAACTGGCACGTGAACCCAAATCAGTCCGTCGCTGCTGAAAGCCATATGGTTGCAGACTTTGAAAACGCTGCCGTACTTTTTGTTAAGTATCATTTTCTCAAGAAGATAAATCTCATCTTTGAAAGTGTCGTCAGTTATATCGTCCTCATAATCTTTTCTTTGCGTATTTAGTTCGCTAATGTCAACCATCACCGTTTGGCAAAATGACAACAGTTCTGACATTTTCTTAACATCGTCATCGCTGTATTCGCCTGAAATACACAATATTTCCGCATCCCCGTTTTGGTTTAGCCAACTTTCAAACGATTTGACTTCGCCATTAAAAACCGCCCGTTTTTGTGTGTTTTTCGTTTCCATAGTCGTACAGTTTTATGTTTTTGACACCGCAAAGAAAACCGCAAGGTGCGCGAGATTGCTGCGCAGGTTTGGGGAATTTTGGAAGAAATCTAAAAACTTTGTTTAGTTTGTTTTTGTATTGCTTGTGCTTATCTCGCATTTGGGAAAGATTTTTTTGAATTTCCCCTTGCTGCCTTTAGGAACAATTATCCGTTTCAGCGAAGGACAGTTGTCGAATGCATATCCCCAAATATCAATATCCTTATTTCCAAAATACACTTCTTCTAATTGTTGGCACTCACAAAAGGCATATTTACAAATTCTTACAGCATCGGGTATTGTGACTCGTCGAACCGACGCGTAGGCAAAAGCGTACGGCGGTATTATGGTTGTGCCGTTAGGAATAACTATGTGCTCATCGTTGCCAAAATACGCGACAGTTCGATTCAATATGTCCATCAGAATATTATCCACAAGGTGATACTTGTCGGAAAGATTTGTCACTTCAATTGGACCGCAGTTCTCAAACGCTTGTTCTTCAATCCAACACATCGACGCAGGAATTGTGAGTTTGTTCAACGATTTGCAACATTCAAAAGCGCCCATTCCAATGTGTTCAACGTAGTCGGGAATGACACAATCTTGCAGCGCGGCGCAACCAATAAAAATCCTTGGCGGAAGGTTTTTGAGCGTTTTAGGCAGTTTTACTTTTTTTAGAGAGAAACAGGCGCCAAATGCTGTGCGCCCAATTTCATTCACAGAATCGGGTATCTCGATTTCCTGCAATTGAGCATTTACGAATGCGTGATTTCCAATTTTAGTCACACCGTCGGGAATGGATACTCGCTTTATTGCTTTGCGCGCAAACGAATTATCGCCAATCACTTTAATACCATCGGGGATTGCGACACATTCTGCGTTTCCGTAATAGCCGATTAGCCGTTTTTCTTTGGTATCAATCAGCATATCATCTTGACATACAAAGCGTTTCGATTGGCTTGTTATTCTAATATTGTGTTGTTCAATAGGTTTATAATCTGTCTTTTCATCAAAGTATTTGTCTATTATACTTCTGAATCTTATTGGGTCATACATCGAAAACGGATTGTTGCCTATGGTTTTAACCGAAGCGGGAATTGCTAACTCGTGCTGCGAATTGCATAGCGAAAATGCCCCATCTTCAATTGTTTTCACTGATTCAGGAATGGCAAAGCCCTGCAGCGATTTGCAATCAAGGAAGGCATCGCCGCCAATTATCTGAATGGTGTTTGGAAGAACAACTGTTTGCAAATTTTTGCACCAGGCAAAGGCGAGAGAATGTATTTCTTTTACCGAGTCAGGAATGGTGATTTTCTTTATGTTAGTGTTAGAAAACGCTTTTTCGAGTCGTTCTATTCCATCGGGAATCACAACCTCATCATCCAACCCAAAATAACCCAGAATTTTATGCTCATCGTTGTCAATCAGCATATTATTCACAACCGAAAAATATTTCGAGTGGTTTATCACCTCAATGCCCTGACAGTGTTCGAAAGCGTCATCAGCAATTGCCACAACTGATTTGGGAATGATAACTTTTTGCAGTTTCCCGTCGCCCCAAATGTTATTACCATTATAGAACGCAATATTGCAGATAACTCTTGTGCCCTCTCGTATGACGCACACGGGCCCTGTGGTTTTATCAATGCCAAGCAAAAATTGTCCCCAATACCGAACGCCCGACTCGTCGGTCTCGCAGTCATCATAGTAGGCGTCTTCCAAATTAAACGAATCCTCATCGTAGTAAAAGCCATCTCTTATCATAATCGTTCATTTTTAATTGGTTATCATATCCGATTGTCAACTGTGTTCAAAAATTTTCTGCAAATAAAACTTCAACCTGTGCGAGATTCGGGTACAGGTTTTGAAAAAATCACTTTTTTCTTTCACCCCTTCGGGGTTTGGTTTCGTCGGCATTCCGCATCCTCGGGTTTACACCCACGGCTATGTTTTGCCAGGCCTTCGGCCTTGTCATCTAAACAACAATTAAGGAATCTTTGATAAAACTCTTCTACCGTCATTGTTCCTGTACAAGTATAATAATCTATCCAATCACGTTTAGTCCAATTCTTACAAATAGGCACAAGTTCATCATTAGACATTTGACGATACTTTAACATCTCTTGTCGGCGTTCTTCACTCATCGGAATCACTGCATCTTTTATCTTTTCCATATTTTTGGTTTTAAATGTTCTCGTCTTTTTACCATTTGACATCTTTAATATTGATACACCCTTGTGATTCAAGATATTCAACAAATTCCTCATAAGTCATATTATCAATAACACGTATACCAAATCCATTTTTGTCAATTTCGATATGGTATTTTAATCCTTTGAGAACACTATCCATTTCTCTCTCATTGTCGGTAATCTGCGGTTCAAATTGTTTATCTTCTTCCATATCCAAAAGCCTAAAACTAATCAACTTACAACTTACTACCCAAAATATTGCACTCCGAATAATCCACTTCGAAACCGCTGTTGAAATCGCGGCAATAGATTAAATCGGTGATTGCGAAGCCCGAATGCTCCCAAAGCGTGTGGAACTGCATAATCAGGTGTAGGTTGGCGGTCAGTTGCGGGTCAAGGTGCTCGTTCCAGTTATCGTCCTCGCCGCCAATCAAATCGCTAAAACTGTCTTCAACAGGAAATCCAATAGAGCCAACACCAAAAGAATACCCAGGATTCCAACTGTCGTCAGTGAGTATTTCCCAAAGTTCCTCGCGACGCTCATCTTGCACGGGGTGCAGCCGTGGGTAGCCATCCATATAGCATTCGGCGTTGACGTGCACATCGCCCAACGCCTTGCAGACATCGTAAACTTCTTTTGTCCGTTGGTGTGTTCGGCGCAGAGCCTCGCGTAGGGCATCGTTGAAGGCGATTATGTCGGGCATCAACTCCGCTTGGTGCTGCAGCGCGAAATCGTTGATAATGATTTTCCTAGCCTCAAGCAAATGCTTTCCACCAAAGCCATCGGGTCGAAGGATTGGACGCTCATTGTAGGCGTGAATAATCTCCCATTCAATATTCTGAATCAGACGACTTTCTAAAAATTCTTTGATAGTCATATCAATGTTATTTATTGATTAACAATCACTTTTTATCGCAGAACGCTGGTCCATCGTGTTCAAAGTGAACTATGGCTGTGTCAAAGCGAACATTGGGGGATTTTTCAATAATCAACTCGGCATAGCCTATTAACGAATTGCCATCGTCATCCACCTTAATTCCGTAATATTCAGGGCGGTGTATTAGCAATACGGTATCAGCATAGTGGTTTATAACTTTCTCGAAACGCAAATCATACATATTGGGGTGGCCTCCGCGTTGCGGTGACTCGCAACTTCGCGTCAAACTGCTCAACGCCACGACGGGAATATCCACATCGTGTGACAGTTGCCGCAGTTTCTCGGTGACGGTAGCCACCGTTGCGTAATCGCCAGTGCCAAAATTATTGACACTCAAAAGATTATCAACATAAACAATATCGATATTCTCGATTAGTTTCAAGCGAGCAATCTCGTAGCGCAACTCGTTAATCTCGAATTGTGCGCTATTGTTCACAAATATTTGGTTTTCAAATTTATAACCACTCTCTTTCTTGCCAAGAATGTTGTGTATATTCTGCAATCGGTCAGCAATTTGGGTTTCAGGGAGCGTGACGCTGAAAAACGCGACTTTCTTCCCCGCGCACGCCTGATTGTAGGCGCACGTCAGCGCCAGCGTGCGGCACCCCATTGCGGGTCGCGCTGCCACCACCGCAAGAGTCGAGTTGCGGAAACCGCCAGTAAATTTATCAAGCGCCTCAATTCCCGACATCACACCTTGTTCACGGCTGAAGTCCTCTTTTTGTACTTTGGATAGTAATTTTGTGGTCATAATTGTTGATTTTTAATGGTTTAACTTCTAATCCCATAAGCAATGGAAATACCTGCTGAACAGGCGAAAAAACTCGTTTTTGCATTTTTCGCGGTAACGCTCGATTTTCATCTTGTATTGAAAATACTTGTCCGTTATTTTCTTGTATTCAGCACCATTAACAGGGTCGTCTTCAGGGAAATACAGTGGGTGAAGTTTGCCGTTCTTATCTTCTTCGGTCCGCAATTTCTCGCCAAACGTTCCGTATTTCTTTGTGAAGGCTTTACTTGCTTTGTTCCACTCTTTGTCATACGGGTTTTTCATCGAACATTTGTCCTTGTCCATCTCGTCGGCAAGAAAAGCCAAATGCAGAATGGTATCTTTCCAACGTTTTACATACATCTCGGTTTCCTCATCGGTAAGATTACCGCTTGGACTGATAAAATCGCCTTTCTCGTCCAATCGGTGGAATCCAACCTGTGTTTTTGCCAATTGCTTCAGCATCGGACTGATAGTGTTGCAAAACCAGTAATCAATCGACCACACATCTTTGTCGCAGAAACCGCGTTTGGCTCGCTGTTTGGCCATTCGTTCCTCAAAAGCAATGTCGCTTTTCGATTTTTGTATCTGTTTTTTAGCCATAGCAATAAACCTTTTTTCTATTTAACAATCAACGCTTTAAGTTCTTTTCTTTCTCCCGTACGGCAACGGCAACTCCTTTTCAGGCGGATAGTAGGTCATCTCGTAGAACAGGCCAGCGGCCAATTCTGTTTCGGTCAACTCTACGTCGCGGTCGCAGCGGACGGGCAGGTTCAGAAACTCATTGCGCGAGTCGTGGGCGAACACCGCTCCGCAACCTCTCAAATCGCGTTTCTCAAACACGGCGCAGTTCATATCGCACATCGGCGAGCAGTACTCCCAACGGCAGATAATACGGATATGGTACGGCGTTTCCTGCGGCTGATATTCGGCCACCCATTTGCCGAAAAGTTCTTTCCAAAGTCCGAGAGTCTCCTCGGTCAGTTTTTGCCTGCTGTTGACTTCGAACAGGTGGGCAAAGTCGGCGGCAAACTCGTCGAACGGGTGATTTTTAAGAATGGTGATAACTTTCATAACTCCTCCTTTTTTAATGTTCACGGGGCAAAGGAAACTGCAAGGTGCGCGAGATTGCTGCGCAGGTTTTGAGAATTTTAGTTTTTTTGATTTTTCGACGCTGCAAAGGAAAACACCCACTACGCAGCCTTTTTGCGTAACTGAAAAAAATCAGTTTTTCCCCCCGAAAAAGTGCGTTTTTATGTTCACTACTCACTTTCCGTATCGTTTGGCAACTTATTCAACACATCTTCCAGCGCCAACTCATTAGGAATAAGCACGTTACCATCTCTTGTCTTTTGAATAAGTTCAACAATTCCAGCGGCTTCCAATTGGGCCATAATGCTGCTGGCCCGCTTGTATCCTATGCAAAAAGCCCTTTGCAGCAGCGCGATAGAGCAATGTCGGGATATCACCACAATGCGTGCGGCATCTTCAAAAAAACTATCACGTTTCGACAGGTCAACATCAGGTTTTTCTGGCGCATATTCGGGCTCATATTCAGGCAGAATGTACGGCGTGCTCGGCTGGCTGCTGACATATTCCACAATGCGCTTAATTTCAGAATTTTCCACAAAAGCGCACTGCACGCGGGCAACATCGCATCCCATCGAAACCAGCATATCGCCACGGCCAATGAGTTGGTTGGCGCCAGGTGTGTCGAGAATGGTGCGTGAGTCCATCAAACTCATAACACGGAAGGCTATACGGGCGGGAAAGTTGGCTTTTATCAGCCCAGTAACTACTCTAGAACTCGGCTTTTGCGTTGTGATAATCAAATGAATGCCAACGGCTCGTGCCAACTGTGCAAGGCGGGCAATTGGAAGTTCAATATCTATTCCCAATTCTGTAATCAAATCGGCAAACTCATCCATAACCACCACAATGTAAGGCAAATAGCGGTTTCCGTATTTAGGATTTAACTTGTGGGCGGTGTACTCTTGGTTGTACTCTCTAATGTTGCGGCAACCTGAGTTTTTCAGCATATCGTAGCGCAAGTCCATCTCAATGCAGAGCGACTGAAGCGTATTCACAACGTCTTGTGCGTTGGTAACAATCGCATCTTCGCCAACGGCCTGTTTCGCAAGGAAATATCTCTCAAGCGGCTTGTACGGCGACAGTTCCACCATCTTCGGGTCAATCAGCACAAGTTTCAGTTGCTCAGGTGTTTTCGTGTATAGCAGCGAAGTTATTATTGCGTTCAGCGCCACCGTTTTTCCCTGGCCAGCGGCTCCAGCAATTAGCAAATGCGGTGCTTTTGTTAAGTCGAAGATAAAAGGTGAATTATCAATGTTTTGCCCTATAGCAATCGGCAACTCGAATTTCGACTCCTTGAACTTTTTCGAAGCCAACACCGCGCGCATAGCCACCGTTTGCGGATTTTTGTTGGGTACCTCAATGCCGATAGTTCCACGGCCTGGAATTGGCGCAATCACTCGCACCCCCAAAACGGCAAGACTCAACATAATATCCTCGCTAATATTCCTAATCTTGGTTATTCTGGTACCTTTCGCGGGACGTATTTCGTAAAGAGTTACGGTTGGACCGACGGTGGCGTTGATTGTCGCAATCTGAATCTTGTAATCGTTCAGAGTCTTAACAATTTTGTCCTTGTTGGCAATCAGTTCTTCTTCGGTTACAGTAACGCCGTCGGGCTCGTAATCGTTCAGTAGGTCAATTGGCGGCAGTTGGTAGCCGTTCGCTTGGTTTTCTCTGTTAATTAAATTGTTACTCATAATTATTGATTTTTAATGGTTTAACTTATTTTCTCATTTTCAATCCCACAAATAATGGAAATACTTGCTAAACAGGCGGAAAAACTCGTTTTTGCATTTTTCGCGGTAACGCTCGATTTTCATCTCGTACTGAAAATACTTGTCCGTTATTTTCTTGTATTCAGCACCGTTAATAGGGTCGTCTTCAGGAAAATACAGCGGGTGAAGTTTGTCGTTCTTATCTTCTTCGGTCCTCAATTTCTCGCCAAACGTTCCGTATTTCTTATTAAAGGCTCTGCTTACTCGGCTCCACTCCTTGTAATACGGATTTTTCATCGAGCATTTTTCTTCGTCCATCTCATCGGCAAGAAAGGCCAAATGCAGAATGGTATCTTTCCAGCGTTTTGCATACATCTCGGTTTCCTCATCGGTAAGATTACCGCTTGGACTTATAATATTGCCTTTCTCGTCCAATTGGTGGAATCCAACCTGTGTTTTTGCCAACTGCTTCAGCATCGGGCTGATAGTGTTGCAAAACCAGTAGTCAATATTCCACACATCGCGGTCACAGAAACCGCGTTTGGCTCGCTGTTTGGCCATTCGTTCCCCAAAAGCGCTGTCGCTTTTCGATTTTTGTGTCTGTTTTTTAGCCATAGTAGTAGGTGTTTTTGTTTTAGAATATTTTCGACACTATTTTCTCCAACAAATTATTGTCAATCATCTTCTTGTACTTTTCCACACAGTCTTCGGGGACAACAATTCGCTTCAAATTGCCACATTGGTCGAAAGCCCACTCGCCAATGCTTTCAAGTGAGTTGGGCAGCACAATCTCTTCAATTGAACTGCCAATGAAGGCTCCATCCTCAATCCTTATAACAGATTCAGGCAGAGATATTTTCTTAAGCGTTTGGTTCGCAGCAAAAGCCGAATTGCCAATAGTGTTCACTACGTCACGTTTGTAATGGCGGTCTATCACGCTGTCTCCCAAATCGATATGAGTGTGTCCTTCCACAAATGGCGGAATCTCCAACGTTTCGGCATTTCCTAAATAGGAAATCAGAACTTGAGCCAACCGTTGGTCACGATAAGTAAGCATATCATATTCAACAATATAATCTTTGTCTTCGCTTGCCAGCGTCAGACTGCCACAGCCCAAAAACGGGTTCTTGAAAACGAGAACGGTATTCTTTGGCAAAGTGAGTTGCTCCAGCCGCCCGCAGCACGCAAAAGCCGCATCGCCAATAGTCAGGTACGAGTTCGGAAGGTCGGCCTTTTCGAGCGACTTGCACCCTGCAAACGCCTCGCTACCGATATACCTAATCGATTGCGGGAATATCACCTCGTGCAACGAATCGCATCCGCGGAATGTGGCATCGGCAATAACTGCAACCGACTGTGGAATGACGATTTTCTGCAAAGACTTACAATCCTCGAACGCCTGAAAACCAATGCTGACAACCGATTCGGGCAGAGTGATTTGCTCCAGCCGCGGACAATCGAAAAACGCCAGATTGCCAATGGTTGTAACGGTATCGGGAATCTCAATTTGCCGCGGATTGCTGTATTCAAACGCGCCGTCGCAAATGATTTTTGTTCCCTTTCGGATTGAATATGAATCTATTTCATCGTTTTCGCAATGCAGAAGCCGCTCCCCGTCGGGGCTGTAAACAACACCGAACTCGTCGCGCACACCATCCTTAATCTTGCAACAGTCGGCTGTTGACGCAAGGCAAAGCCTGTTCACCTGATACGATTCCAACATATACTTGCTCTTAACGCGACTCAATTCCTTTTCGGAAACAACAATTCGGTGAAGCCTGTAGCAACATTCAAAAGCATCATAATCAATAAATTTCAGTGAGTCAGGCAGATTGATTGTCCGCAACTGTTCGCAAGCGCAAAAAGCACTAAAACCGATTCGCGTAATTGTATTCGGCAGCGAAACCTTTCTGATTTCCTTGCTATCTCTAAAAGCGTCATTACCAATAATTTTTACCGATTCAGGTACTTTGACAACAGGCATATCGCTCAAGCACGAAATGAGACGGCGCGTTTTGGTGTCAATCAGCATATCGTCTTGAAACACAAAACGCGGCGAGCGGCATTCGATACGAAGATGACTTTGGCAGAATGGATTGTCGCCCATTGCAGTAACCGACTGTGGAATAACCAGTTTCTTTAGCGCATAGCACCCTGCAAAAGCAAAATCACCGATACGCCTGATTGTATCGGGAAGTGTGATTTTCTCAAGTGTGTGGCAATCGTCGAAAACACTGTTTGAAATGCTTTTCACCGAATCGGGAACTGTGATTCCCTTTAACGAACTACAACCGTAAAAAGCATACTCACCAATCGTTGTAACAGATTGTGGTATAACAATTTCCTGCAATGCCTTACAACTAGAAAATGCACTTTTACCAATGGTTTTAACTCGTCGGGGAATGTTGATTTTCTGCAAGTTCTCGCAACCTTCAAAAGCCGATTGTCCGATTTTCGTAACCGATTCGGGAAGAACAATCTCGCGTATTGTTTCGCGTCCGTCAAAAGCCTCATAACCAATGATTTTTATGGTGTCAGGGACTATCACGGTTTCAGCATTGCCAAAATAAGTGATTAGTCGGTGTTCTTGCCTGTCAATCAAAAAGTAGTCTTGAACCACAAACCGCGGTGAAAGGCTTTTTATTGCAGTCAGACGCTCGCAATGGCTGAACGCACCATCGCCAATCTCCATAACTGACGCAGGAATGGTAATTTCCGTTAGACGCCGACAAAAATGAAATGCTTCCCGACCAATAGTTTCTAGCGAGTCGGACAATGTAACTTGTTGTAAATCATCGCAGCCCCAAAAAGCCCTATCGCCAATGAATTTAAGCGAATTAGGAAGTTCAATGCACTTCAGCGATTGGCAAAGGTCGAAAGAACTGTTGCCTATGGCTATAACCGTGTCGGGAATCTCGATTTCCTTCATCCATTTGTTTAAAAACGCTGTATTGCAAATAATTTTAGTGCCGTATTTCACTGTGTATGAATCGAAATCGGCTTCGTATTCACAACCTGTCAGTCGTTCGCCATCGGTGCTGTAGAAAACACCAAACTCGTCTTTTACGCCGTTGTGTCTCTCCTCCAAAGTCCAACTTGTATATAACTTTTCCATAGTCAATCGCTTTTAGGGTTTTAAATAATTACTCGTTTATTGTGTTGGTTTGTGTTTTCTCCAAAACATCAACTCTATATCCTTTTCAGGCGGATAGTAGGTCATCTCGTAGAACAGGCCAGCGGCCAGTTCGGTTTCGGTCAACTCAACGTCACGGTCGCAGCCGACTGACATATTCAGAAACTCGTTGCGCGAATCGTGGGCGAACACCGCTCCGCAACCTCTCAAATCGCGGCGCTCGAACACGGCGCAGTTCATATCGCACATCGGCGAGCAGTACTCCCAACGGCATATAATGCGGATATGGTACGGCGTTTCCTGCGGCTGATATTCGGCCACCCATTTGCAGAAAAGTTCTTTCCAAAGTCCGAGAGTCTCCTCGGTCAGTTTCTGCCTGCTGTTGACCTCGAACAGGTGGGCGAAGTCGGCGACAAACTCGTCGAACGGGTGCTTTTTAAGAATGCTGATAACTTTCATAACTCCTCCTTTTTTAATGTTCACGGGGCAAAGGAAATTGCAAGGTGCGCGAAACCCGCGCACAGGTTTGAAGAATTTTTGAAAAAAATGATAATATTTCTTTGTTGAGACAATTGTGCAACGATGCATGTTTTCTGCCACAAAAACATAAAAAAACTCAAAACTTGTAACAAATAGCTCCAAAAACCCTTCAAAACTTGTAACAAACGCTTGCAAAAATCTTTTAAAACTTGTAACATTGCATTGCAAAAAGGTTTCAAAACTTGTAACAAGTTTTATAAAACACTGATACTATGGAACGTATAAAAATCAACGAACTATTAAGATGGTACAAGAGCAAACGGCGCAAACCGCTTATTGTTTGGGGAGCGCGTCAGGTGGGGAAATCATACCTTGTAAAAGACTTGTTTGCAAAGCGTTACTTCAAAGACTTTGTGTATATCGACCTAAAAAAGGATGCCGAGGCTTGCGCTTTTTTTTCTTCGACCTGCAACCCCGACGATTACCTTGCCTACATTGAGGCTCGGTTTGGCAAGAAAATCTCGCCCGAAGTGCCGCTCATTTTCGATGAGATGCAACAGTGCCACCAAGTTCTAACTTCACTCAAATATTTCTGTCAGGATTACAGGGAGTTACCAGTAATTGCGACTGGCTCGCTTGTGCGACTGTCTATCAAGCAAACGGAATCAAAAAACAAGAACAACGAGTTTCTTTTTCCTGTTGGCAAGATTGACTCAATGACGCTTTTTCCGATGACTTTCGAAGAATATCTGCTGAATGTAAATCCTGTGCTGCTGGAAAAAATCAAGGAATCATATCGCACAAAATCGGAGCTGAAAATGCCTTACCACCAAATGGCAATGGACCTGCTGCACGAATATCTTACAATCGGCGGGCTGCCAGAGCCGCTCGACATTTTCATTCAAGACAAATCGTATGTCGATGCAACTAAAACGCTCAAAGAAGTTTATGAGAATTATCTGGGCGATATGGCTTACTACAACGTGTCGGACGAGACGATTTTGAAAACGCGCAATCTTTACCAAAACATTTTCAATCAGTTAAACAAAGAGAATAAGAACTTTAAAATCACCGAGATAGAGAAAGGCAAATCGAACCGCGACTACTTTAACGCCTACCAGTGGCTGGAGTTGGCGCACGTGATTTACCGTAGCAAAAATGTTACGGGCAAGGTGACGGTTCCGTTTATAGAAAAATCGGAAGGGCTGTTCCGCCTCTACCTTGCCGATGAAGGCATTTTTGCGTACCAAAGTAAAGTGAATCAGGCCGATTTCTTTGTCCGCGAAAAGCGTAACACATTAGCAGGTGTGTTCTACGAGAATTACATTGCCTGCGAGTTTGCCGCCAAACAGATTCCGCTCTATTACTGGACGGGGAAATCGAACCACGAGTTTGAATTTGTTGCCTACTCGAACGAAAAATTGTACGCCATTGACGCAAAGAAATCGCGTGGCGGCCTCAATTCGCTTAAAGAATTTCGTGAATTTAACCCAAAGGCGCCAGCAATAAAAATTTCGGCCAATAACTTTGGCTATGATGCTGAAAACGACACTCTTACAATTCCACACTATGCGGTGTTCCTTCTGGCGGAAGATTTGCAGAATGGATGTTTGTAATGGTGGTATTTTCGGAATGGATTAAAATAAATCCGCAACCTACGCGAGATTGCGGCAGAGGTTTGAGAATTTTTGAAAAAGCGCGAAATTCTGTATTTCAACTCTTTCTGTCTAATCCTAAAATGTAGCCTTTCTCAAAAACTGACACGTCGGACAAGGTGATGATATACTCATCAGGATTACCGCCCTCTGTTCGGCCATCGATAAACGAAACTTCCCTACGCTCCTTTTCCACAGTTTTGCCATCAATCACTTCCCAATATATCACAACAATCGATTCCACCTTGCCGCGTAATTCGTACATAAACTCCTCGCACAAATGGTGCTGGTGATAATAGTCGGCATCGTTCGCCCGCGTTTTATAATGATATTCGCCAGGGATTTTTGCGCCAAGCAATTTTATGCGCCGGCCAACTTGTATCGGGTCGCCACAGCATTGCATCTCCCACGCTTCATACAATATGCGGCACTTATCGATATGTTCAGCAATGGGTTTGTCGGCATCGTTTTTCTTTTTCATAATTGCGCGTTTTTAAATCATTCAACATTCCAACAATCAACTTTCTTTCTTCCTCCACGGCAGTTCGCCGCTGGCTTTGAAGTTATAGATGGGCTTGATGATGTCAACAACATCGGCGGTGTCGCGGATGAGTTCCAAAATTTCGGCCATAGGCTTGTAAACCATTGGCGACTCGTCAATTGTATCGTCGCAGACCGAAGTGGTGAAGATGCCGCTCATACTCTGCTGGAACTCGTCGAGTGTAATGCTCTCGAAGGCTTTGGCACGCGACATCAGCCGCCCCGCGCCGTGCGGTGCCGAACAATTCCAGTCGGCATTGCCGCGGCCCACGCAAATCAGGCTGCCGTCGCGCATATTCATCGGGATGATGACGCGCTCGCCGGCCATTGCTGATATTGCACCTTTGCGAATCATACGGTGGCGCGTATCAACGTAGTTGTGCAGCGTCTCGAACCACTCAAAATCTTTGAGCGACTTGCCTTTGAAGTATTTCGACACAATGGTGTCGGCAATGGTAATGCGGTTGAGGTGGGCAAATTCGGCGCAAATGTCCACATCGTTCAGATAATCCGACATAAAACGTCCGTAAAGATAGCATTGCTCGTCGGGGAAGGGGCACTCCACCGTCTCGCACTTGAGTCCGCGCAGCGCCTTCTGAATCTCGTCGCGGCGGCCCTGACGCTTGTACTCGCGGATGATGCGCTCACGCTCCTCGTAGAGTTGCTCCTTGCCGTGGCAAAGGTCGACGGCAATCTGCTGATAGTACTCGCACACCTGCTTGCCAAGGTTGCGCGAGCCTGTATGAATGACCAGATAAATGTCGCCGCTAGTGCTGCGGTCGAGTTCGATGAAGTGGTTGCCGCCACCCAGAGTGCCGATGCTGCGCTCGATGCGTCGAGAGTCCTTCAGGCCTCGGTAGCACTTGAGTTGCTCAAGTTTCGGAAACCGCACTGCGCGCCCCTCGTGCACGGACATTCCCGACGGGATTTTGAGCCTGACAAGGTTGTCGAATGCCTGCAAATCAATCTCGGCCTGCCCCAAATTGACGCACAACATTCCGCACGAGATGTCAACGCCCACGGTGTTGGGGATAATCGCATCGGAATAGGTTGATGTAAAGCCAATTACACTGCCTTTGCCCGCGTGCGTGTCGGGCATTATGCGGATAGTCTCGTCGGCATACGCTGGATTTTCTATCAGCGATTTAAGTTGCTCCACGCAGGTGTCCTCAATGGTGTTTGCGTAGATAATTGTGCGGTTTCCTTTTGAGTTTGTAAGTTCCATAGAAGTAAATATTTAGTGATTAATTGATTAACTGATTGATTGAATTATTTGGCGTTTTCTTCATCATCATCGCTGTTTAAATCGTCCATTAACTCTTCAATGCTTTTGAATCTTTTTGCATTCGGGTCTTTCATTAGGCGCAAGCCTTCCTCAATTGCGGCTAATGTTTCGGCGTTAGGCACATATTCAACTCGTTTCGCAATCTTTTGTAACTCCTTTGGCAGCATTTTCTTGACCTTATCGGTGAAATGGCCGCGGATAATGATTTTTTTCAGCGATTCACATTTTTCAAAAGTGATTTCGCCAATGCTCTTTATCGATTCGGTGAGTATGATTTCCTGTAACGATTTGCAACCGTAAAAGGCACATTCGCCGATATGAGTGACAGAAGCGGGGATTTTGATTTGCTCTAAAGAATCACATTCTTGAAATGCGTTGCTTCCAATAGTTTTCACCGAATCGGGAATGGTGATTTGTTTTAGCGACGAACATCCTAGAAAAGTACCTTCAGCAATTGCGGTAACAGATAAAGGAATCTGTATGTGTTGCAGCGATTTACAGCGGAAAAACGCACTATGGGCAATGGTTGTAACAGTATCGGGAATTGTCATTTGACGTAATGAAAGGCAACGCGAAAAGGTTCCATACATAATAGTTGTGACTGATTTGGGAATATTGATTTGTTGCAAAGATTTACACATATTAAATGCTCTTGTCCCAATGATTTTCACAGAATCGGGGATTGCAATTTGTCGCAAAGACGTGCAGAAAGAAAACGCGTTGCTACCAATGGTTTCCACAGAATCAGGAATGGAAATACTTTTCAAATGCAGGTTGAATCCAAACGCATCATTGCAAATAACCTCTGTTCCATCTTTGATTTGGTATTGTTCCAAACTTTTGTTTTCACACTTCATCAGTCGTTTGCCATCACTGCTATAAATTACGCCGTAGCAATCTTTTACACCGTTTTTCAATTCGGTTTCGGTTGTTTCTGTCTGTTTCAGTAAATTGTCTTCCATACCAGTAAGAATTAAAGGTTTAACTTATTTTTCCTGCAAATAAATGTGCAACCTATGCGAGATTGCGGCAGAGGTTTGAAAATTTTTAATCGAATTTATAAAGCCTATTCCATCTAAAATAGACATCTCTTCCCTCGCGGTTCATACACCAGTCAACAATCGCGCTGTTGCCTTTGAAATACTTATCGACATTGGCCTGTATTTTTGCCGAGACATCGGCAAGAGCCGCGGTGGGCAAAGCGAATTTAAAACTATCGGCTTCATCGGTACAATCGGCCACCGAATCATCGGGCCACTGGAAGTCGGCGATTTTGCTTTTGTTAATATAACGATTTGAGAACCAATTAAATGGTTTATTCTCTTTTTCCAAAGCCCAGTATTCTACAACGCCGCTTTCGACATTCGCAAAACAGAACGCTGGTTGGCCATATTCTTCGGCAATCTTTTTAGCATCGTCAAATAGTATGTTTATGACAATGAGCAATTTACCCGTGTGGCTACCAAGACGTCCTTCGGCGGGAACGCACACATAATTTCGGGCATTAACGCAATCGAGCAACGTTTTTTGACCCTTTGCTGCGGTGTTGATATTTTGATTTGCCAGCACGGCAAATGTCAATATGTTTCTGAAAAGCCCCTCGCGAGTTATAAACTCCTGAATATCAGGATATATATACTTATGTTTTTTTATGTAGTCCCAAATATTATGCCCATAGGCGTACAATGCCCCTGCCCCCATAACACCGTGATGGCGTGCGTAGTCTCCACAATCGAACCCCCAATCTTGACTTCCGCCATTTAAAAACAGGCAGTTCCTGTCGATTTCGGGCAAACTGCCGCCGAACGACGAGGCGGAAATCCGTCGCAGATAATCGTTGACCGCTTTTGGGCCAAACGCGCCGCACGAGATTTTCACGTTATAGCCCAATTCGGGGGACAAATTCGTGCCTACGCACACGGCATCCGACGGGGTTTCACCGTCTTTCGCCTTGAAGAAGAAACAATCCTGATTGTAATATTCCGCCAGGTCGAAGCAATTGTCGTAGAACTTTTCATCGTCGAACCGATTTATTGCAACAAGCACATTTTCAAGGCTATCGGGCGCAGTTTTGTCCATTCCTAATGCCGATTTCAACGTTGTTCCCCAATAGCGAGCCACTATTAGGGCGGCGCGCAAACTGTTTCTGCGCTTCAAGTTTTCATCTTCTGAAAAGGTGTAGCCGTCGAGTTTCTTGATAGTCGTTGGCTCAAGGGTGTAGGGCGTGGCATTGACATACTGCACGCGGTTGGCGGCGATTATTGCTATGTCGTGCTCCGCTCGCCACGGTTCGAAAGAAGAATTTTTTGTGTTCATAGTTGTAAGTTTTAAACGGTTCAACTTCATTTTTCCGCAAATAAAACCGCCACCTATGCGAAACCCGTGCACAGGTTTTGGAAATTTTATACTTTTTTGTCAATTAATCATTCCTGATTTTATGACAGCGCCGCAAAGAAATTTACGCACTGCGAAGTCTTTTTGCGTATTCGAGAATAATTCAGTGTTTTTTCAATAGATGGCGACATTGTTAAGCAAGACACTATAAACAAAACAATTACACGGTTTGTTTTTTTCGTTGCCAACGTCAATTCTTCGGTTCTTAAAAAAAACGGCTTTTATAGTATAACGAATCAAAATTTTTGCAATATTTAACCACGTTTTACACAACTAACATCATTAAATGAAAAAACACAACAACTCTAAAGTCATTGCCGCGCTTGTTGGTGTGCTAATGACTTGCTCCGGAGCTCAGGCGCAGACGGTTGATGAGCGGATACTCACAATGGACGACGTGGTGCGGCTGGCACAAGAAAAATCAATTTTGGGTATGTCGTACCGAAACCAGTACTTATCATCGTACTGGAGTTTCAGAACTTTCAAGGCGGAAAACCGACCAGCACTGATGCTCTCAAGCAATCTGCTCAATTTCAACCGCTCAGTGAGCGAGGTGACGAAATTTGAGACTGGTGAGAAGGCCTACCGCACCAACTACTCGATGACGAACGATGTGACACTCTCCATCTCGCAGAACATCGGGCTAACGGGCGGCACGCTGGTGTTCGGAACATCGCTCAACCGGCTCGACCAGTACGACCCCAACCGCTCGACATCGTACTACGCGCAGCCATTGTTTCTCTCTTACTCACAATCGCTTTGGGGATTCAACCGCTTCAAGTGGAACAAGAAAATTGAGCCACTGAACTACGAGTATGCCAAGCGGCTATACATTGAAAATATGGAGCAGGTGGCGCAGACTGCCGTCCGCTATTTTTGGGACTACGCCAGTGCCAAGGCCAGCTACGAGCGCGCCATCACCAGCTTCGACGAGAGCAAGCGCCTCTATCAGACGGCTCTCACGCGGTTCGATATGGGAACCATCGATCGTGAGAAACTGCTGCAGCTGGAGCTTTCTGTGCTGAAAGACTCGCTCTCACTTAACACCACGCAGCTGCAGATGCGCACGGCACTCAATCAGCTCTGCTCGTTCATCGGGGCACCGGAAAACGCCACTATCCTACTCAACATCAACTACACGGTGCCGGTTGTGGCCCTCAACTATGAGGAGGTGCTCACCCGAGCGCTTGCCAACTCGTCGTTTGAGATGAACCAGACCATTCAGGAACTGCAGGCCGACGAGAACGTGGCGCAGGCCAAATCGAACCGGGGATTTTCGGCGTCGGTGAACGCACGGTTCGGAATGTCGGGCACGGCGGCCACCTTCGACGAGAGTTTCGCCACGCTGCAGGACCAGGAGGTAGTGGGCATTTCGCTCACAATCCCGATTGTGGACTGGGGATTGGGCAAGGGCCATGTGAAGATGGCGAAAGCGCAATCAGAACGCACCCACAGCGAGCTGGAGCAAAAGATGGTGGATTTCCGCCAGGACCTTTTCACGCAAGTGACCGAATTCAACAACCAATACAGCCAGTGCGAGATTTCGCGCCGCGCGGCCGAGATTGCCAACGAGTCGTACAACATAGCCCTCAAGAACTTCGGGGCGGGAACAATATCAGTGACCGATATGAACCAAATCCGCACCGAGCGCGACAATGCCGTGAACACCTACATCAGCAACATCGGCAACTTCTGGAACAGCTATTTCGGCATCCGCAAGGCCACGCTGTTCGATTATCTGTCGGGTACCGACATCAATATTGAATTTGACAAACTTCAGGAATAATGAAACATACACAATTTTTTCTGGCTGCTCTGGCGATGATTACAGTGGCCGGATGCGGCTCGGGCAAGAAAACTGACGAGGCCGAAAGTGAAATGGCCCGTGGCAGCTATTCGGGCGAGAAAAACAAGGTTACGGTGGTGCGCCTTGAGCGCCGCACATTCAACAAACAGCTTGTGTGCAACGGCAAACTGGAGGCTCAAGGCAAGGCCTCGCTGCAATTCGCGCAGCAGGGAACCGTTGAGCGCATCAACTACCGCGAAGGTCAGGCAGTGGCCGCTGGCGCTGTGGTGGCCGCTTTGGACAAGAGTCAGGCGCAGCATCAGCTAAAGCAGTCGCAGCTGGCCTACGACAAGGCACTTTTGCAGCTGCAGGACCGTCTGCTCGACTACGACCTGACCATTGCCGACACTGGCTCGATGCCCGAAAACCAGCGCCGCGCAGTGTTCATCAACACGGGCTACACCGAGGCTCGAATGTCGCTTGAAAATGCCCGCAAGCAGCTTAAAGAGTGCGAGTTGCGGGCTCCTTTTGCAGGAAAGGTCATCGACCTGAAGGGACGCGAGCACGAAACAACCAACGGCACCTTCTGCACCATCATCGACGACAGCCGCTACCAAGTGCGCTTCAGCGTTCTGGAGACTGAATATCCTTTCATCCGCGTGGGGCAGAAAGTGATGATTACGCCGTTCGCCAACACACAACTCACCATCGAGGGTAGCATTCTGGCCATCAACCCAACGGTTGACAAGAACGGCCAGATTGCAGTCACCGCAACCGTAAAGGGCGAACAGGGCCTGATTGACGGAATGAACGTGAAGGTGGTGGTTGAGGACTCCATTGCCGACCAGCTCACAGTGCCAAAGAGCGCCGTTGTTATCCGCGACGGTCAGGAGGTGCTTTTCAAATCGGCCAATGGACGCAGCGTCTGGACCTACGTGAAGGTGGTGATGAGCAACTCCGCCGAGCACATTGTGGAGCCGAACACCGAGCGCGGAGCCGAGCTTAACATCGGCGACTCCATCATCATATCAGGAAACCTGAATCTGGGTGATAATGTGGAGATTGAGGTTGAAGGGAATGATTGAGAATGGACAATGGACAGTTGACAATGGAGAATTGAAAATTAAAAACGAGGGCTAAGGCCAGACATAACAAACAATTAAATACCACAAACTAATGAGAATCAGAACTCTAACTATCGCAATGCTTGCCACGGCGGCTGCGATGACCGCTTGCAACAGCGGCAGCAAAAATCATTCATCCGACGAATGGGTGATTGAAAACGATGTGTGGAATTTCGAGAACATCGATTTGGAAGAAATCGCAGATATTGTTGATATTAAACCAATTAAATCAGACGAGCCGATTGATGAGCTTCGGCTTTATATGAGTGGAAACAGCAACGATTTCATCATCGGCGACAGTTACCATCGTCAGACGTTCTATCATGTTGTAAACGGCCAGGTGACAGAAAAACTCCATACACCGGGGAACGGCCCAACCGAGTACAACTATCTTGACTGTTTTTCGTACCTGCCAGCCGACAGCCTTCTCTACGGTTTCGACCGCCGCGGGCGGATAATGTGTTTCAAAACATCGCCGTTCAAATTCGTGTCGTACTACCCTACCGATTACAAAGTTAATGATATGATTGCGCTTGGCCGCAACCGTCTGCTGATAACAGCCATGACACCAAGTCGGGACAGCTGCGCCATTTATGAGTTCGACGGAGAAACGATGACAAAATTAACCGATATGAATGGATTTGGGCGAATGTATATGTTCCCCTCCTACTCACGTTCGGGCGACGATTTAATTGTGACGACGATACATGAATACGTCACTGCTTACCAATATAACGAAGGCCAGATGCAGAAAGTGGCGACATTCGACAACGGCGATATGGAACTGACCAAAGACAAACAATATGAAATCGACCTTGGAAACGGCTATACAGCAATTACTTTTAAAGACTTCGCAATAGCTTGCTACAACGCCCAGTTCGATGGTTCCACGCTGGCCTATTGGTACAAAGCGGTTCTCAACCAGCATGAATATCGTCATCTGGCCATCGCCACACGCGACAGCGTCCACAACTACGAAGTGCACATCGGCGGTTTGATTACAATGGCTCGTGCCGGAATGATTGACAACGGCGTTTATACCATGCTGATTCAAGGCGATTGGGAGGGCAAAATCAACCCCGACGAGGAGCTGTCTGCCACCGGCAAACGTATCATCGAGGCATTGAAAAACAACAACGACGGAAATCCGATTTATATGCAATTCCGACTGAAAGACAAATATTTAAACAAGAATTAAAAATGTGAATGCTGTAGAGACGTGATATTATCGAGTCTCTACGCCGCGCAAAAACAAATAAACACTTAAATACCACAAAACAATGAAAAACAACATCTTAACGCTTGCCACCCTTGCACTGACAGCAGCGATGGCAGCCTGCAACAGCGAGAACACTGCCAACCGCATTGAATTCCCCGGAACCGTTGACAACGAGGCATTTGCCGCCAACGTGGAGTCGATTTCAGTAGAGAACCTTCAGATGGAAGACAACTGGGCGCTTGCGGAAATGGTTTCCATCTGCCTGTCAGACAATTATTTGTATATGATTGAGAGCACAAAGCTGCAGCTGACATGCTTCAACCGCCAGACGGGCGAAAAACTGTCGAACCGCTCCATCAACGGCAACGGCCCGGGCGAGATAAATGAATTGAACTCATTGTTTTGCATCGGCGACACGCTCTGCATCTACGACTCAAAAGGCAGCATTCTCAAGTACGACAACGGCTGCCATTTTATTGGTAAAATGCACGAGTTCAGCGATTTGAGCTGGCGCTACAACATTGTCAGACTCGACAACGGAAACTATGTTTTTGTGTCGATAACCAACCCCGACGCTGACGACAACAATCCCGCCATGATGCTTGCCGACAAGGATTTCAACATCATATCGAAGCATTTTGACGTGCCGCAGGCTCAAATATCATTTTTTGACTGCATCGACCCCTGCTTTGTTGTTGGCGACACCATCCGCTCAACATTTCTTTTCGATTGCAAACTCTACACACTTAGCGGTGAAACTGAGCAAGTTACCGAGCTTGCCGTGCCAAACCCGGTTACCCCAGAAATAGCCAACGAATCGTTTGCAAGTGGCGACTTTATGGCGCTTGACACCTACGATGGAACTTTCAGCACCATTTGCGGTTCGGGGCGGTTTTTGCTGTTATCCTATCATATTGGGGATGACCATTATATGACAACTGTGGACTATCGCACAAACAAGGCCACATCAATATTGATAAGCGATGTTGAGGACAATCTTGAATCGACCGCAAGCATTGTTGGCAACTTGATTTTGAAATCAGGCCCCGTTAAAAACGCCGACGGCTACATTTATTTAAGGACTCCGAATAGCAATATGGCCAAACTTCTTGAAGGCCACGACGACCTTTTGGATGCCCGCCTGAAAGCGACGCAAGCCTCGTACCGTGCCTATCTGGAGCGCAATGCCGAATACATCAAAGGCCTTGAACCTGAAGAACTTGACGCTGTCAACGTGCTGCTGAAGATTAAATTGAAGGATTGATTATTTAAGGCACTAGGCACTAGGCATTAGGCATAAGTTATTGAGGAGTTAGGAATTAGGAGTTAGGAATTAACAATTAAAATGATGAAAACCAACATAATAGCCATAGCCGCCATCTGCGCCACAATGATGGCCTGCAAAAAAACCGATATCACCATCACCAATCGCGTGGAGCTTCCTGGAACGGTTGACAATGAGGCGTTTGCAGCGAACGTGGAGTCAATATCGGTGATGAATCTTGAAATGTGCGACGATTGGGCGTTTGCCAATTATCCGTGGATGGCCATCGGCGATAATTACGTTTACCTTTTTGAAGGCAAGCAGTCGCTTCTTATGTGCTTCGACCGCCAGACCGGTGATAAGTTGGCCTCGCGCATGGTCAAGGGCAACGGACCTGGCGAGTTTATGTATATTAGCACAATGTTCTGCAATGGCGACACGCTCTGCCTTTACGACGATAAAGGCGTAATTCTCCAATACGACCACAAAATAGCATTCGTGGGCAAACTTCATGAGCTTGGTGAAGAGCTGTCGCACTATAATGTGATGCAGTTTGGCAGCAAAAACTATGCATTGGTGACCTCAGGCGGCGGTGACGACCAGCCTGTTTTGATAACCGACATGCAGTTCAATATCCTGTCGCGGCATTTCCCCGTTCAGGAAAGGCATAATAGTCTTGGGTCGGGCGTGTCAAGACCTTACTATTCGAAAGGCGATACCGTGCGCGGCTTCCTGGCGAGCGACAACCGCATTTTCGCGCTCTGCGGCGAGACCGAAAGCTGCACCGAGCTGGTGGTTCCCAATCCACTGCCGGCAGAGGTTATGCAAAAGGCGACATACGGTGAAATTGATTTCCAAACGGTGTTTGAGTACGATGGAATGTTCGGCAACTTGACCGAGTCGGGCCGGTTCGTCAGTTTCGTCTATAGTTGCGACCGCAACCGCTACACATCGCTGCTCGACAAGCGCACAAACAGCGTTGTGTCGATACGTGCCAACGGCGGAAACGCTGACAATGCTGCTGGAGTTCTGGCCGATTTCTTCAACAAGACAACCATTTTCCAAACCGATGGCAAGTTCATCTACACCAAGGCGCAAAACGCACGTATGGCCGAACTGATTGAGGGTCACGACGATGTTCTCGACGCCCGCCTGAAGGCGACGCAAGCCCAGTACCGCGCCTATTTGGAGCGTAACGCCGAATTCCTAAAAGGACTTGAACCCGAAGAACGCAAAGCAGCAAACGTGATATTGAAAATAAAACTGAAAGATTGATTTTTAAGGCATTAGGCATAAGTAATTGAGAATTTAGGAATTAGGATTTAGGAATTAACAATTAAAATGATGAAAACCAACATAATAACCATCGCTGCCATCTGCACCGCAATGATGGCTTGCAACAGCAATCAAACCGACACCGCTGTCACCAACCGCGTTGAACTCCCTGGAACCGTTGACAACGAGGCGTTTGCCAACAATGTGGAATCAATCTCGGTGATGAACCTGCAAATGGGCGACGACTGGACTTTTATGAGTGAAATGAATATTGGATTGTCCGACAGTTATATATATATGGCAGACCAGATTGATTTGCGATTGTCGTGTTATGACCGCAAAACTGGAGCAAAATTGGCTGAACGTACACTCAAAGGCAATGGCCCTGGCGAGACAATAGGAATAAATTCATTGTTTTGCGTTGGCGACACTTGCTGTATCTACGACACCCGAAGTGTTATCCGCCAATACAACCAAAACTGCAACTATATAGGCAAAATGCACGAGTTCAGCAATTTGGGATGGTGTTACCACATTGTAAGGCTGAATAGTGGGGATTACGCTTTTGTTTCTCCAAGAAACGACCACTACACAGACTCGGCAACTGCTGCTTTAATTTTGGCTGACAAATCGTTCAATATCACATCCGAGCATTTTGCCGTCTCCCGAGCCCATACCGAAATTTTGGGCAGCGACCCTTGTTATGTAGATGACGATACAATTCGTATGATTTGCGCATACGACAATCACATTTACTCACTTTGCAGCGGTACCGAACAATGCATCGAGTTAGTTGTTCCGAATCCGATAACACCAGAAAAGGCTAATGAATTATTTGATATAGGTGATTTTAAGGTGCTTCGAGAAAATTTCAAGATGGCTCGTGAAAAATATGATGGTCCTTTTCATTCATTGTGTGGTTCGGGGCGATTTTTGTCATTCGGTTATCATTTTGAGAAGGAAGATTATTGGGCGATGCTTGACAAGCATACAAACAAAGTCGTATCAATACAGAAAACCAACAACGATGTGGAAACGACCGCAGATATTGTCAGCAAATTTTTTACTGAATCAGTTGTTGTTAAACTGGACAGTGACCAAATCTACGTACAATGTAAGAATGGTACATTTGCCAGCATTCTCGAAGGCAACGACAATCTTTTAGATGCCCGCCTTCGTGAAACCCAAGCCCAGTACCGCGCCTATTTGGAGCGCAATGCCGAATATCTGAAAGGTCTTGACGAAGACGAGCGCGACGCGGCAAACGTGATTTTGAAGATTAAATTGAAGGATTGAATTTTAAGGCATTAGGCAAAAGGCATTAGTAGGGACGTGGCGTGCCGCGTCCGAAATCAAAAATCGTTAATCAAAAATGAATTAATATGAAAACCAACCTCTTATCCATCGCCGCCATCTGTGCCACAATGATGGCTTGCAACAGCAAAACCGAAAACGCCGTCACCGACCACATCGAACTTACTGGAAGCGTTGACAACGAGGCGTTTGTGGCAAACATCGAGTCAATCGACGTGCTGAACCTCCAAATGGACGACGACTGGGTGTTCGAGGACGGAATGCAATTCGCCTTGTCCGACAATTATTTATATATGGTATGCGGCGAGAAGTTGCGGCTGACTAGCCTCAAACTTCAATCGGGCGAAAAACTGACAGGCCGTATGCTCCGAGGCAACGGCCCTGGCGAAATAAACGGATTGAGCGCATTGTTCTGCGTCGGCGACACGCTGTTCGTTCTCGATGGAATGGGAATTGTCCGCCAGTACGACAACAACGGCCATTTCCTAGGTAAGATACACGATTTTGGCGACACGGTTCCCATTAGAGATATGTTTCGCCTGAAAAACGGTGATTTTGTGCTGATTAGGCACAGTTACCAAACGTCGGATTCTGTCCTCAACCAAGTGTTGATAGCCGACCAGTCGTTCAATATCAAAGCGGAGCATTTCGCCTTGCCACTTCCGCGTTTGGTGATTGTGATGATGGGTGGAGGAAAGCCATATTGCGCCAGCGGCGACGCCATTCGTTTCTTCTTCTATAGCAATATGGACAACCACCTTTATTCGCTCTGCGGCGACAGCGAACAATGCACCGAACTGGGTCTGCCTAATCCGCAAACGGCTGAAATCTTTATCGATGCCTCGAATGAGATTATGCGGACTCACACCACAGACGCTTTCAACAAATTGTTCGAACTCGACGGCTCTTTCGGCAATCTGTGCGAGTCGGGGCGGTTTATTTGTTTCCGATACTATATCAGCCATAAAACATACATTGCTATGATTGACAAGCGCTCAAACAGCGTGGTATCACTATATTCCGATGGTGATGACGAGGGAAACGTGCCGAATTATCTGTATAGGATTTTCTCCACTATGGAGGTTCTTTATTCCGACGGCGAATACATCTACGCAAAGTGCAAGAGCAGTTGTGCGGCAAAACTTTTCGATGGCAACGACGACCTTTTGGACGCCCGCCTAAAGAAATCGCAAGCCCAGTTCCGCGCCTATCTCGACCGCAACGCCGAATACATCAAAGGTCTTGACGAAGACGAGCGCGAGGCAACCAACGTGATTTTGAAGATTAAATTGAAGGATTGAAAATTAAAGGATGCCGCTTCGCGGGAAATTGGAATAAAATTTAAAAGAAAATTTATAAAAAATTGATATTTAGAATTTTATAATAATTTTTAAATCAAATTTTCTAAAAATTTCCGCCCGTTAGGGCGCTAACGAAAAAAAATTAAAAACATAAAACTATGAACCACAAACTCTTAACCATCGCCGCCCTCGCACTGGCGGCAGCACTGACCGCTTGCAACAGCGGCAGCAAAACCGAAGTGGCTGTATCCAGCAGCGTTGAACTTCCTGGAACTGTTGACAGTGTTGCTTTTGCCGACAACATTGAGTCAATATCGTTGTTGAATTTGCAGATGGACGATGACTGGGCGTTCATCTTCTCTCCGCATTTCGTCTTTTCCGACAACTATATGTATATGTTTGAGGACGAAACAATGAAAATGCTTTGTTTCGATAAGCGGACGGGCGAAAAAATATCGAGCAGAGCAATCCTTGGAAACGGTCCTGGCGAAATAGTGCATTTCTACGATATGTTTTGTGTCGGCGACAACTTCTGTGTTTACGACGAGAAGCATATCATCCGCCAGTACAACTCAAAAGGCGCGTTCCTTGGCAAAATGCACGAGTGTGAAGATTCGTTTTCGGGTTACAACCACATAATGCGGCTTAAAAACGGAGATTATGCGTTCTTTTTGCGCGGAGACAGACAGTCAGACTCCGTAAGGCCAGCCATCTTGCTGACTGACGAATCGTTCAACATTAAATCGAGATATTTTACAATACCACAAAGCAAGTCTTGGTTAAATATCGGCTATGCAAATCCATATTTTGTTAACGATGATACTGTCCGATTCTTCCTTTCGTATGACACCCATCTTTATTCGCTCTGCAGCGGCATTGAGCGGAATATTGAGTTGGTACAGCCCAATCCATTGACCGTAAAAATTGCAAATAGTCTTGACCCTCGCGATTCTCATTATTTTGAAAAGATAGATTCGTATGATGGTAGTTTTTTTGATTTTGGCGAATCGGGGCGGTTCCTGGTATTTCGATATAAAATGAGTGGCACTTATTATTTCTCGATGCTTGACAAACGCACAAACAAAGTTGTATCTATTGATCGCAGTAAGTCTGAAAACATAGTGGCTAATTTGTTAGATAGAATGTATTATTTGTCTTCCGATGGAAAATATCTCTACGGGAAATATTTTTACAAAGATTTGGCTGCTCTGCTCGAAAACCTCGGCGACCAACCCGACGAGCGTTTGCAAAAAACGAAAGCCGAATTGCAGGCCTGCCTGGAGCGCAACGCCGACTACATCAAAGGTCTTGAACCCGAGGATCTTGGCGAGGCAAACATATTGGCGAAAATCAAATTGAAAGATTAGAGAAGTAAAGTATTAAGTAATAAGTTTTAAAAGTTATAAGTTAAAAAGGCATAAGGCATAGGTAGGGACGTGGCGTGCCGCGTCCGCCATTCCCCAAAAACCAACACCAAACACCTAATACCAAAAAACTATGTTCAAACAGCTGATAAACAAACCAATCGCAGTTACAATGGTGCTCATTGCAGTGCTGGTGCTCGGCGTGGCGGCAATCAATATGCTGCCTGTGTCGCTGGTGCCCGACATCGATATTCCGCAGATAACCGTTCAGGTGTCGTCGGCGGGAAAGTCGGCGCGTGAGCTCAACGAGACAATGATTAACCCGCTGCGCTCGCAACTGGTGCAGGTGCCGCATCTGAACCAGATAAACTGCACGGCCAAAGACGGTAGCGGCGTCATCTCAATGGTGTTCGACTACGGCTCCGATGCCGACTACATCTTCATCGACGTGAATGAGCGCATCGACCGCGCAATGGCCAACTGGCCCCGTGGCGAGGACCGTCCTGTGGTGGCACGCGCCAGCGCAACCGACATCCCAGCCTTCTTCATCAACATCACGCTGGCCGACTCCATTGTCACCGAGCAGCAGACGCTCGAGATGAGCTCCTTCGCGCGCCAGGTGATTGTGCGCCGCATTGAGCAGCTGCCCGAGGTGGCTATGGTGGATGTGTCGGGACTGCTGCACCCCGAGCTGCTGATTGTGCCCGATATGGAGAAACTGCAGTCGTTGGGCATCACCGAGCAGCAGCTGTCAGAGGCCGTCAACGGTGCCAACGTGCATCTGGGCAGCCTCTCCATTCGCGACGGCGAGTACCGCTTCGACGTGCGCTTTGAGTCGGCTCTGCTCAACCGCACCGATGTTGAGGACGTATGGCTCAAAATCCACGACCGCGTTTATCAGCTCAAAGACCTTGCCGAAGTGCGCGAGCAGCCGCAGACAATGAAGGGAATGATAACCTCCGACGGCCGCCAGTGCGTCACAATGGCCGTCATCAAGCGCACCGAGGCCCGTATGGCCGACTTGCAGAAAGGCGTGAGCAAGCTGATGGAGGCTTTCGCCGAAGACTACCCCACAATGCGCTTCACCGTCACCCGCGACCAGACCGAGCTGCTCGACTACTCAATCAACAATATGATTAAGAACCTGATTTTCGGCGCGTTGTTCGCCTGCCTGATAATCTTCTTCTTTATGCACGATTTCAAGTCGCCGATGCTGGTGGTGGTCACCATCCCCACGGCGCTCATCCTCTCGTTCCTTTTCTTCTACGTTATCGGCATATCAATCAATGTGATATCGCTCTCGGGCCTTGTTCTGGGCCTGGGTATGATGGTCGACAACTCCATCATCACCATCGACAACATAACGCAGCGGTGGCGCAAGGGCGAGATGCTTTCCGATGCGTGCGTCTATGGCTCGCAGGAGGTTTTCACCCCGATGTTGAGCTCCGTGCTCACCACCTGCGCCATCTTTGTGCCGATGATTTTTATGAGCGGCATTGCGGGAGCTCTTTTCTACGACGAGGCAATGGCCGTCAGCATCACGCTGATGTCGGCTTTGGCCGTGTCGGTGCTGCTGATGCCCGTGCTCTACAACCTGCTCTACAAGCGTCAGAGCCAGAATTTCGGCGGTCCGCTTCCGCGCGAAAAGGGGCTTTGGCTCACCCGCATCTACGACCGCTGGCTCAAGTGGCTTTTCCGCCGCCGCGCCGTGGTGTGGGCAGTGCTGGGAACTTCGGTGGTGCTGATTGGCGTCTTGTTTGCCAATCTTGAGAAACGCAAGCTGCCGCTGATGGCCCATTCCGACACACTGGTGAGCATCGAATGGAACGAGCGCATCACCGTTGAGGAGAACAACCGCCGCTGCCAAAGCCTGATTGGCCAATTCGGCAGCCTCATCAGGCAATCCACCTGTATGGTCGGCTCTCAGCAGTTTGTGCTTGCCCACACGGGCGAGATAACGCCCACCGAGGCTGTCATCTACATCAAAGCCGCATCGCCCGACGATATTGCACTGATTGAGAAACAGATAGCCGAGACAATGCGCCGCCAGTGGCCGCAATCGGTGGTGAGCAGCCGAGCCGCGGGCAACATTTTCGATATGATTTTTGCCGAGAAGGAGCCGCCGCTCACCGTGCGTCTGCGGGCCACGGGCGGCGAACCGCCAACGCCTGCCGCGCTCACGGCCGTCTGCGACCAGATTCGCGCCGCCCTGCCCGACGCTGGCGTGCAGCCCATTGAGTGGAACGACTACATTGAACTTGTGGCCGACCCCGAGCGGCTCGCGCTCTACGGCGTCAGTTACGACCAGATAATGCAATATCTGCGCAACGCAATGAACGACAACCAGATACTGCGCATCAGCAAGGGCGATGTGTCGGAGCCGATAGTGATTGGCGCGGGCCACAAGCAGGCCGCCGACCTCATCAGCGGCTGCCAGATTGCCACCAAGGGCGGCAGCGTTCCGCTCGACGTGCTGATGAAGGAGACCCGCAACCGCGACCTGAAAACCATCACCTCGGGTGCCGACGGCGAGTACTACCCCATTCCGCTCAACATCAGCGGCCGCCAGGTGGAGCCTGCAATGGCGGCCATCCGCGAGGTGGTGCGCCAGACCGACGGGTTCGAGGTCGATTTCTCGGGCGCCTATTTCACCAACCGCGAGTTAATCAGAGAGATGTGTATGGTGCTGCTCATCTCGGTGCTGCTGCTGTTCTTCATTCTGGCGGCGCAGTTCGAGAGCCTTGTGCAGCCGCTCATCATTATGCTCGAACTGCTCACCGACATCTTTGCGGCAATGCTGGCGCTCAAAATCTTCGGCGAGAGCCTCAACCTGATGTCGATGATTGGCATTGTGGTGATGTGCGGCATCGTCATCAACGACAGTATTTTGAAGGTGGACACCATCAACCGTCTGCGCGCAAGCGGAATGAGCCTGAAACGCACCATTATGGACGCTGGCCGCCGCCGTCTGAAACCCATCATAATGACCTCATTGACAACCATTCTGGCCATTGCGCCGTTCCTTGTCAAGGGCGATATGGGCAGCGACTTGCAGTATCCGCTCTCGCTGGCGCTCATTGCGGGAATGGTGGCTGGCACGCTGGTGAGCGTCTTCTTTGTGCCGATAGCCTACTACGCCATCTATCGTAAAACTGAAAAAATCTGATTTTGAATATGTTGCAACAAAACGGTCGGCGGGTTTCCTCGTTTTCAGTCATACTGATAATGGTGGTTCTGATGATTGTCGGGGCTGCCGTGCTGCCGCTTCTGCGCCTGCAGTACAGCCCCAGCCCCAAGCAGAGCCAGGTCAGCGTGAGTTTCAACTATCCCGCCTCGGCGCGCGTCACCGAGTCGGAGGTGACATCGGTGATTGAGGGCGCGCTGAACACCATCGGCGGCATCGACTACACGCGGGCCGAGTCGTACCAGGGCGGCGGCTACGTGCAGATTCGCTTCAAAGACGATGTTGACATTGAAACGGCCCGCTTCGAGGTATCGACCCATCTGCGGCAAATAAAAAACAAACTGCCCGAGGGCGTGAACCCCTACGTTTCGGGCTCGGTGTCGGGCTCGGGCGGCAACCCGATGATTATGAGTTACACCATCAACGCCGATATGCCCCCCGAGGCCATCGCGCGCTACGCCGAGGAGCACATTGTCACTCCGCTTTCGCGAATCGACGGCGTTGAGAGCGTCAGCACATCGGGCGCAATGCCGTTCCAGTGGGTCATCCGCTTCGACCCCGACGCGCTGCGGGCCGCGGGCCTCACGCCCAACCATCTGACAAAGGCTTTCGGCGACTACTTCCGCAACGATATTGCTGGCACAATGGTCACCACGGGCCAGATGATGCTTGTGCGCCTGAAAATGGGCGGCAGCCATAGCGAGATTGAGCAGATTCCAGTGGCCGAGTCCAACGGGCGGCTCTTTGTGATGGGCGATTTCGCGCGCGTCACCTACGAGGAGAAACTGCCCACGCAGTACAACCGCATCAACGGCCTGAACACCATCGATGTGTACGTTTTCGGAGCCGAAGGCATCAACACCATCGGCGTGTGCGCGGCCGTGAAGCAGATGATGGAGAAAATCAAACTCACCTTCCCGCCCAAGTTCGCCATTGAGCAGACGTCGGACGCGTCGGTGTCGCTCAAGCGCGAGATAAACAAGATTCTGTTCCGCGCAGGAATGTCGCTGGCCATTCTGCTGCTCTTTGTGCTGCTTGTGAGCCGCAGCCTGCGCTATCTGGCCATCATCGGGCTCACCATTCTGGCCAACCTGCTCGCGGCGGCCATCTTCTACTGCCTTTTCGGCATCGACATTGAACTTTACTCGATGGCAGGCATCACCGTCTCGCTGGGCATCATCATCGATACGGCCATTGTTGTGGCCGACCACTACACCTACTACGGCAACCGCCGCGTGATGGGCGCCGTGACGGGCGCTCTGCTCACCACCATTGCCGCGCTGCTGATGGTGTTCTTCCTGCCGCAGGAGCAACTCACCCACCTGTCGGGATTCATCTGGGTCATCGTCATAAACCTCTCGCTCTCGCTGGCCGTGGCCTTCTGGTTTGTGCCCGCCCTGCTCGACAAGATGCCGCTGCGCCAGCGTGGTGTGGCCAACACGCCCGTCAAGCGGAAACGCCGCATTGTGCGCTTCACCGCCCGCTACGCCCGACTGATTGCCTGGTGCCGCGGCCACCGCTGGATTTTCATTGTGGTGCTGGTGCTGGGCTTCGGCCTGCCCGTCAATCTGCTGCCAACCGAGGTTCGCCACAGCGGTTTCGCAGAGTACGACGACGCGGCCAAAAAAGGCGGTCTGGTGGGCTTCTACAACGAGACCATCGGCGGCAAATGGTACCAGAAGAACAAGGAGTGGTTTGAGAACATTCTGGGCGGCTCGTTCAATCTGTTCTGCAAGAAGATGAACGGCGGCGGCTCGTTCTACCGCGAGGCCAGGCCTGAGAAGATTCTCCGCGTTGAGGCGCAGATGCCCGAAGGCTGCTCGGTGCAGCAACTCAACGACATTGTGATTCAGATGGAGAACTGGCTCAGTCAGTTCGACGAGATTAGCGATTTCCGCACATCGCTCTCGGGCACCAACGGCAGCATCGAGATTCGGTTCAAGAAGGAGTTTGAGCACTCGCGCTTCCCCTACGTGCTCAAAGACCGACTCTGGCGCAAGGCCTGCGGCTACGGCGGCGCAACGTGGTATGTGAGCGCACTCGACGAGAACGACCGCTCGCTGAGCAACAGCGTTTACCGAACATCGTGGAGCAACTCAATAACACTGCTGGGCTACAACTACGACCAACTCTACCGCTACGCCGAGGAGTTGATTGACACGCTCAAAAACAACCGCCGCGTGAGCGACGCTGGGTTCTCAGTCGGCTGGAACTCGTTTGTGGGCAATGAGTTCCGCCTCGATTTCGACCGCAAGCGCATAACGCAGACGGGCATCAACGTGCACCGCTACTTCGATTTCCTTGGCGAGCAGATGTACCACCGCGAGATTGGCCAGGTTTTCGACGGCACCCACAACACTCCCGTGATGCTCTCGTCGCAGGAGCGCGACTACTTCGACCTCTGGCACATCCGCAACGATATGGTGGTGATTGACAGCGTGATAACCCGCCTGAACGATGTGGGCTCGGTTGTCAAGAGCCGCACAGGCCTGAACATCACCCGCGAGAACCAGGAGTACTCCATCAACGTGGGGTTTGAGTATGTGGGCTCGTGGGAGTTGCGCTCGAAACTGATTGAGAAACAGGTTGACCGCCTCAACAAAACCCTCCCGATGGGCTTCCGCGCCAAGTCGGGCGGCGGTTACTACTGGAGCGGCCGACAGAAACGCCAGCAGGCGGGCTTGCTCTTCGGCGTGGTGGCCGTCATTCTGATGATTTGCTCGGCGCTGTTCGAGTCGTTCAAGAAGCCGCTCGTCATCATTCTGATGATACCCGTTAGTTTCATCGGGCTGTTCCTAGTGTACCCCATCTTCGGCGTCACCTTCGACCAGGGCGGCTACGCGGCAATGGTGATGCTCTGCGGCATTGTGGTGAACGCGGGCATCTACCTCACGGCCGAGTTCAACACCGTGAGCGCCATCAGCCGCCGTCCAGGGCTGCGCTCGTACCTCAAGGCCTTCAACCGCAAGATTGTGCCCACAATGCTCACCATTGTCAGCACCGTGCTGGGCCTCATCCCCTTCCTCTTCGACGGCAACGACGATGTCTTCTGGTTCGCCTTTGCGGTGGGCGTCATCGGTGGAATGGTCTTCTCCATCATCGCCCTCGCGCTCTTTATGCCAGTATTCTTTGATTGGGGGAAGGAACCAGCGTTGGTAAAGGCGGAAACGCAAACGGAAAACTTAAAACTTGATAACTTATAACTTAAAACTCATAACTATGAACCACAAAACCATTATCTGCGCGGCGTTGGCCATTGGAATGGCTGCCTGCAACTCTGGAAAATCAAACCTCGGATATGAGATTGTAACATTGGAAGAAGAAAAACTGCCGCCCGTGCAGCAGCTCCAGTTAGAAAAAATCGACTTGCCCGAAGATTACACTATGGGGCAAAACAGTTTGTACATCTATCAAGACAGCGTTTTGATTGTGAGTAAGTTCCAGAATCCATTCCCGATGAAAAAGATGGTGACTTTGGTCAATCTGAACAACGGCGAAATAATTGGCGATTATTTCACCAACGGACGTGGTCCCCGCGAGTTGCTCGCCTCATACACACAACTTTCTTTCAATCATTTAGATATAATGTGTCCCTCTGGCAAATTAGTGCCGATTAATCTCGATTCCGCCATTATGCGCGGCAACGATTACAAGCCCGATATTATCAGAACAGAACGAGACGATTTTCCGTCGGAATGGTGTTCGGTGGACGACACTTTGTTTTTGACAGGCAACGATTATTATTTCGACGGCATTATTGATGGCTGCGAGTCATACACGAAACTGCCCGAATTCTATTGGTTCACCAAAAGCGGGCGATGCATTCCGGAGTACAACGCATCTGACTACATAGGCGTAAAATACAAGATGGATAACATTTCCCGTGAATATTTTTCGATTAACAAACAGAAAAACCGCGTGGTTTGTTTCAACGCATACCGCCCGTATGCAAAGGTGTTTGATATGGAATTGAACCTGATAAAAAGGATAAACGGCCCCGAGCCCGATGACGGCAAGTATAGAATTGATGATTTTATGGATGGTGTTTGGTGGAACGAAAGCTACGGAAGAAATTTCTATTACCGTTCTCCATACGGCGATGACGAGAACATTTTTGTATTGAACGAGCGTACACATCGGTTTGTGGAAAAAGAGATTGATACTCAACACCTTCAAGAAAGTGTGCAGGAAAATATTGATTATATGTTGAAAACTGTGGACGCAAACACCGAGCTTTTCAGATTCGATTGGGATGGAAACCTGATAGCCAGATACAGTCTCAGCGGCAAGCATCTTTATGGCGGCATAACGTACAGCAAAAGCAGCAACACTTTGTATTTCTGCATATTGGATGGCGATGGCGAGTGCTATATGTATAAAGCCAAATTGTAGGGCAAAGCGTTTACGTTGTTCTCTAACAGAAACCGTGTAAAACTAAAAACCCCGAAAAGCATCAGCCTTTCGGGGTTTTCTATTGAGTATTCTGCTAATCAACAATTGATTAAACCCAGCGGAGCAATGGAACATCCTGACGGTGCGGCAGGTCGACGTTCTTGGCGAACAGACGAACACCGTAGTCGTATGAACCCGGATGGTCGAGCTTGAAGTCGATTTCGAAGAATGCCATCGAGTCGACGTGCTTGTTGAGTTTCAGTTCCTTGCGGTCGAGCAGCTTGGTGCAGTCCTGGTCCATAATAACCATCTCCACTCCTATGTCGTCGATGTCAAGGTTCTTGATGTCAACAATCACCTCACCGTGATAGTTCTGGCCTGCCTTGAACTCTGTCTTAAGGGTGCTCGGGAAGTCAACCGAAACAACTTCAATCTTATCCCAGTTCTCGTAAATTTTGTTCTTCCAGCGCGACAGGTCGCGGGCAACTTTGAAGTTGTCGGCAATGACCTTGCTGCTGCGCTTGTAGAGCGGCGAGTAGTACTGGTTGATGTAGTCGTCGAGCATACGCTTTGTTGTGAAGTGCGGTGCGATGCCTGCGATTGAACGTTTGATGTACTGAACCCACTCTGTCGGGATGCCGAAGTTGTTGCGCTGATAGAACAGCGGGATAATCTCGTTCTCAAGGATGCTGTAGATTGTGGCTGCATCCAGTTCGTTCTGAAACTGTTGGTTCTGATAGGTCTGCTCCTGCGGAAGCGCCCAACCAGCCTTCTCTTTGTAACCCTCAACCCACCAGCCGTCGAGCACGCTGAAGTTCAGCACGCCGTTCATTTCGGCTTTCTGACCGCTGGTACCGCTGGCCTCCAACGGACGTGTCGGGTTGTTCAACCAAACATCGACACCGCGAACCAGACGTTTTGCAAGGTCCATATCGTAGTTCTCAAGGAACAGTATCTTGCCAACGAACTCTGGACGGCGCGAAATCTCAACAATATTCTTAATCAAATCCTGACCAGCCTTGTCGTGCGGGTGAGCCTTACCTGCGAACAGGAACTGAACGGGGCACGACGGATTGTTCACAATTTTTGCCAGACGGTCGATGTCGCTGAAGAGCAAGTGAGCGCGTTTATAGGTTGCAAAGCGGCGTGCGAAGCCGATTGTCAGAGTGTGCTCGTTGAGTCTGCTCAAAGTCTCAACCACATATTTCGGGCTTTCGTGACGCATAATCGAACTCTTCTCGAAGCGTGCCTTCACGTAGTCAATCAACTTCTTACGCAGTTGGTTGCGCAAATCCCAGATGACGCTGTCCTGAACGTCGAAAATCTTCTCCCAGTATTTGGTGTTCGACTGGTCTTGCATAAAGCCGTCGCCGAAGGTGCTCTCATACAGACGGCGCCACTCTTTGGCAGCCCACGTCGGCATATGAACGCCGTTGGTTACATAGTTGATATACAACTCGTTGGTCGAGAAACCAGGCCACATATACTTGAACATCTCCTTTGTCACATCGCCGTGCAGCATCGAAACACCGTTCATCTCCTGCGAAGTGCGGGTTGCCAGAACGCTCATCGAGAACTTGCCGTCGGGTGCAAGGCCAAGGTTCATAAATGTGTCCCAATCAATCTTCAGACGCTCTGGAATCGGGCGCAGATAGGTGCGAATCAGATTCTGGTCGAAGGCGTCGTGGCCAGCGGGAACTGGTGTGTGTGTGGTGAACAGCGACGAAGCGCGGACAGCCTCAAGAGCCTCGTTGAAAGTCAGATTCTCGTGCTGAACATAATCCGACAGACGCTCAACGTTAATCATTGCGGCGTGTCCCTCGTTGCAGTGGAACACGTTCGGCTTAATGTTCATCGCCTTCAGGGCGCGAATACCGCCAAGACCGAGCAGCATCTCCTGTTTCAGACGGTTCTCCCAGTCGCCGCCGTAGAGTTGCTGCGTGATTGCGCGGTCCTCTGCGCTGTTGTCGGGGTCTTCAGTATCAAGCAGATACAAAGGCACACGACCAACCTGCACTTTCCAGATGCGGGCTTTCACCATACGTCCTGGCAGGTTGAGCGAAATGGTCAGTTGACGTTTGAACTCGTCGAGAACGGCAGAAATCGGCAGATTGTCCATATTCTGCGGAACCAGACTTGCCTGCTGCTCGCCCGAAACTGTCAGTTCTTGAGTGAAATATCCGTATTTGTAAAGGAATCCGACGCCAACCATCGGCATATTCGAGTCGCTGGCCTCTTTCAGGTAGTCGCCAGCCAGAATGCCCAGACCGCCCGAGAAAATCTTCAGGTTGTCGGTCAGGCCGTACTCCATACTGAAGTAGCCCACCAGCGGCATATCCTTGCGCGGTGCCACGCTCATATATTCTGCAAAATTTTTCGACACGCGGTCGAATTTGGCCAGGAACGCAGTGTCTTTCTCAAGTTCGGCCAGACGGGCGGTTGAAACCACCTTCAGCAGGGCGATTGGGTTCTTCTCAACCTTTGCCCACAGTTCGGGGTCGATGTATTTGAACATCTCAATTGCCTCGTAATTCCAGCACCACCACAGGTTATTTGCCAGATTATCCAGATTTTTCAGCCTTTCAGGAAGGTCTGAATGGATAATCATCTTCTTCCAAATTGGTTCGTTACTCATAAGTTTTTGACTATTATTAAAATTATTGTTCGTATGCATTATTTGGTCGTCGACGCGTGCGAGCGACAGTGTGAGCGCCTTGCTGTAGGCTTCGGCGTAGTAGTGGAACAAATTGTCCCAACTGATTTCGCTGGCCTGCTCTTTGGCGCGCTTGCGCAGTTTGGCGCGGTCGGCGGGCGACATCTTGTAAACGCGGTTGATGACATTCACCAGTTCGTCAACCACATCCCAGTAGTTGTCTTCGGTGCGTGTCACAACCTCAATGCCATCCTGGATTCCGCTGGTCTTTTTCAGCATCCACTGGCCGAATCCCGCAAGGCTTGTGGTCACTGTGGGCACGCCAACAGCGATGCTCTCAAGCGGTGTGTAGCCCCACGGCTCGTAGTACGACGGGAAGGCCGTCAAATCGAAACCGCTCAGCAGGTTGTAGTACGACATATTGAAGATGCCGTCGTTGCCGTTCAGATAGACAGGAACCAGCACCACATTCACCTGCTGCCCCTGATTATTAGTCAGTTGCAACTGATGGGTTTTGTCCATCACGGGGTCGTAGTAGTCAGGGTTGAGCGAGTGCGTTGTGATGCGCTCGTCGGGTATGCGGACATTGCTGTCGGCCAGACGGTCTTGCAGGCATTTGCGCGGGCCGTAGTTGAAGTTCGGCACCAGAATGAAACCGACAATGTTGTGCTTGTAACCGCCCTGCTGGTTCAGTTTGCCGAGTGCATCGATAAAGATGTCGATGCCCTTGTTTTTGAACTCGTAGCGGCCAGAGATTGCCACAAACAGAGTCTCATCGTCGCACTTGTTGCCTGTCAGCGCCTCCGTAACCTCGGCAAGTTTCTTGCGGGCTTCTTTGGTCACATTGTCATCCATATGCGGCAAGTGATTGAGTGCGAATCCGTTAGGTGTAACTGCATCGGGTTCGTTATTCAAAAGCACCTTGCACTCGTTGGCCGTCACCTTGCTCACCGTTGTATAGACCGATGCCACCTGAGCAGCGGTCTTTTCGAGTGAGTGTTTGGCCATCACGCCAAGTTCGCGTGCGCGGATGTCGGGGTCGAACGAGCCCAGGCTCTTGTAGAGCGGGAATCCGTTGCCCGCAACCGAGCGGCCCAGCACCGTTGCGTGTGTGGTGAACACGGTTGCCACCTTCGGGCAGGCGCGGTCGAGATAGAGAACGCCCGAGCCAGTCTGCCACTCGTGGAACTGTGCAACCACTGGCGCATCAGGCAGATAGAAGTTCTTGTAACTCTCCACCACCTTGCCAGCCGCATAGCCGAACAGCACCGACTCAATATACTCCCACTCGCCTGTGATGGAATCGAGTTTGTAGGTCTCCCACCACGAAGCCAGCAGTTTGTCTTTCAGCGGAATAAAAACAGTATAATCGACCAGCACCGCCAGCGGCTTGTGAGCCACGTTCCAGCGGCCAATCTTTATGCGCAGGCCTTCTTTCTCAGCCGTCTCCTTCCATTCGGGAAACAGGCTCTTGTCCTCTGTGAACTCTGAATTGCCCTCTTCCCTAACCAAATCGGGGCCGATGAACATAATGTTGTCGCCGTAAGCGGCATATTCATTCGGCATTTTCGAAGTTATCACAGTGTGGATTCCACCCACCTTGTTGCAAACTTCCCAACTGGTTTCAAATAAGAATGCTGGCTTAATTAAATCGCTCATTTACTTCAAATTAATAATCACGATAATTTATTCAGCCTATGCCTTTTTGACTTTCGATTTCAGTTTCTTGATTTCAGCCTTCTGCTCAAGCACCATATCCTGCAGTTTCTCAACGTCGCGGCAGGTTCTGATTTCTGCGTCGGGCAGAGCCTTGTTCACGCGCAACGAGAAGTCTGTCAGCACGTTCATATAGTTGATGAAAGCGTCGTACGGTGTCTTGTAGGGGTTGAAATATGCGTGCACCTCGCCGTCGCTGAACCATTTTGTCGACATATAGTAGAAATGGTCGCTCGTCTGCAGGTACTCCCAGTCTTGCAGAATCTGCGGGGCCTTCACCTGAGCAACCTTGTCGGTCAGGGCGTAGAGTTTGCTGAACGCCTCGTTCTGCATATTGTTGCCCAGCCAGGCTGTAATGTCGCGCTCCTCGTCGGCCCACGAGATTGGGTAAGGAACATTGATGGCGGCCACAGGCTGCACGTTCTTGATTATCTGCGACGGTGTGGCAAAGCGGAAATCGGTCTGATTCAGCACTGCATCGGGCAGATGCTCAAGGAATTGGAAGATTCCTGTCTCCTTCTCCTGATGCTCGCCGAATGTCTCGTAGTCCATAAACAGATTGACAATCTCCTCCTTGTCGGGAACCTCGTTCAGACGGGCAGCGTAAGAATCTGCTGTCCAATGTTTTGCGCAGAAACGGAACGAGATGTCGTCGCTCAATGTATAGTTACGCAACAGAAGTTTCAGTTGCGGCTCTTTTGCGTTGTAATACAAGAAGTTAGGCGATTTCCAACCCAGAATGTGCTTGGCACCCTCGGTGAGCATTCCCTTGTAGCCCATCTTGTAAACGGCGGCGCCCACCTCGTCAGAGTAAATCAACTCGGTGTTGCGGAACACTTTCGGCTTCTGACCGAAGAGTTTCTCAATCTTTGCCGAATGGTCCTTCACCTGCTTCTTCATCACATCAATGTTGGCCTGCGAAGCCAGCGAGTGTGAATAGGTCTCGGCAAGGAATTCAACCTGCCCTGTCTTGGCCAGGCGTTGGAAACTCTCAATCACCTCAGGCGCGTAGAGTTCGAATTGGTCGAGCGCGATGCCCGTGATTGAGAAAGTAACCTTAAAGTTGCGTCCGTGCTTCTCTATCAGTTTGAGCAACAATTCGTTGGTTGGCAGATAGCAGTTGCGCGCCACCTTTTGCAGAATCGACTCATTAAGATAGTCATCGTAGTAATAATGGTCGCTGCCGATATCGAAGAATGAATATTTGCGGAAGCGGAATGGTTGATGAACCTGAAAATAAAGACATAAATGCTTCATAGTTCCAAATTTTATAAGGTTACTGATTTAATACTGATTTATAAACGTTGTAAACGTGTTTTGCCGACTCTTCCCAGCGCAGGCTGTTGGCCTCTTTCAAGCCGTTCTCGCCGATGGTTTGGGCAAGAGCGGGATAGTTGAGCAGAGCGTAAATGGCGTTGGCCATCTTGTCGATGTCCCAGAAGTCAATCTTGATGGCGTGCTTCAGAATCTCGCTCACACCCGACTGCTTCGAGATGATGACAGGAACACCCGACTGCATCGCCTCGAGCGGCGAGATGCCGAAGGGTTCCGAAACCGATGGCATAATGTAAACGTCGCTGTATTTGAACATACGGAACACAGCGTCGCCGCGCAGGAAGCCCGTGAAGTGGAACTTGTCCATAATGCCCAGACTTGCGGCGCGTTCAATCATCTTGTTCATCATATCGCCGCTGCCAGCCATCACAAACCGCACGTTGTCCATCTTCTTGAGCACCTTATAGGCGGCCTCAATGAAGAACTCAGGACCTTTCTGCATTGTGATTCGGCCCAGGAACGTCACCACCTTCTCGTCGAAGCCGCGTTTCTCGCGGTCGATGGCTTTCAGGTTGGGCTCCACGGCGTTGTAAACGGTCACCACCTTGTCGGGCGATTGGCCGTATTTGTTGATAACGATGTCGCGCGTCAGGTTGCTGACGGTGATGGCCTTGTCGGCTGCGTCGAGACCTGCTTTCTCAATGTTGTAAACGGCAGGATTCACGCGGCCGCCGCTACGGTCGAAATCGGTGGCGTGAACGTGCACAACAAGCGGCTTGCCCGACACACGCTTCGCGGCCATTCCTGCGGGATAAGCCAGCCAGTCGTGGGCGTGAATGATGTCGAAGTCGTACATTGTGGCAATCTGCTCAGCAATCAAGCTGTAGTAGTAGATTTCGGTGAACAGGTTGTCGCCGTATTTTCCAGTGAACGGAATGCAGCCCGACTCTCCCACCTCAACAATGTGCTTGCCGTAGTAACGTTTGTTGTTTCTCAGCGCGAAATACTCCTCAGGCGTTGAGTACGGAACCAGATTCGAGCCCACCTCAATGTATTGAAGGTTCTTGACTTGTCCCGAATAACTCTCTGATTTTGTGACTCTCAGCGGAATGTTTCCCGCACCCACGAGTTTGATGGCCTCTTGGTCCTCGTCGCCGTAAGCCTTTGGCACGACGAAAATAACCTCAAGGTCGTCAATCTTCGACATACCTTTGGTCAGGCCGTAGCAAGCGGTGCCCAAACCTCCAGAAATGTGCGGCGGAAACTCCCACCCAAACATTAAGACTTTCATTATCAGTTATTTTTATTGTTCTTTATTTCTTTTTCGATGCCTTTGCAGCGGCTTTCGGTTCGGCCTTTTTGGCGGTCTTCGCCGATGCTTTCTTCGCTTCAGCCTTCACTGCGGCTTTCTTTGGTTCGGCTTTCGCCGATGCCTTCTTTGTTTCAGCCTTTACGGCGGCCTTCTTCGGCTCTGCCTTCTTCACTTCCTTCTTCGCTGTGGCCTTCTTTGGTTCGGCTTTTACCGATGCCTTCTTCGCTGCGGCTTTTTTCGGCTCTGCCTTTGCCTTCGGCTCTGATTTCTTCGGGTCCTTCTTTGCTGCCGCTTTCTTGGCGGGTTTGGCCTCAACAGCGGTCTCGCCTGCGAAAGTGTTCGACAGTTTTTTCATATAAACCAGTGCCGCGAAACTCAATGCGAACGAAATGGCGCCCTTTCCGTGATACGGTGGGTCACCGTGATACATCTCTGATATACAACTGATTCCAGCCGTTCTCATCTCAGGCTCGAAGGTCTCAAGGAACTTGTTAACCAGCGATTCAATCATACGCGGTTGGATTTTTGCCAGCGCGTCGATGTAGGCGGCATAGAGCCACGGCCAAACCGAGCCGTTGAAGGCGGCGTTCTCGCGCTGCTCCTCAGTGCCACGGTAGTGCGACACGTAGCGCGGGTCGTCAGGTGTGAGCGAGCGGATGCCGTAGGCGGTCATCAGTTGCTCCTCAACCACACGCAGAACGGCTTTAATCTGATGCTTGTCGAGCATTGTGTAGTCAACGGCGCAAGCCAGCAATTGGTTCGGACGGACTTGTGTGTTTGCATAGTCGTATGTCACATAGTCAGCCAGATAGCCGCGCTCATCGTTCCAGAATGTGGCAACGAAACTGCCCTTCACTTTCTCGGCCAGTTCAGCCCATTTCTTGCCAAAGGTCTTGTCGCCTTTGCTCTTGTCGAGAACGTACATTATTGCGTTGTACCACAATGCGTTGGTCTCAACAGCATAGCCGTTGCGCGGCATCACGGGGCGGCCGTGGATGGTTGCGTTCATCCAGGTGTTGGCCACTGCGTCCGATGTATTGTAAACCATTCCGTTCTCGTCGATGCGGAAACTGATTTTGTGCTCCAGATAAAGGTTCATCACCTTCTTAACGTCTTTTCCGAATTCCTTCCAGACGTCGTACTGCGGATATTGCTTGTCAATCTGCTGAATGCACCAAACGAGCCACAACGGCACGTCGGAACGGCAGTCGGCGTAATCGTCCAGATTGGTGCTTCCGCTTGCCAAAGTGTTGGTTATCTGACTGATGAGCGTTGAGAGAACGCTCTTGTAAATCATCGGTGTCTCGTTCTTGTAGAGCAGGTTGGGCAGTGCGATGAGCGCGTCGCGGGTGCGAGCGGGATACCACGGATAACCAGCCAGAATGCGGGTTTCCTTGCCCTCGTTCAGGAACAACTGAGCGGCACCGTTAATCAGGCAGTTCTCGAAACTGTTGCGCGGTGTGCGGTCGCTCACCTCGTCGTCGAACTTCTTCTTCAGCGTGTTGGTCTTAATCTCGCTCAATCCTGCCGAAACAATGATGCTCTCGCCCTTCTTGATTGGCGCCTCGAAATATCCAGGCACGAACAAATCCTCTTTGAAATCGTAGCCGCGCTTCTGCTCCAGAATGTACTCAATGTTGTAGTACCAGTCGGGTGCCGACACAAACTCGCACTTCTTCGAAGTTTGGATATAAAGGTCGGGATAGCGCTGATACATACACGATGAGATGCCGTTGTCAACCATCTTCACCTTGGTGTTGGCGTCAAGGTTGGCCTTGCTCAGCGCGTGAATGTTGCGGAAGGCAAGGAACGGTTTGAAACGTATTTTGGTCTCGCTGTGAGCGTCGAGCAGAGTGTAGCGGACAAGCATCCGCGGCTCGCTCTTGACAAGGATTTTCTCCTTTTTCAGAACCACGCCGCCAACACCGTAGATGAGCGTCGGTATGGGGTTGGTATAGAATTCGGTAACATACTTGTGGCCTTTTGGCTCGTAGTTGTCACCCTCATATTTATGCAAAGCCAGATTGAATTCGCGCTCGTGCTGAATGATAGTTTCATCGAGCGACGAGAGCAGCACGTGGCGTCCGCCATCGACCTGCGGCAGCGGGCACACCAGCAATCCGTGATATTTACGGTTGTTGCAGCCAATCAGCGTTGTGAGCGAATACGAGCCCGCGCGGTTGGTGCGCAACACCTCTTTTGTCAAGGAATTCTCAAGATTTACAAGTTCTGTTTTGTCAAACTCCAAATATCCCATTGCTTTATTTTTTATAGAATTACAATTATTTCGTTGAATCTCGTTTCTTCATTAAAAAGTATTACACACTTTTCCCAGAAAAGTTGTGCAAAGTTACGCATTTTTTTCGCAACGCTGACCACACAAAATCAAATAATAAAAACTGATAATCAACCATTGAAATACTGCATCATAAGTGCAGTCTAACGTTTGCGTGACGGTATGCGTAGATTACGTAAAAAGCCTCCAAGTTTGACCTTGGAGGCTAACATTATCTTAAGCCGCATGGACTTTTGTGCTTGACTTACGGGCGCTTAACTGGGCGAACAGAATATCCGCTATATCGTGGCGCTTTGTCAACTTCAGGATCGGAAACATATTCCGAATCAATATATTGTATATATGCTTTATTCGTGTCTTCGATATACAATGTAGACGACCAATAGTCTCCGTAGTGATCCTCTCCTATAACAGAATTAGACGACTCATCGAGATAACCTGCAAGCGGCAAAAAGATATGTGTGTCGATTAATGAGTAGGATGTTGATGGTTCTTCACCTTCATACACTTTTGCTCCTTTATCGGCACTGGCTTTTGCTCGATAAACTATGAATCCTTTGACATTGGAACTGTTATAATTATTTGTCCAAACCCAATAGCACTGGTGATAGAGTTCCATCCAATCCTCTTTTGTCGGCATTGCCCATCCGTCGCCCCAGTTGGCATCAGCAGCGTCATTGTCAGGAGGAAGTGTTTCTGGATTGTCGTGATATTTGTAGTTTAGTTCTGAATATAATTCTTCTCTATCACCTTCCGTTTCTCCCCATGCAAAGTGCTCCCCGTAGTAGTCTTGCTTATTATCAGCTCCCACATTGCATGTTGCCCAAAGATTGCCACTTGAAAGACCTAAATCAACGTATGAGCGTTTTATGGTAAAGTAACAGTTATCCACGGTATTATTTTTCGCGAACTCGAAGAATTCATTTGGATCAGAATAAGGATCCATATTGATTTTCCCGCTAAAGGTGCAGCCGTCGGCTACACTGAAATTGACATTAGCAGAATTAAAATCAACCACGTAGTTATCAATGCAACTAAGGGCAAGGATACCGCTTGAGACTGCATCAAAAATAACATTGATTTTTGCTCCGGAATAATCTACTCCTGTATTAAACGAAAATCCAGGAACAAATTCCCCTCCAAGGCTATTTTCTCCATTGACCGTAATGCGATAGGTGACTGTGCGCTCATTGTTAGTGTTGCAATTGAACAAGCAAATATTTGCACCAGTTTCTTCGGTTACATAGCGACTAAAGTTATTTAGCGTCAGGTAATATGTCCTGTCTTTCTGTGAATTGTAAACATCACGGCCCACATATACTGGATGACTTCCATCGCTAAGCACATACGGGTGTACGGCATCGTTCTCAACATTGATTCTTACGTCAGTAGTCAACTTTCCGTTTTCATCTAAATACCAGTTAGTGTTTTCTTCCGGCACTACAAGGAACTTGCCGCACACATCGGAAAGCGATGTTTGGGTTAAAGTCTCGTCAATGGCAAGCCAAGAAGTTTCCTCTGAATAGTTACTTGGCCAGATGGTTGCCACATAATCGTTAGACAATTCACTAATAATTGTAATTTTTTTGTCTTCTGGCAAAAGAACATGGTTGTCGGCTGCTATAGTTGCATCTCCTCCTATATTGAAATTGCCATTATAATAAACACCATTGCCATAATGAGCATCATTTGTGGCTTGGTTACCACTGATGGTGCCGCCTGACATATTAAATATACCATTATTAAATACTCCTCCGCCAAATTCAGATGTATTTCCACTAATGGAAGCACCAGATCTCATATTGAAGGTAGCATCTTGCGCAACAAATACGCCGCCGCCTAAACGTGCTTGATTGGAATTTATTACAGCATTGTTGCCAATAGTAACATTTGCTCCAGATTTTATGAATAATCCACCGCCAACTATTTCATCATCACCAACATCAGTTCCAGTTCCAGCGTAAAGAAGCAGGTTTTCTATGGTCACTGGCACAGAAGTGTTGATTGTAAGTACAGAGCCTGTTCCTAATGCAGAAATCTTATCATGCAGCATACCGCTCTGCTCATACAGCATACTATTTTCATCATAACCATGTGTTCCTGTAATAGTTATGGATTTTGCATTCGCATTAGGACCAATTGTCTGTGCATAAGCGAGTCCGCCATCAATCTTAATGATGTAATCGTATTTACTGTTTGTCATTAATTCAACGGCATCAGCAATGCTTTGTATTGGACTCAAACCTGCAACTACTATTACAGCATCCCAAAGAGCCCAAATTTCAATATCGCCAGTAGGAACAGTGTTGAATGACGTGAATTCATCATACTCATTCGTTGCACCATTCCAAACATACCAACCTTTGAATTTAAATGTTACGCCTTCAACAGCCTCGTGATTTGGAGTGCCCGGGTCTTGTATGGTTTCGCCAGGCTTTAAATACTGCGCATAAACATCCTTGCTGTCACGGAAACGCACAGCTGTGTATCTTTTCAGCTTGGCGTCATCGCCAATATAATACATAGTAGTATCGCCCGAAGAAACTATTGGAGTAACAGCAAACTTGTTTAACGCCGAAGCAAATACTGCGTCACTAATGTTTACGTCGGGAACAAGTATTGGATTCTCTGTAAAATATGGGTATCTATCATAATATCCATCAAACGCGGGTGATAATACTACAGCCTTGTCGGTCTTGAGTTCGCTGGCAATAGTGATTGGCTGTTCATACTGCAAACAAACATCATCCGTAATTTGGGGGCTGCCTCCCAATGTGATAGCACCGCATAAATAAATTCCTTTTCCATACGTGGCTTTATTGCCACTGATTGTGCCACCCTGCATAGAAAAAGAAGTCGGGGAATATATATATAAACCACCTCCATCACTACTACCAGTGTTACTGGCCTCGGCCTCGTTGTTTGTAATATTTCCGCCAGTTATGATAATTATTGCATCTTTACGGATATACATACCTGCACCAGTACCTCCATAATAAGTACCGCTACTAAGATTTTCTCCTTCGTACTTATTGGCTGTATTGTTGCTAATAGAACCGCCATTAATTGTAATGTATGATGTTCCTGCTGGATCATTAGGATTCCAAACACACACACCTCCACCGTAAGGAGCTTTATTGCCACTAATGCCACCATCGTTTATGGTTACATTTGCATACCGATATGCATATATACCGCCACCATAAGTGTAGCCTTTGGCTTTTGTAGCTATATTATTAGTAATATAGCCTCCATTCAATATCAATTCACCGCCGGAAATATATACACCGCCGCCACTAATGGCTTGATTGCCTGTGATTGTGCAACCTTTTTCAATTGTCAGTTTAGTGCCATATGCTGAAATGCCGCCGCCTGAAGCTGCATATCCACCAGTAATTGTCAGATTCTTAATTGTTACTGGCATTGCTGTGTTGATTGTGAGCGCCGAAACTGTTACATCAGGCGCATTTCCGTTCTCTCTCCATCCGCAGTCAATGCCGTCGGTTGTGTTTGACGTGCCTGTTAGAGTTATGCTCCATGCTTTGATTGATGCGCCCGCTGGTGCCTCAATTGCTTGGGCACTTGTCAAAAATCCATTCACTTTGACCGTGTAGTTGGCATACTCATGGTTCATTGCTGCAACCGCATCGGCAATTGAACCAAATGTGCCATTGCCGATGTTTGCACCTTGCTGAACATTAAATTCGGTATTGCAATCCCACAATGCGTAGATGATTGTGTCACGTGTGATTGCGTCATTAAATGTGAACACCACTGTGTCGCCTTGGGCATTGATTGTGTACCAATTTTTGAATGTGTAACTCAAATCGCCAACAGTCATTGTTCCCTGCAGTTCGGGTTTTTCAATCTTTGCGCCAGGTATCAATTGCATCGGTTCAACATTGCAGCCTTCGAAAATCACATTCGGGTACTTTTGCAAAAAGCCATTTTCGTCAACACGCCATTGTTGATATTCGAATGTGCCTTCATCTGCCCCTTTAATAACTTCAGTAGACACATTGAATTTTCCGCATTCGGCAGCAATTGAGGTCGTGGTGATGGGTTTATCCTCTCCTTCATCTTCATCGTAATAGGTTGCCAAACTAAGCACTTGTGCTCCTTCAGAATAAACTGATGGTGTGATAGTTGCTCCAGCACCGTCACCCAACTTACCAGTAATGGTGATTTGGGTGGTTTGGTTGTCAAAGCCATCATATATTCCGCCCAAGAATACATCGTTGTCGGCTGCAACTGCTGCGCTGCCACTCATATTGAACGTGGCGAAATTAAAGGAAGATGTGAATCCCGCATAGACACCCTTTCCGAGAACAGCGTTGTTTGTGCTGATATCGCCTCCCGACATTGTAAACTGAGTACTTTCGCTATCGGATACCAAATAAACGCCTCCTCCTGCAATCTCCGCCGCGTTGTAGGCAATGTGCCCGCTTGCCATCATCATTTCTGTTGGAGGATACGTATAAGCATATTGTACGCTAACACCGCCACCGCAACCGTTGCCGTGCTGATCTTCGCCACTGTTCGCGTTGGCATAGTTATAGTAGATACCGCCAGTAAGTTCTGCTGGTACTGCTGTTATTTCGAAACTATCATCAAATTCCAACTTATAACCCAAATAGAGATTGTTTGAGCCTGCCACATACACGCCACCGCCACAATTTGCTGTATTCGAGTGATTTTCGCTCGTAGCCGCACTTTTTGCACTTGAATCACCCACAACGGCCGAGCCATGCATACACATATTTGAAAATGTTCCGACATAAACACCGCCACCGTAACCGCCAACTTCGCCAGAGGAATGGGCAGAGGGTTCCCCTATTGCCTCATTGCCACTGATGGTGCCGCCGCCCATAAAGAATGTTGCATATTCGAGGCAAACACCACCACCACTTCCGTTATCACTATCACTGCCTGCCGTGTTGTTTTTGATTTCGGCTGTGCCTCTCATACTCAGCCAGCCCTTAGCATACACTCCACCGCCGTATATGGCGTAATTGTTGATGATTTGTGCACCATCGCCAATGGTTACGTTTGCATAATCACCACTATTTGTATCATCACCATAAGCATTATATCTATCAATATATACTCCACCACCATAATCGGCATATCCGCCAGTAATTATCAGGTTTTCAATAATTACCGGTATTGGGGTTTTTATTGTGAGCGCTGGTGTTGATTTTGTTGGCAATTCGCCGCCTTTTACCCACCCGCCATCGATAGAAGAACTTGTTGTCTTGCCCTTCAAAGTAATGGAATGGAACTCGTCGCCAAGTTTAATAGCCTGAGCGCCAACTGAGCCGTTGACTTCTACAATGATATCCGAATAATAATCCAAATCCATGCCGCTGATAATCTCGGATATAGTTGCGCTGCCAGACAATTCAACCGTCTTGCTCCAAACGCCATAGTAGGTTTTTGAATTATTCCCTATAATGGTATTGGCATCAAATGGCGCAGATGATATGAAATTTCCGACTAAAGATTGTTCATAAGCGGTCTTTTTCTCAAACCAACCAACCCACTCGTAGCCTTCTTTTGCAAGTGGTGCTTCGGGTGCTGTACCAATTTTGTCACCAGAGAGAAGCGGTCTGCTCTCTAACGTATGCTCTTCTGTACCAACATAATATACAAAGTCAACAGACGTAGGCAGGGCTAATGTTCCGTCTGATTTTACCACGTAATTGATGTCGCCTTTTGAAACAGAGAACCAATTCTGACTGACTTCGCCATCATATATAACCATCTTATTATTCTCCGGGCAAGGTTTATATTGATAGCGGACTGCGATTGGATTCTCAACATCGAGTGCTTTGGTAATGTTGATTTGCTTGCTTTCTTGCATGCTGATTGCTTCCTGAATTTTAACAGCACCACCAATTTTCAATGTACCATTGTTGCCTATGGCGTTTCCTCCGTTGTTGCTTATTTCACCGCCGCGCATATCGAGCATTCCGTGTTCGTCGACAAATATTGCGGTTTGGGCAGTATATCCGTTATTGGTATTGCCAGAAACCTTACTGCCTTCGAGCATGGTAAGTGTACCGCTAATAATTTGGATGCCCTCTCCATTCCAATTTCCTTGATGATTTCCTGTTATAAGCGCATTGGCTCCGAGCGTTACATTGCAAGCCAAATAATCACCATCGAATTGTCCCATGTGAATACCGCCTTCAGTACCGCCAGTGATTGTCAGGTTTTTAATCGTAACAGGCACTATAGTGTTGATTGTGAGTGCCGTACCTATACCATTTGCGTCAATTTGGTCAGCCGCGTTGCCAGTTTCTCCACACAATGTAATGCTGTTGGCACGTATAGGCACAATCGTGCTTTGTCCACCAGGACTGTCACCACTAATGGCTGTCATTTGATCTGAAATTGTCTGCGCACCATCAGGTGTACCGCAGACAACAATCTTGTAATCAACATCAGTGTTACTCATTTTGCTGACTGCTCTGGCAATGGTGGCAAGCGCATCATCATCAGAGTTTGTGCCGCCGTGGTTGTCATCTCCACCTTTTGTGGCAGATTTCACATAGTACACTATTGCCCAATGCGCAGTGAGTGTGATGTTACCACTAATTTTGGTTTCGAAATCGAACGGATTGCCTTTGCTGTCGAGCCAATCAACAAAAGAATAACCTTCGCGTGTGGGTACAGGAATGCTATTTGATGCAATGACATTGTCATTGCTTACATAGATTATATGCTTTTCTGCACCGCCACTGAATGAACCGCCGTTGGCAACAAATTCAACTGCCATTTTCGGCTTAAATGTGGCTTTCAACCTGATATCTGATTCAACCTTAATATTCTGAATTGTAGCACTTTGAAGGTCACCAACAGTTGTACCATCAATCTCCCAAGAGTCGAATTCGTAACCGTCAGTCGGCTCTGCAGCAATGGTTATTAGTGTGCCGAGTGTATAAGTACCTGCTTCGGCACCATCAACTTTTACTGTTCCTGCTCCGGCAGGAATAACCTCAGCTGTTACTGTGCCGACATTCCACTCCCATTTAGCGTAGAGCGTAACATTACCTGTTATAGCGACATTGAAGTCGAAGGCATTTTTGAAATCACTATCGGTAAACCAGCCTTCGAAACGGTAATTCTCTCTGTCGGGCTTCGGTTCTGTTACAAGCGTGCCATAGTTCTGCGTAATAGGAGAAACTGTCGCGCCGTCATCAGAGACGAAGGTTATTGTGCATGGAACAGGAGTCCATTTAGCATACAAATCCTTGTTTCCAGTGCTGCCATGAGCTATGGCTGTAACTTTTGTACCATCAGCAAATTGGCTGTCAGTATACCAACCGTCAAAAGTGTGGCCGACAAGACTAATGTTATCTGCCGTCGGCAATTTAATTTCCTTACTTTCAACCGTGTACTGGTTGTCTGGTTTAACATAACCATCAGTCCAAACGCCGTTATTCTCGTGGAAGGTGATAGTATATTCATTAATTGTGAACGCGCCAGTAACTGTCAGATTACCCATCGGCATGGTCTTTGGCTTCTCGTTATTGCCGTTGTAAGTCCAGCCGCTGAAGGTGTAGCCAGTCTTTACTGAATCCTTGCGGAGAGTCAGCTCAGCTTCATATTCAACCATCTTAATCTCGCCATCTATCTTTCCGTCAACAATATAAGTCAATGCGTAGGTGTTTTTGGTGAAGTTGGCTGTGAATGTCGAATCCTGGGTTATTGTCAGCTTGCGCGGATTGTCGGTGTTGCCGTCGCTCCAGTTCACAAAGTGGAAGCCATTGAGGGTATCGGGAGTGGCAACAAGCTCTATTTCAGTGCCGTAGGCGTATGTTCCCGCACCTGTAACCTCGCCATTCTCGGCCAAAGTGGCGATTTTGAACGAGTCGATGGCGAATGTGGCCTCAAAAGCGGTATCGCTCTTGATTGTGAACTCACGTTCTGCGGCTGCCACGCCGTCAGTCCAGCCCATGAAGTGGTAATGCTCATCGGCTATGGCGGTCAACTCTATTTCTGTACCGTGGTTGAAAGTGGTGTCGGCATTCGGTTCCACCGATATTTCAATCTTGCCGTTTTCTGCGGTGGTATTTAATTTATAGGTGTTGATTTCGAAGTTTGCCGAGGCAAAGGCAGTGTCGTGCAGTATCAGCGCCGTGCGAGGATTGGCTCGACGGCCGTCGCTCCAGTTGGTGAAGTGGTAGCCTTCTATCGGGGTTGCCACAATGTCAACCTTCTCGCCGTAAACCTTCGGGCCTACAACTGCCACTGTTCCAATACTTTCGTTGGTCGATTGAACATCAACAAGGCACTCAACGGGTGCTGTCACGTTGATGAATGCCTCAACGTTAACATAGCGGTTGGCGGTGTCGCCTGCAGCCATCAGACCAAAGTTGATTTTATAGTCGTTGGCAACGGCCTTGAGCGGCCAGATAATAAGTTTTGCATCTTTGGTGGCGGCTTTTGTCATAATCACTGCCACTACGGCCTCACTCTGGAATGTGGTGAGGTTGCCAGCCGCGCTGAACAACATCACGTCATTCTTCTCCGGGTCTTGATTCTCATTTACTGTGAATTTTCCTTTACCATATATCTTCAACAGCGCGTAGCCTTTATCGGCTTTCAATGCGGGAGCCGAGTCGGCAATGGCTATGGTGTCTATCTTCTGAACCAGCATCCTTATCGGACGGGCGTTCTCA
>JAGCNL010000086.1 GCA_017645945.1 Salinivirgaceae bacterium
TAAATGCTTATTTATTCGCTTAAACCACATATCACATTCGACCCCCGCAAGGGGTTGTAGTTGTAGTCGAAGGAATATAGGCGATTGTGCACCGTGTCGATGGTGCGCCCGTAGTGGAAATCCCTCTGTTTATGTTGTTTAAAATAAGCATTTATCGTTGCTTTTTTGAGTAGCGCAAAAGTATAAATATTGTTGTGAAAATGAAATGCGAATTTGCTTAATAGGCGCATTTCCTCTTTTTGCTTTAGCCAACAACGACTAAATCCATTGGAATGTCGGTCTGCTCGGTGGGTATTTGGCTGAAAAGCTGACAATTATATGCCGCACCGATTTTGAATGCCTTTGAGTTGGTAAGCAGGCGGTCGTAGAAGCCACACCCGCGTCCCATACGGTTGTTTTGCAGGTCGAAAGCCACGCCAGGCACAATAATCACCTCAATGGAAGCAATGTTGTCGAGTTCGGGCCCTGTTGGTTCAAGAATCCCGAAAGCGCCTTTCCTCATATTGTCGATGCCGGTGTACTGTCTGAAAATCAAATCGTCGCCAACCACCACGGGCAGCCAAATCCGTTTCTTGTTGTACCATTTTTCGATGAATCGGCTGGTGTCAATCTCATCGTTGAGCGACCAGTAAACGGCAACATCTTCCGCATCGGCAAACTGCTGAAGTTGTTCGATTTGCGTAAATACAGCATCGGCTTGCCGCTGTTTTTCGCTGTCGGTCATCAGTTTCTTCAGCTGGCTCACCATCCGCCGCAGCGACGGTTTGTCCAAAATGGTAATCTGCCCTTTCATTGCTTTTCGGTTTGAGTGGTGAAGATATTGGTTTTTCGCCGATTTACACCATAAAAAAAGCCTATCGGATTCCGATAGGCCTTTATGCTGTTTTGCGATTCTTTTAGAAGTTGAACTCAACACCGCCGTTCAGCGTCATACGCATGTAAGGAGCAGTATTGTCCTTAACAATCGGACGGAAATAGATGTAATATTCAGGAGTCAAAGTGAGAGCGATGTGCTTGGCGATCTTGTATTTGCAAAGCAATTGAACGTTGCCGCCCAAAATGTGGTTCGGGTTTTGGTAGGCAATTTCCTTGTAGTTCTTGTAGCTCACTCTGCGGCGGCTGTATGTCAGAATGTTCTCTTCCTCTGTGCGCAGGAAGTTTTTCGATTCGCGGTCGATGTTGAACTCCCACAAGAAACCTGGCGATACGAACACTTTCCATTTCTCGCTTTCGGCAAGCTTATAGTCGAAGCGGAGGTTGATACCCATGTTCCAAACTTTCACGTTGGTTCTGAGCGGGCAGTACGATGCGGCAGGAATCTGAGCCGTATCCCAAATAGCTTTGTAGTGGAACTCCTCGTGCTCAATCTCAAAACGGACGCGAGTTTTATCGGTTGTGCGGATACCCAAATCGATGGCCACATTGTAGCCTGGCATGCCGTTTTTGTATTCTTTTACGATGGGGTCTTCCTCCTCGGGGTCTTGTCTGTAGCCGTTGATGTTGTTAACAACACCGCCATTGATACCAATTGTTATATACTCCTCGGTTTGCGCGTTTGCCGACGAAAGTGCCGCAACAAACAGCAGCGCAATCATTAAAAGTCTTTTCATCTGTTTATCTTTAGTATAGCCGTCTGATTCTCCAGAAAGCCGTTGCAAAACTATAATAATTAATTAAACCGCCATCAAAATTCCGTCATTGTTGGGAATTTTCAGTACACAAAATAATACGTAGCCACTGAGCTTTTATTGTTTTGGCGGTGTCCCGACGATGATGACGATATTCTTTTGAATTTAATGCCCCCAATATTCCGAACCTGAAAATCTGCTATTTTTGCGCATTCTTAAACTTATGCAGATGGAACAGCAAAACCAGAACCGCCACGCCGACGATTACATTTTCGGCATTCGTGCCATCATCGAGGCCATCAGATTTGGCAAGCAAGTCGATAAGATTCTGATGAAAATTGGCCAGAACAACGAACTGACTCAGGAACTTACGGAACTTATCCGCGAGAACCATATTCCCGTGCAGCGCGTGCCCATTGAGCGCCTCGACCGCATTACCCGCAAAAATCATCAGGGAGTGATAGCACTGATGTCGCCGATTGCTTTTTGCCAGATAGAAGATGTTGTGGCCCAGGTGTTTGAAGATGGAAAGATGCCGTTCATAGTTGCTCTCGATGGAGTTACTGATGTCCGCAATTTCGGTGCTATTGTGCGTTCGGCGGAGTGCGCAGGAGTTGATGCCATTGTGGTGCCCGAAAAAGGTGCGTCGCGCATCGGACCTGATGCTGTCAAAACCTCGGCTGGGGCGTTGCACAAGGTTCCAATCTGCCGCACGTCGTCGATGAAAAAGACGCTGCAAACGCTTATGGATTCAGGTCTGACCATCTGCGGCGCAACTGAAAAAACTGATAATCTATATTATAATCAGAATCTTACGGGGCCGCTTTGCCTTGTGATGGGAGCAGAGGACACTGGCCTCAGCGATGAGGTGATGCGCCTTTGCGAGCCGTTGGTGAAAATACCGATTCTGGGCAGCATAGAGTCACTAAACGTGTCAGCGGCTGCTGCCGTTTTGATGTATGAGGTTGTGCGTCAGAGGAATTGATGGTTGTAGACCGAAACCAATATTAGGCATCAGTGCCCGATATGGCGCCTTACAAGCCTGATTAACGTTGCTGCCACAAGCGGGTAGAAGCAAAGGTTGAAACTCTGCGGAAGCAAAAATCCGATAATCATTATTCCGTTTCCTGCTAATAGAATGATTCGCAGCCATTTGTACCATGGCTTTTCGGTGCGTCCAATGGTGAAAACATAGACCAGAAAGAGTGGCGATGCCCACAAAATGTTGAAGTTTCCGACAGTTGCGCCGTGGTCGGTGGCGAACCAAAGAAGCGTTATCAGAAGCCCCAGCAAGCCGATGATGCAGAAATAGATGCGGTCGAAAATTACGAGCGCCGTGTCCGACAGGCGGAAAGAAATTATGATTACAGCTATCAGTAATAAACTGAAAATCATCATTGGCGACAGAAACCATGGTGTGCGGTCATACACGATTGTGGGTTCAACTATTGTGCGCGTCCGCAAAACAAAAGGCAGTGTGTCTATCTGACATTCAGTAAGATAATCGTGCAGCTTGTCGGGAATGAACGACTGCTGGCGGCTCGATGCGTGACGGTCAGTGATGGAGCCGAGAACAAGGTCAATGCCAGCCTTTGTCCACAGACTGCGGTCGAGATAGGGGTGGATGCAGTCGCGCATAGTTGGCAGTTGAACGGTGTCGGTGCCAATGTAGCAGAGCGAGTCGCCAAACGCGCGGTAGAACATGTCAAGCACTCGCGTAGCGCAGTTGTCGAAGAAGAAATCGTATTGATAATCACAATTTTCGGGCAGACAGTTCTCGCTGAGCAGATTGAAAAGGTGCTGCCGCTGCTCAAGTGTCAAGTTCAGCCGTTGAGCCACCACCTGCCGCCCGCGCCTCTCATACGAATAGACAAACTGGCTGAACGTTTCCGATGTGAGTTGGTAAAGCAGCTTTCCAGCGCAGAATTTCAGATAGAAATGCGGAGTGTTGAAGCTGAAAGTGCCGTAGTTGAACACTTGGTCGATGCCGCGGCTGTGGTCGAAAACACCAATGGCCGTGTGTCCGAACTGCGAGTAGAGTTGGTTGCCTGGCGCACAGGTGTAAACTTCGATGTACGACCGCTCGCTGAGTTGCGGCGCTTCGTATTCAGTTGCCTGTGCGCTAATGGTCAACAGACTGATAATTAGTATGATGAATGATTTCTTCATATAATCCTTTATAATGTAAAGGTATTCGTTTTTTAATTCAGAATAAGTTGATTTTGTTCCCTTATGCCTTTTTGTCTCTCAACTTTCTCACCACTTCGGGAATCGACGAGAAACTGTTTTCGAGCAGATTGTCAATGTTTTCGGGCTTTACCCACACGGCTTCAGTGATGTCTTCGTCAGTTTGCGGCTTGAGTGTTAGCGGACCGTTATAACGCATCAGGTACCAGTCGGTTGATTTTAATACAGGCTGGCTCTCAATATAATATGTGTGCCAAGTGGTGCAGATGAGCCGTTCAATCTGCATTCCGCTGATGCCGCACTCTTCCTCAACTTCGCGCAAGCCGCCATCCTGGCTCGACTCACTCCGCTCGATGTGGCCTTTCGGTATGTCCCAAAAGCCTTTGCGGTGGATGAAAAGATAATCGCCATCGGCATTAACAACCAAACCGCCAGCCGCGCGGCGCACTTCGAACAGCGAGCAAAAATCCTTCCAACACTGTTCTTTATTATCGCATAAAATTCTGATATGGTGATTGTTGCACTTTTCAACATATCCGAAAAGAAAATCCTTCAGCGCTTCGGCTCCCGAATATTTATATATTATTGTAGTTTTGCGATGCAATTCGGGGCTGTCGGTGAAAACCAGAACGTTTCCGAAAAAGAAAACTTTATATTTTTGAGACATTATGGAATCAATAAATCAAATTCAACAAAAAGTTGCTTCTTATTTACTGCAAATTAAAGCAATTAAACTGTCTCCGTCAACACCGTTCACATGGGCTTCGGGACTGAAATCACCAATCTACTGCGACAACCGCGCAACGCTGTCGTATCCTGAGGTGCGCGGCTATATCCGCGACTCGTTTGCGGCACTTATCTGTCAGAAATATCCTGATGTTGAGGTGATTGCAGGTGTTGCTACAGGCGCAATCGCTCACGGTGTGCTGGTTGCTGAGGCTATGGGGCTGCCGTTTGTGTATGTCCGCAGCGATGCCAAGACTCACGGAATGTGCAACCGCGTTGAGGGCAATCTGCAAGCGGGTCAAAAAGTTGTGGTTGTTGAGGATTTGGTATCGACAGGCGGAAGCAGTCTGGCTGCTGTTGAGGCTCTGCGTGCCGCTGGTGCCGATGTTCTCGGCCTTTACGCCATTTTCACCTACGGCTTCAAACGTGCCACCGATGCTTTTGCCAACGCAAACTGCAATCTCGACACTTTGAGTAACTACGACGCACTGCTTGAGCACGCTCTGCAAATCGGCTATATTGCTGACGACCAGCTCGAAGCACTCAAGAAATGGCGTCACGCACCGGAAGAATGGAAATAAAAGGTTAGAGGTGAGTGGGGAGAGTTTAGAAAGTTTAGATTTCTCACAACAAAAAATGCCGTAGAATTTTCTGCGGCATTTTTTTACGTTGTTAATGCACTATTTTACAATTTGATTTTAGCCAATTTCCACTCGCCGCTTTCGCTGTCAAGCATAACGTAAAGAGTGTTTGTAGGCTCGGAATATCCGGCAATGTAAACAATTCGGTTGCCTGTCTTTTGTCTGTAGCGGGCAATCAGGTTGCCGTCCCAGTCGAACTTGTAAATATCCAAATGAAGTTCCACAATTTTCTTGTGTTCCTCGGCTATCCATTTGATGATGTCATTCGGGTTTTTCGGGTGTGGAGAGTCTTGTGGCTGTATGGTGTCCATCAATGCAAACACGTATTCGTCGGTCGATAATGTCGATTGCACATAATCTTTTCCCTGGCTTTTCTTAGAAACTTCGTTAAACTCTGGGACAACATGATATTTTATTTTCTCATATTTGTCGGGACCGAGAACAATTTTCACAGTATCGAGTTTTGTGTTCAAAATCGTGAACTGCGGTTTGTAATAATATCCCAGGAAAACCCTGTCCTTCTTGATATTTGTTGCTAAGTGGGTGTGGCTGTAATTAATTGCCGTATATATGCCGTCAGGGACTTTGTAGCCTGTCTTGCCCTTGGAGTCAGTCACCAGCAACTCCGGCAAGGTCGCGTTTTCGGGGATTCCTTCGCCATCTAAATAAAATGTATTGCATATCACGAGCGAAGTGTCGGTCAGGAAGTCAAAATAATCGACTTTGATATCTGGCTGCATCATTTTTGGTTTGTATGCCTGCCCGTAAACCACCACTGAGTCAAGGTTGAATAAAAACAAGTTGTTTTTATAGACATCGTGAGCCAAAAGATAGTTTTGATGCAATCTAAAATGACAGGCAATCACCTCGCCACGGCCGTTGCCTTTGTACAGATACTTGCCGATTATCTCATTGTTGTTTAGGTTCATAACGTACAAATTGCAAGTGAAAGCTCTATTTGTTTGCTCGATAATCAGAATCGAATCATGATAAACATAGTAGTTGTCAAGGTCGGTATGGAAGCACACTTCCACATCGGGCAATTCAACCAATTCGGCTTCAATTGTTTGCACTGGCGGCATATTCTCCTCGGTCAGATAGAATGCCTTGTCGGAAACGGTTTTGCTCTCGCACGCTGCAAGCGCGAATAACGATGCAATTAGCAGTAAATTAGAGTGTTTCATAATGTTTAGATTTTTAATTGTTAAATGTCTGTAAAGGTAGAAAAATCCTAATCCCGATAGCAATCGTGACTAAATATCTCTATCTCAGTCCTTTTTTGAAATTGAACGCCGAACTTCCCTGAATGCCTTCCGATGTGGCAAGCAGCATCAGCAAGCGGGTAAGGCGGTTGTTGTCGGTAGATTCGAAACTTAGGTCGAGTAGGAAACGGTTGAAATTCTTGCCTCGTAATTTATTGGCATACTGTGTGATGCAGACTGGCTGCTCAGGTGTGATGATTGTCAAACCATTTACGCGGTGGCGCTGGTAGTGGTTTTTGCGCTCGTCGGCAAACAGATTTTTTGGCAGTTTCACTGGCATTCGCGAGATGAACAGCCTCGGGCGGAAATAGACAGGCACCACAATGTTGCGGCACGCGCCAGTGAGCAGGTTCTCGTATTCGTTCTCAACTGGGCTGATGAACCATTCAGCGCCTTGCTGCAGGAGCCATGCGGCGGCAGCGTCGTTGTAGGCATAAACCAATTCGTTGGTGGCAAAACGGCTTTGCGGCGGCAGTAATTCGGCTTGCGACAAGTGGCTCAAAACGAATCTGTTAAAGCCTTTTTTTGCAAAGTCGGAGCAAAAATTACGCACTTGCTCAATTTTAGTCTCGCTCACAAATGGTGGCAGCTCAATCCAGATTTTTTGTTGCAGTCGTTTGTCTTGAATATTGATATTCAATAAGTTCTGCCATTCGGGTGTCGGCAGCGAAACAATCACAATGTCAGCTTTTTGCAGTGATTGGCATTTCAACCAGTCCAAATTGTCGATGCGGACGATTGTTGCTGGTTTTGCATTGACGCTCAACTGTTTGCGCAGTCGTTGTGTGATATCTTTTTTCAGCGCAAGTGGCATTCGTGGTGCACGGAAAGAAGTCGCAGGCAGCTCATTACCAAACTTTTGGCTGCGGTAAGCGGTCAGGTAGATGTCGGTGCCGGCTGTGGCAGTGCCGCGGAAACCTTTGGCAGTGCAGAGACCATCAACAACGCGGAAATTATCAAGCACAAAGGCATTTTGGTCGGTGTCGGCATCGGTGCGGACGCGCAGGCGGTTGCCTTTTGCCAATTCAATGTTGGTTGTGAAAATGATTGTACCATCGTGACAATCAGTGACTTTGCCAATCAAAAGACCAGTGTTTGGGTTGTCGGCAATCGACTCGGCAATGCTTTTGCCCATAAACCACTGCGTTTTGGGGCGGCTTAGGTCATCAACTGAATCGGTAACTTGTTTGCCATCAAGCACTTTGCGGTAGGATTGTGCTACAGTATAGACATACTCGCCCGATTTCAGCCGTCCTTCCACTTTCAGCGATGTTACGCCCATCTGTGCAAGGTCTTTAATCTTGTCAATCAGTTGGTTGTCCTTCATGCTGAAGAATGTGCGCTTTTGTCCGTTGCAGTTGTAGAACCTGCGGCATGGCTGTGTGCAGAGTCCTCGGTTGGCACCAGCGCCTCCAAGGAAACTGCTGAATTGACAAAATCCTGATATTGAATAGCATAACGCGCCGTGCACAAACACTTCGGTTTCAATTTTGGTGCGCTGCTGAATCAGTTTCAATTCGTTGAAAGTGAGTTCGCGGGCAAGTACAACACGCTCGAAACCAATGCGTTGACAATGATTGGCACCAACCGAGTTGTGGTTGGCCATCTGCGTGCTTGCGTGCGCCACAAGTTTCGGGAAATATCGCCGCATAAGGCTGAAAACGCCCCAATCTTGAATGATGACACCAGCAATGGGCAGTTCCGACAAGAATTGCAATGTGTCGAGCACATCGGCCAACTCATTGTTTTTCACTACAATATTCAACGTGACGTAAACTTTCACGTGGTGCTTGGCAGCCAATTTGCAAATTGCTGCAAGCTGTGCTTCACTGAAATTCGCAGCTCTTCCTCGAGCGTTGAATCCTTTGAGTCCCAGATAGATGGCATCAGCACCGCCTTCTATAGCGGCGTAAAGGCTCTCGATGTTGCCCACGGGCAGCAAAAGTTCGGGTTTTGCAGCGACGGGCATCAGTCTTTTGAATTTGTGTAGGTCCGCCAGCGTTCAATCAGTGTGGCGAAGTTTTCGGGCAGTTCGGAATTGAACATCATCCGCTCGCCGGTGACAGGGTGCACAAACCCTAACTCTTTGGCGTGCAGTGCCTGACCTGGCAGCAGTGTGAAGCAGTTTTCGACAAACTGGCTGTATTTGGCAAATGTGGTGCCGCGCAGAATCTCGCCGCCGCCGTATTCAGGGTCATTGAAAAGCGGGTGCCCGACGAATTTCATGTGCACGCGGATTTGGTGTGTGCGGCCAGTTTCAAGGCGGCACTCAATCAGCGTCACGTAGCCGAAACGTTCAAGCACGCGGTAATGCGTAACGGCGGGCTTTCCCATCGGCACGTCTCTCGGAAAAACGTCCATTATCTGGCGGTTGCGCACGTTGCGGCCGATTTTTCCCACAATCGTTCCTTCGTTGTCACGAAGGTCACCCCAAACCAGTGCCACATAGCGCCGGTGCGATGTATGATAGAAGAACTGCCTGGAAATGTGTTCTTTAGCTTGTTCTGTTTTTGCCACAACCAAAAGCCCCGAAGTGTTTTTATCAATTCTGTGGACAAGTCCCGGGCGTGCGTCGCATCCGTTGAAAATGGGCAAATCTTTGTATCGGTAGGCCAGCGCATTGATGAGCGTGCCAGTGTAGTGCCCGTAGCTTGGGTGAACCACCATTCCTGCGGGCTTGTTCACAACCACTACGCTATCATCTTCATACACAATGTCTAACGGGATATTTTCGGGGACAATTTCAATCTCGCGTTGCGGATAGGACAGCATCACGCGAATCACATCGCCTGGCTTGACGCGATAGTTGGCCCTTGCCGACGACCCATTCACAATGATGAAACCCGCTTCTGCGGCAGCCTGAATTTTGGTGCGCGACGCGTTTTCAAGTTTCATTTGCAGGAATTTATCGATGCGTAGCATTCCCTGTCCGCGGTCAACCTCAAAGCGGAAATGCTCGTAAAGACCGTTTTCGCTGCTTTCAGACTGTTCGTCGAAATCATCGGTCATTTCTTCGCTATCGTCAAAATTCTCGTCGGTCATTTCTGCTATTTTTTGATGAATTTCAAGGCTGACGTGCCGCCATTGTGATTGATTCTTACGATATATATTCCTGATTGTAAGCTTGATACATTTACGCGAGTACCTTGTGCGCACAAAATGGTCTGTCCTACAGTGTTGCAGATGGCCAACTGGCAGTTGTTGTCATCTAAACCACTGATTGTCAGCCAGTCGCTGACAGGGTTAGGGTAAACCGACAGATTGATAGTGCTCTCTGTTTCAGCAATATCGGTGGTGATTGAACCGAAAATCGGGCGTAACATAAGCGAGCCTGTGAAACTTGTCGGCAGCCAATCACCCGTTGTGTTGTAGAATATCTTGCTCTGGCTGAAGCGGTTAACATCCCAGCCAACGTTCAGACGCAGTTTTGATGTTTGCTGCCAGCCCACAAAAATGCTCTTTTCAACTGGCAGTGGCTCGCTGAATTCAAATGTCATAAACTCATTCATCCGTCCGCTGAACTCGGGGCGCACAACTTCGTCGCAGCGCAACTGTCGGCCAGGCTTGCCGTTGTTGTTTTCCCACGCGCAGATGAAGAAGTTGTCGGCGGCGCTCTCAACAGGGTTCGATGGTAGGAAGCATATGCTCAAACCGCAGAGTTGGTCAGCCTTGTAGGGTGTGTAGAGATAAGCCACTTGCGACGATGCAGCATCCACGCCGTACGCGTTTTCGGCCGTGCCATCGTCGTAGGCGTAATAGTTGCCGAAATGCTGGTAGGTGTAACTGCGGTTGTTGCCGCGAATCAACTCGTCTTTGTCGGTATAAAGCTCACATTCAAACAGATAAGTTGCGCTTTCGCGATTGTCGTGCACAATCGGGTTATCATCGTAGGCATATAGCCGATTATTGTTTTCTTGACCATCGTAATTGCCTGTGCCCATGGTGATTGAGTCATTCAGATAGACGCCGCGGTCAACGTCTTTGATGCGAATTCTGACTTCGGCCTTCATGGTGCGTTCCCAGTGGTTGCGGATGTGGATGTTAAGCCGCGTGTTTTCGGTGTTGATCGCCGACTCGTAGTGCGACCACGGTACAGAAGTGTAGTTTTTCAGCACGGTTGCGGCTGGTTCAACAAGTGCAATGTCGTAAAATACTGTGTCTGAAGCCGAACGCCCATCGTTTAGGTAGACAAAATCGATGTTCCAATGGTCGCAGTTGATGGTTGCCGACGGGTTGAAACTGCCCGCCAGGCTTGCGTAGTTGAAGAAGCGGAACTGGAATTTATCAGTAAAGTATTTCGATTGCCTGATTGGCAGCATCACGAGCGCAAATTCCAGAGTGTCAGGCCGATTAGGTTGCAAGTGCAGCACGTTTTTGCGGAACGTGGGAAGGTCGGTTCCTGCCATAGCCCAAAGGTTGGTCCACACGCCGTCGCCCGATGTTATTTGCAGCACAAGCGAGTCGCACTCTTCAGGCGCGTTGCCGTTGCCTTGTGGCTGATAGTAGAAACTCAAGTAGGTTGTTGTGCTGTCGGCTTTCGATAGGTCGATAGGTTGCGATGTCAGAAAATCAGCCAAATACGGTGTGCTTGACGCGTGCCCGTAGTGCAATCCATCGGAATCGATGGCATCGAACGTAGCCACACCCACCGAGTATGGATTGATTCCGAACGTGTTGTTAATCCACACGCCGCGGTCGGTCCAGAGTCGTTGGTCGGGTGCGTTGCTGTCGCTGCTGAAATCGTCAATAAAAGGCAGTTGCAGAGTCGACGAAACGCTTTGCAGCCTGACAGTTTGTTGGCGTACAGGCAGAGCGGGCGCAGTCAGAAACTCTTGCGCCGTCAATGGCATTGCACCCAGAATGAGCGCGGCTATAGCAATGATTCTATTCATCCAGATTGATTGATTCACCAATTTCGGTTTCGGTTCGCGATTCAGCCCGCAGCCAAATGTCGACGCGGCCGCCCAGAGTTGCTCGTGCGCCTGACCCGAAGTATGCAGGTTCCTGACGATAGACACGTGCGTTCATTGAGTCGGCGGCAGTGGCAGCGTTCTCAATCGTAACATTGCCCACGTTCAGGTATGCGTTGTTCAGTTCGTTGGTGGCTTCAAATTGAGTCAGCCCCTTGAGGTTGGGCAGGGGAGTGGCATTGTTGCCGTGGCCGTCGCCCAGCACAAGGTCGATGCGCGAGCCCTTGTCGATGCGTGTTCCTTCTGCAATCTCCTGTCCTTCAAACATTTGTTTCAAAATATTGTTTTGTGCGAAGTCGGGCTTATAAATCAACTGTCCGACGTGCAGACCATGCATCTCAAGCGTAGCCTTGCCCTGACGGTACGACAGTCCGACAATCTTCGGCACCGAAACCTTTGCTCTGTTAAACGCATTGGTGGTGATGAAAATTGTGCGGTTTCTTTTCACGTGCGTTCCAGGACGGGGGCTCTGGTCAACAATGCAGCCTTTCGGCATATAGTCGATAAACGTTGAATCGATGATTTGCAGTTGTAGGTCCTCATGCTTTGCAATCTGCAGCGCACGGCTCATTTTCAGTCCTTTAAAGTCAGGCACCGAAATTGTGTGCCCGTGATGGGTGTAAAAACGCAGAAAGGTTGCAAGTGCAATAAAAACAATCAGATAGAATCCGACAAACTTGCCCACGCGGATAAGATTGCGCTTCCAAAACGCACCATCTTTCAGTTTTTCCAATAAATCCATAGTTTTCACTTTGAATTGGCAAAGTTAAAATAATTTATGGCGTTGGCATCAGTCCAAATTGAAAACAAAAAAGCACAATATCAAATTGTGCTTTTTCAGTTGTCAGATTTGAGAGCATTTTATTTGCTTCCCGCACTCTTTTTCGGTTTTGCGGTTGTGCCGCTCGAAGTGGCTTGGCCAGCCGATTTCGAACCTGATGTGCTGCTGCTCGACGAGCTCGATTTCACTGTCGATGTGCTGCTGCTTCTTTGAGTGCTCGATGTGCTTGTGGTTGTGATGCACGAGGTCAGCATTGCAAGTGATACAAATACTGCCAAAACTGTAGTTATTCGTTTCAGTCTCATAGTTTTAAGGTTTTATTTTATTGATTTAGGTGAGTAATTCTTTTTCGATTTTGCGAGTACCATTTGAGCATCAGCGCTGTTCTGCCATTCAATCATCTTTTTGGCAAGTCTGCCCGAGCGGCGCTCGCCATTGAGCAGAGCCGAAATCTCCTCAGTGGTGTAGGTGTTGGCTGATTCATCGTTGATGGCCGACTGCATTGGCGAAGGCTCGTTTTTGCGAACTCTTCTGAATCGCGATGCAAGCGTCTTGTTGTTGTCGATTTTGCTCTTAATGACGCCGTTTTCAATCTTCAGCGGGCCGCCGTCAGCAGTTGTCAGATAGTAGTAGTTATTGTCCTCGTTCGATTCCTCAACACCGCTGAATGCGTCGGAAATCAGTACAAGATAGTATGAACCAGACACATTCGGCATTTTGTATGACCACTCAAACGGCTCGTTGTTGCCATAAACTGCGTGCGAAACACTCTCGCCGCCCTTCACGCTGACGTTGCTCCAGCAGTAGCCTTGTGCCGACACGCCAAGAACTTTTTGCGCTGTTGCGGGGTCCCAGTTGAAGTTGTAGTTCAGCCTTGTGCCGTCCTCATCAACAAAAGTGCCGTATTCGTCAGTGTACAAATCCACAAGCAGAACCTGATAGTTGTTGGCATTGTAGGCGTCGTAGAGAACGTAGCAGATGGCCCATGGTTTGTCGCATTTCAATGTCGACTCACCAGCGTTGTAAACGTTGTAGATTGATGTGCGCCAAGTAGGGTCGTTCGAGTCTTCGGGAAATTCTTCGTCTTCATAGTCCAAATCGGCAAGAGTTGCTGGCACAAGGTCGTAGCCCGAAGTTGTGTTGACCACTGTATTTGACGAGCCGACAACAATCTGCTCATCATCGCCGTAGGCCACAAATCCGCAGTAGGCAAACTTACCGCCGCAGAAGAATTTGTAGTCAACCCAGATGTAGCCGTCGTCGCCCCAGCTTGTTCCCCACGAGTTTACGACGCGGAAGGCACCGTTGGCACCCTTGTTGTCGTCGTAGCCCGAGCACACAAGTGCGTGATAGCCGTGCTGGCCAGTCGATTTGAACGATGTTTGATTGGTAAGCACCGAATTGTCGTTGGCATACATGAACTCATCGCCCAGTTTCGCACCGAAAACCACAATACGTCCGTTGCTTAGGTAGCGTTTGATGGTATTCACGTCGGTGATGTCAATTTCGCGGTATGCCTTAATCTTATAGTTCGCAGCTGCGCTGTTGGCTGAAGCCGATGGTGCGCACGAGCAGTCGAGTCGTGAGTAGGGCACGGTTGCTTCAGTGGCCACGCCGCGTTTCTGCATCACATCAAATGCGTAGCGGAAGTTGGTTCCGCCGCAGCCAGTACCTTTGTATTTATTGTCGATAGCCATAAACACATCAGCGGCCGAAAAAGTGTTTGAAGTGTTTAATTGTGAGGTGGTTAAGCCTTTCGATTTGGCATATAGCCAAGTGCGGCAGTTGTAGGCGGTGGCCCAGGCCACGCATGTACCATATTGTCCCTGGTCGCCAATGCGAGGCAGATTTGCCGAAAGGTCAACTCTCGACGGCATGTCCGACGAAAGGTCGTTGTCGATGTCGTTCAGGTCGATGTCGTCCTCAATGGTTTCGGTGTGTTCATCGAAGAAAAGCCAGCCAAGCCACGAGCCGCCGTCGGTTTTGAGTGTTGTTCCGTCGTCGGAGAGTAGCGCGTTCAGAAACTCGTTCAGCGATTCTTCGTCGCACGATACAAACGTGATGCCTGCTGTCAGCAGCGACAATGTTAGTGCTACGGGGATGATGATTTTTTTCATTTTATTCAAAGTTTAAGTTAATAGATTCCATGCCTTTGTTGCCCGAAAGGTCGGCATCGTCGTGGTTGATGGCCGCTCCGTTTGTTTTGGGCTCGGTGGCGAAAATGTTGTCCACCATTTCAAGATGTTTGTCGAATCTTGCGTTGACAAGGTTCAGACCGCTCAAGAATTTGTTTCCGCTGAAACTTGCCGAGTTTGTGAATACGCATTTCGACATTTTCAGTAGTCCTAAAAATGTGGAATTCTGAAAGTTGACTCTGCCGCCGAATTGTGAGTTTGTGAAATCGCACAAAGCGTCGGCGCGGGTGTTCGAGAAATCAGTGTAACCGCCGATAACAGCATCGGTGAAAGTGGCAATGTCGCCGATGTGGCAGTACTGGAAGTTCGCCGTTCCCTTGAAATTCGCTTTGGCGAACGATGTGCGGCGGTTGAGCGTTGCGCTCACAAAAAGGGCGTCGCCGTTGAACCCTGTACCAGTGAACGATGAACCAGCCGTTGAGTTTATGCCGCTGAAATTAGCCTCGCCATCAACTTTGCAATCGTAGAAATCGAACCTGCCGAAAAACTCTGCCTGCTGAAAATCAACGTTTTTAGCAAACGTGCAGTTGCGGAAAGTCACGTTCCGCGAAAACACGCAGTAAACAATCTGCACGCCATTCCGCCGTGAGTCGTTGGCAAATACGCTGTCAGCAAACTCACAGTTGACAAACACCAACTCGCAGTTGATATAGACCGGAGCCATTTCAAGAGCCAGAGCGCCCGTTCCGGCTTCAGTGAAGTTCAGATTCCCGTCGATGCGCTTGTCGTGAATGATAAGCTCCGACTTTTCTTTCATCTTTTTAATAATATCGGCTGATTTCATTGTATTTGAGTTGTCGCCTGCGGTTGCCTGACGGCAGCAGATTATGCTTGAAGAGCAAATCAGAGTGAAGATGGCAAGTACTATTTTCCGCATAATTTTGCTGTTTATTATGCAAAAGTAGTTTTTTTCAGTTAAGCTACGCGTTTGGCAGCAAAAATTGTGGACCGCCTCAGCGCAATACACGAGGTTGTTTATGCCCCAATCTGTATCGGGTGCAATTTTTTAATTTGATAATCGGCAATAACTTTTTAAATTTGCTGCGTTTTTGCGTATAGGAAAAAGAAATATGAAGCGCATAGTATTCGGTATATTTTTGCTAATCAGTTTTATACTGCAGTTTGACACTCTTTTTGCAGGCGAGGCTGATAACGATGCTGAGTGGGTGCTTGTCACAGAAGATACTGATATTAAGGTGTTTGAGCGCTGGATATCAGTTGAGAAAAACCGCGCACGCGAACGTTCTGGCAAAATGGTGCTCAACTGCAAGCCCGACGATTTACTTGCAATTATTATCGATCCGAATAAAACCGATATTTGGATGAGCAATGTGGAGGAATGCCGCATTGTGAGACGCATCAATAGCAACGAATGGTTTGTTTACACCTTGATGGACGCACCCTGGCCAATCGGTAAGCAAGATATCGTATCGAAATATACTGTTGTTCACCGCGATGGCCGTATTTATGTCAACATCGACCAGCAAACCGATTTGATTCCGAAGAAAAAAGACATTGAGCGACTCGATACCTTCAGCGCAAGGTGGGAGATTACTCCCGTGAGCGAGAATACCGTGAATGTGAATTTCACAACGCAGTCAACTCAGCCAGCCAAATATCCGCAGTGGGCGCAAGACCCGATTGTGCGCAAAACCTTCTTGAATAATATGAAGAAGTTGCGCCGCCACATCAACAAAACAGCCTGACTCTAAAGTCCTGGTTCGCGGCCAGTGCCTATTTTATCCCCAATTGAAATAGCCTTGTTTCTTCTTGACGACAAAATGTTTTCCCCTTCTGTTTGTCACGGAAAATAAAATGTCAAAATGACCATTTTATAGCTAAAAAAGGTTTTTCTGTATAAAAAAGCTTCCGAATTGTATTTGTTTGGCTACTTTTGGCCGCGTTTTTAACGCACGTATAGATAAAAGGATTGATATGAACATAAATTTAAAACATTTCTCGGCAGTAGCCATCGCACTTCTTTTCGGGATTAATGCTAATGCTCAGGTTGTAATCAATGAGTATTGCTCAAGCACTTCCATCCACCAGGACGAGGATAAAGCCAATTCTGACTGGATCGAACTTTACAACGCCGGAGAATCGGCGGTCAGTCTCAAAGGCTGGCACTTGTCTGACAAAGGCGATAATCTTGCCAAATGGACATTCCCCGATGTCACTCTGGAACCGAAGGCATTCATGACGGTTTACGCGTCGAGCAAGAACCGCGCAGTTGCAGGCAAGCCATTGCATACCAATTTCAACCTCTCGGCTGACGGCGAGGCAATTTATCTGTCGGATGCTGGCGGAAATATTATCCACAAAACCGACAGCATCTCAATGCCAAACAATGCGAGCCGCGGACTTTTCCCCGATGGTGGTGACAAATGGCTCTTCTTTGCTGACCCAACTCCATCTGCAGCCAACACAACAAAAACTTACGAGACGGCAAAAGCAAGCACAGTAACAATCGAGCCAGTGGGCGGCGTTTACAAATCGGCCGTAACCATCACTCTGAAATCTGACGATAACACACCTATATATTATACATTGGACTGCACAGTACCAACCGCAAGCGACAGCCTGCTGTACAAAGGCCCGATAACCGTTGATTCTACAACTGTTATCCGTGCCATCACCTTCAACGACAACTTGATGCCTGCACAACCGGCTACTCAGTCGTACATTTTCGGCAGTAAGCTCCACTGGGTGAATCGTGATTTACGCACGGGCGACGAAATCACTGAAGAGACCCGCTGGGTTGCCGATGACAACGGCGGAGGTGGCGGCGGCTGGGGAGGCTGGGGCGGTTGGGGTGGCTGGGGTGGCCACAACGAAACCGTTACAGTTGACCCGAACAAATATATTGACCACGGATCGTCATTTGCGTTGCCGGTTGTTTCTCTTACAATGGAACCTGATGATATATGGGATTATAAAACAGGTATTTATGTTGAAGGCCCGAACGCTGATTTGAATGCTACACCGCGCCGCGCCAACTATTACAACGATTGGGAAAAACCAGTTCACATCGAACTCTATTGGACTGATGGCCGTCAGGTGCTCAATCAGGATGCTGGTGTGCAGATGGCTGGAGCATACAGCCGTATGAACGATCAGAAATCGATGGCGATACATGCCCGTAAATCATACGGCGAGAAATATTTCAATGCCAAATTGTTCGATGAACTTGATTTGACTCAATTCAAGGCGTTCACCCTTCGTGATTCGGGCAACGATTTTGGCGGCACCCACTTCCGCGACGCTATGATCACCCATTTGGTGGCAAGGAATAATGTTGATATTCAGGCATATCAGCCAACGGTTGTTTTCCTTAATGGTGAATATTGGGGCATTCTGAACATGCGCGAGAAGCTGAACGAAGATTATATTGAAAGCCATTATCCTCATGTAAGTGCTGATAATGTGGATATTATGGCTGCAAGTGATGTCACAAAGGATATTACGGCTTCAGAAGGCGATGATGTTGACTACAATGCATTGATAAGCTACGTTAAATCAAATGATTTGACAAAAGATGAGTGCTATCAGTATGTGTGCACGCTTATCGATATTGATGAGTATATAGAATACATGGTATCAGAGATTTACGGTTCGAACAATGACTGGCCGCACAACAATGTGAAGATTTGGAAATCAAAGAAACGCGGTGGTCGCTGGCGTTGGTTTCTTTACGATACCGACCAGTGCTATTCAATCTGGGGTGACCAGTCTGGTGATGACAAGTTAGGCGATTGCCTGAAAGAGAAGGACACTCATGGCAACACTTGGGCTAATGTTCTTTTCCGCAATCTGACAAAGAACGAGAGATTCCGCAATGCTCTTGCCAATCGTTTTGCCGACCGTATGAACAATGAGTTCCTACCGAAGAATGTCAACCATCTGATCGACAGTCTGTATGGCAATATCAAGAATGAAATAGGCTATCACAATTCACGTTGGGGCAAAAATCTCAACGAGGGTACAGGAATGAAGGAGTTCGCCAAGAAGCGTCCAGACAATGTGCGCAAGCACTTGCGCAGCCACTTCAAGGTTGGCGACGACGCAAAAGTTACAATCTATTCAAGTGACAGCAAGGCTGGTTATGTACAGCTTAACTCCCTTACACTTAAGAAATTCCCGTGGAGCGGAACCTATTTCAAAAATGTGCCAATCTCTATCCGTGCGGTGGCGCGTCCGGGCTACAAGTTTGTACGTTGGGAAAAAGGTGACGGTGGAGAAAACACTCATGCGGGAATCAGCGTGAAACTCACTGGCACAACTTCGTACACTGCAGTGTTTGAGGAATCGAATGATGTTTATAACAGCGTGGTTATAAATGAGATAAACTTTAAATCATCATCCGACTACGATACAAAGGACTGGATTGAGCTTTACAACACTACGGATGCAGCTATCGATATGTCGAATTGGGTAATCTCTGATGACAAGGCTGATGAGGCTTACAAAATTCCTGGAGGTACAATCATACCTCCGTATGGCTACGTGGTTGTTTGTGAGAATTTAAGCAAGATGTTGAAATTCAATCCGAACCTAACGAACGCTGTCGGCGATTTCCAGTTTGGTTTGAGCAAGGCTGATTTGGTGCGTCTGACAGATGCCGAAGGCCGTCTTATTGATGAAGTTGAGTATGACAGCGACAAGAACTGGCCCGATGCCAACGGCAACGGATACACAATGGCACTCGTTGATCCGTTTGCTGATAATGAGAAAGTTATGGCTTGGGGCGAAGATGAAATGTACGGCACTCCTGGAAGCGAAAACGGAATTTTCAGCCCATCGCACACTGATTTCAGCATTGATGATGATAGTTTTGTCATCGTTCCTGGTTTGAACGAACAGGCTGAGACTGAGATATTTGCAATGTGCTATCCGAACCCGTTCAACAATAGTGCGGCTATTGTTTGGGAGCAGGCAGCCGATGCAGCTGTGATTGTGGAATTGTTTGCCGCAAGCGGACAGAAAATAGCCACAGTGGCTGATGGCTTGTATGAAGCTGGTCAACACCAGACTGATATTAGCGATGTTGCGGCTACTTGGGCAACAGGTTTGTACTTTGCCAAAATAAACATCGTCGGACAAAAACCTGTCATCATAAAAATAATGAAGCAATAATTGGGTTTCCCATAAATAAACTAACGGCAGCCTTCGCGGTTGCCGTTTTTTTTTGCGGTAGCATTGAAATTTCCACTAAAAAGGTGTTTTCATACATCGTTATGCGGATAGTGAAACCTATCTTTGTGAAGGAGAAATTGTTTTATGAGATTATTGTTGCCATCGGTTTTGGCGTTCTTGGTTTTGATGACTCAAAGCCTTAATGCTCAGATTCTTATTAATGAGTATTGTCCGTCGACATCAGCGATGGCTGACGAGGATGGAGACACATCCGATTGGCTCGAACTCTATAATTGCAGTGAAAATGAGGTGAATCTTGAAGGCTGGCATCTGTCTGACCGAATGGACAATCTTGCGAAATGGACCTTCCCGCAGGTAACTATGCCGCCGCAGTCGTATCTGCTTGTGTATGTGTCGGGTAAAGACCGGTACAAATACACCGCTGGTCAGAGGATCTACATGACTCCACTAATCAAATGGGGCGATGAATTTGCGTATGCCATTGGCTCCGACACCATTCGAAAAGATTGGTATTCAGTAAAGTACAACGACTCAAAGTGGAAGCATGGGAAAAGCGGATTTGGCTATGGAAACTCGAATGTTGCCACGCAAGTGCCCAGTGGCACGATGTCGGTTTTTGTGCGCAAAAAGTTCAATGTTAGTGATTTAAGTGCCATTGAACAACTGATACTCGATTTGGATTACGACGATGGATTTGTAGTATACATCAATGGGAGGGAAGTCGTGCGTGAAAATTTGGGAGCTGAAGGCGTTGACCCTTCGTTTGCGGAGGCCACGCCTAACTATGTGAACCCGCTTTTGAGCAATTCGGAGCCGACAAAACGCTACATCCTCGATGATTTTGCCGATTATCTGGTTGAGGGAGAGAATGTTTTCGCTGCGAGGATTCACAATGTTTCCGAAACTTCGAGCGACTTGCTTCTGATACCGTTCCTCACCATCGGCACCACTCAGCCTGGCGGTGCCAAACCCGACGAAGTTCTGAACTTGACGGAGAAAACCACAAGCAAATATCTGCATACCAATTTCAGCTTGTCGTCCGATGGCGAGATTGTATATCTGAGCGACCCGTCGGGCAAAATCGTCCATCAGACCGACCGCACAGCTGTGCCGCACAATGTATCTTGTGGATTGGCCACCGATGGCTCGGGCAAGTGGCAATTCTTTACTGAACCAACGCCCGAATTGGCCAACACTACGCAGGCATTCCCGTCGCTTGTAACCAATCAGGTTAAAATAGAGCCCGTGGGCGGGTTGTACGAATCAGCCATCACGGTATCAATGAGCTCGATGACGGGTGCACCAATATATTACACAACTGACGGCACCGAACCGACGCAGAAATCTAAAGTTTATACGGGGCCGATTGAAGTGCGGAAAACAACCATTCTCCGTGCCATTTCGTTCTGCGACACGCTGTTGCCAACCTTGCCCGCAACAGAGTCATATTTGTTTGTAAAGCGTGACATTTCGCTGCCTATTTTCTCGCTTGTGACAGATCCGTATAATCTTTACGACGAAAATTACGGCATTTATGTTGAGGGGCCGAATGCTGAAGCGGCCGATCCGCATTATGGCGCAAACTATCATAAAGATTGGGAGCGGTCGATGCATGTGGAGCTTTTCTGGCCTGACGGCTCGACGCGACTTTCCCAAGATGCTGGCGTGAAAATTGCCGGAGCGTGGAGTCGTTCCCACGCGCAAAAATCGTTCGCTTTTCATGCACGCAATGCTTATGGAGATAATAAATTTGATTGTAAGTTGTTTGATGACAAGGATATATCAAGTTTTAAATCGTTTTTGCTCCGCAATTCTGGTAACGATTGGTATAGCACCATGTTCCGCGATGCGCTTATGACAGGATTAGTCCGTAAGAATGATATTGATATTCAGGCATATCAGCCGTCAGTGGTTTATCTGAACGGAGAGTATTGGGGCATTCTGAACATCCGCGAGAAGATTAATGAGCATTACGTGGCCAATAATCACCCCTGGGTTGATTCCGATGATGTTGATTTACTGGAAGCTAATGGCGCTGAGGTTCATGGTGAGGCTCGCCATTTTAATGCAATGAAGAGTTATATGAATTCACATTCGATGTCGAATTCAAGCAATTACAAGTACATAGCAACGCAGATGGATATCAGCGAATTCATTGAGTATATGGTACTTGAGATATACTGCAACAACGGCGACTGGCCAAACAACAATTGTAAATTCTGGCATCCGCGAGTGAATGGTGGTCGTTGGCGTTGGATTCTCTATGACACTGATTTTGGCTTCGGTCTATATTCAAATGGCTACAATGAGGACAAATTGAAATCGTGCCTGAACGACAATTCGGGACCTGCTTTTGTGCTGAACAAACTTTTGGCAAATTCCACTTTCAAGCGCGATTTCATCAACCGCTTTGCTGATCGCATGAATAATGAATTCAGCCCTGATGTGGTTAATTCGTTGATAGATAGTTTGTCCGACAATATTTCGGAGGAAATCCGCTATCATATTAACCGTTGGCAAAGTATTAGCAAATGGACGGACAACATCAATAAACTGAAGAATTTTGCCGAGCAGCGTCCGGACTATATGCGGCAGTTTATCCGCACCAATTTCTCTGCGGGAGACGATGTTGCAGTGACTGTTGATGTTAGCGATGGGGAAGCTGGATATATACAGTTGAACAGCCTAACAATCAAAGATTTCCCTTGGAGGGGCATCTATTTCTCGAACAACCCGATAACCATCAGAGCCGTTGCGCGGCCAGGTTACAAGTTTGTGGGGTGGGAGGAACACGATAGTTCCAAACCAGAGCTGACATTAGCTGTTAAGCGCAATTCGTCATTTACGGCAGTTTTTGAGAAGAGTGATGATGATTACAACTCTATTGTAATCAATGAGATAAGTTATAAGTCGGTCGAACAAGACACTCGCGATTGGGTAGAACTTTTCAATACTACGACAGCCGACATTGATGTTTCGGGCTGGATTCTGACTGATGCGGAGCGTCTTATGGATTTTGTCATCCCCCAAGGAACGGTAGTCCCAGCAAACGGCTATCTTGTTGTTTGTAAGAATAAAAGCAAGTTTATGAGTTTCTGGTCAGAGCTGACAAATGTTGTTGGAAACTTTAAATTTAGCTTGAAGTCGGAGGGCAGCGTACTGCTATTCGATGCTGATGGTAACTTGGTTGATGATGTGGAATATGGCGATAAGCAGCCATGGCCGAAACTGACTGATGGTTATGATTGTACACTTTCGCTTGCCAATCCGTTTGCCGACAATTCACAACCGAGGTTGTGGGAGAGGTCAGTGTTGTTTGGAACACCTGGGGTGCTGAACGACAATTATATAGGTGAGCCGTTATCAATTGAGAATTCACCAGTGGCTCTTCAGGAAACTTTTGCAATGTGCCATCCCAACCCTTTTACTGATGGGGCGGAAATATGTTGGAATCAGGCAGTCGCGGCCAATACCCAGATTGAGATTATTTCCGCACAAGGGCAGGTTTTATCCGACTTTGGTAGCAAGTTTTACGATGAAGGCGAGCACTCGATTGACATTACTAATGCCATTAATTGGCAATCGGGTTTGTATTTTGCAAAAATCACCATTGCCAACAATCAGCCTCTAATTATCAAAATCTTACGACAGTAAGCGCACTTCCACGCAGTTTAGCGAAAATTATTCGAGTTTTATTCTGCAGTTCCGGTTTCCAGCCGCCAATCATCATTTGATTGCTCTGGAGCAATCTTCTGAACAGCCTTTATGCATCCTAATGTGACTATCGCGCATACAATCAAGATGATGGCATGATTCATCTGACCGCCGAAATAATCGGTTACCGAAACGTTCATGTCGCCGGAATAATAACCAATGAGGAAGCCTGCAGTGTTGTTGAGCCAATGCATGAAAATGCCAATCCAGATGCTGCGTGTGCGCCAGAACAGCCAGCCAATAGCGCAACCGATGATGAATGCAGCAATGAACTGCCACGGGTTCAGGTGCGCGATTCCGAAAATCACCGCTGACCAGATTATTGCTTTTCGCGGCTCATAGCGGCGCAACAGCGCGGCCAGAATGATGCCGCGGAAAACCAACTCTTCAAGCACGGGCGCGGCAATGCCAACTGTAAGGTATCCTGCAAAATCGAGCGATATAGCTTCGCTGAAAATGCGCGCCACAAAATCGGGCATCGGAATCAGTGAGCAGAGCGATTCGCTGATTATTGATAGTGCGAAGGTAATTAGCAGAGCAAGTGGAAAAAACACAAACTTGACTTTTCCTAAATCAGTAACTTTCAGATTCCAAACAAAATATACTATGGCAATGGTGCCAATGAATTGCAAGGCGTAGCCAAGCATTGTTATCCATGATTTGAAAGCAGGTGCAGCGTTCAGCAGTGCGGCTGTGACAACGGATGCCGGAATGGTCAGTGCAAGGGTGATGCCCAAAATGGCAAATGCCCTACCTACTGATATTGAACTGTTTACCGATGTTTCAGTTGCGTATTGTTCCATTTTTCAGTGTGCATTCGTTTCGTACACAAATCTATCAAAAAATTATTCTTCCAGAGTACTGTCTTTTATAGCGGGTTTATCCGACCCACATTGTAGTGAGTTTCGATTCGCAAAAAAACAGCCCTGATTTTTTCAAACCAGAGCCGTTTCTCAATAATCTATCTTTTTGTGTTATTTTTTCGCAGCGCGTGCTTCGTTCAGGAAGTTGACCACTTTTGCCAGATTCTCTTTCGAGTACATATTGAACCCGTGTCCGCCATCTTCAACAGGAATGAAGTCAGTCTTCACACCTTTGGCTTTCAGAGCGTTGTAGAAACTTTCACCCTGGCAGAAAGGCACCACATTGTCTTTTTTGCCGTGGCAGACAATTAACGGTGGGTCCGACGGGTCGATGTAGGCTGTTGCGCTCAAAGCCTTGTAGCGGTTTTCGTTGCCTTCGCGAAGTACGCCCAAAACAACTTCCTCTGGCGATGTCGGCATCTTCATAGCTTCGCCACAATCCATGTGCTGCAAATCAACCGGGCCTGACCAGTCGCAAGCTGCGTCAACGCTGCTGCTGAAGTTGGTGAACTGGCCAACGTTGCCTTCAAGATCAACCTCGTAACCGTCAACATTGGCAATCTTCTCGTTGCGAGTGGTGGCGGCAAGTGATGCCAAGTGTCCGCCCGATGAAAAACCCGAGGTTGCAATGAATGAAGTGTTGAATTTGTATTTGTCGGCATTGCCGCGAACAAAGCGAATGACAGCCTTAATATCGTTTATCTGTGCTGGATATTTGGCATCGCTGCTCGAGCGGTGGTTGGGTGTTACAACAGCGTAACCAGCATCGAGTAGGGCAGCGCAAATAGTGTTGAGGTCGGCAGCACCCTTCGAGTTGTTGCTGAACCACGCACTTCCGTAGATGTGGATAACTACTGGATAGCTCTCTTTCTCCTCTTTCGGCAGATAGATGTCAAGGTTGTGGTAAACCTCGTTGTCGCCAGCGTAGTTGATGTTGAGAAACTTTTGCGAGTAGCGCATTGTGTCGGTGCTGTTTTGGTTTCCGCCAAAGCCGCCGAAACCACCTCCCATCTGTGCAAAACCGGCTATGCTCAGCAATCCGGCAGCAAGTGTAAGTCCTAATTTTTTCATATCTCTAATGTTTAAGTGAGTTTTTTATCGTTCAACAAATTTAACATTCATTCCAACAAATTGAACTTTTGTTCGATTGTTTTTTGTCTTGCCTTCAGTCTACCCCTTCACAGCACTACAAAAAAAAAGCCCCGCAGACGTCGTCTGCGGGGCCAATGTGTTATTAACAGTTAAACTATTAAAATTTACTTGTTAATTATTTCACAAACTTAACTGTCTTGTTGCCAACCTTAGCAATGTAGAGGCCAGACTTCAGATCAGATACGTTGAGAGAAGCAGCATTCTTAACAGACTTAACAGCTACACCATTGATGTTGTAGATTACCATATCGGTAGCCTCAGAAGCGTAAAGAACGTTACCTGCGAAGTAAGCCTTGATAGCTGTAGCCTCGTTGATAGCTGTAACAGGTTTAGTCTCTTTCTCTGTAATCTCAGTACCAGCAACTACGTCAAGATCGTTAGATTTAGCAACAACTTTACCATCAACAGTCAGCTCAACGTTCTTCAAGAAGATGTTGTAAGCGTCACCCCAGTTCTGGAAGTCCTTGTCGGTCTTTCTGCCGCTCAGGTGCAATTCGAAGAACCAGTTGTCAGTGATAGTGTCAGCATAGTGCTTCCATTCTGTTGTCGGTTGGATAGCGCCCCATTTTGCACCTTGGTTACCAGCACCAGTTGCGATGTCGTCATGGCTAACGTTCCAGCCACCTGCAGCCTCGAAGTCAACTTTGTAGTCGAACGACAAGATCTTCTGAGTAGCCTCAGAAACACCAGCTAATTCCCAGTGAGCGAAGAACTGTACATCCCATGCATTTTTAGCAACTGTAGTGTCAGCCAAGAAAGCAAATACTTTGTCGTCACCGTATTTAACAGTGTTAGTCAAAGCGTACATTTTGCCCTTGCTTGCAGCGTCTTTACCAACGAATACTGCTTTTGCTACAGAAGCAGCTGCAGTATCACCAGCGATTTTTGCATAGTCAACAACTGCAAAAGCCTCAGCTGCGATAGGAGCCTCAGGAACTTCAATTACAGGAGCAGCTTCCAACTCAGCCTCGTCAGCGTCAGTCTCTTTTGTAACAACAACGTCATCATAGTTGCAAGTGATAACGATGTTACGCAGATAGAGAGTACCATCCTCACGACCGATAGAAGCGTTCACTGCGAGTGTACGGATTTCGCCAGAAGCTGCGAACTCCTCACCCTCGTATGTCTGCCACTCTTCAGTAGCCTCAAGAGTTGCCCAACCATCGTTGTTTACATAAGCGTGCGGGTCAGCATGGCCTTGTGCGTTGAATTTCACAACACCACTACCTTCAGCTTTTCTGTAATCAAACTTCACTTGAATAGGAGTACCAGCAGGTACCACAGCGTCAGAGAATACAATGAAGAACTGAGAATCCCAGTCGTTAGCGTCAGCAGCAAAAACGTGAATGCCATAAACGCCGTTGTCAGGATTTACCCACTCGTTAACATCGCTGGCAGTCTCGTGACGACCGATATCACCAGTTTTTGCATCTTTTGCACCCGGGATATCACCTGCGAATGCAGTTGTGGCTGCGCCGAACATAGCGGCTACGGCCAAAGATTTTAGTAAAATGTTTTTCATACCTAAAAGATTTTAGTTAATAACACGAAGCAAATATACATATTATTTTTAATCCGGTGTACCTGGCCTGTACTTTTTTTAAACATCGAAAACGGAAAGTTGGTAAACAAATTCGGGCAGTTGGTAATAGTTGGGCGTTTTTTGTCGGGTTTTGGAAGCCGAAAATTAGCCCAGAACGATTTTTCACCCATTTTTCGAGCAAGTTGAACTGATGTAGGCCGCGTTGAAATTCTTATTGCTATATATTATAGGTGTGGTGGAGTTGAAAGGTTTAGAAGTTGAAAGGTTTAGAAGTTAAACAAGTTTAAATCACTAACTCCTAACTCCTAATTCCTATATCCTAACTCTACTCGTTCCAAATCTCCCAAGCCCTGACAGCTTGGCCAATCAGCATGTCGAGTCCGTTTTTGATTGTTGCGCCCCGCTCTTTGGCTTTTTTCAGAAACAAAGTCTCTTCGGGGTTGTAAATCAAGTCGAAGCAGAGATGTTCCGCGCCAATGGCTTGATAAGGAATATCGGGGCAGGCGTCAATTTTCGGTGACATGCCCAGCGGTGTACAGTTGACTATAAGCTTATGGCTATCAATGAGTTCGTTGGTAAGCTGCTGATATGAAAGGATGTTGTTGGCCGCATCAGCATTGCGCGACACAAACTGATAGCTGATGTTCAGCTTCTCAAGCACATAGCGCACTGCTTTTGAGGCGCCGCCCGTTCCCAAAATGAAGGCTTTGGTGTGGCAAGGTTTCAGCAGCGGGCGAAGCGAGTTCTCGAATCCCACAACATCGGAATTGCAGCCGCGCAGACGAATTTTATCACCATTGTGGATAATCTTCACAACATTCACTGCACCAACCTTTTGCGCGGTCTCGTCAACCTCGTCAAGATACTGCATCACCTTTTGTTTATATGGTATGGTCACGTTTAGTCCGGCCAAGCCTGGCGCAGTCAGCACTTTTTCGGGGAAAAGAGCAATGTCTTCAATCTGAAAATTAAGATATTGGGCATCAATATTTTCTGCTGCAAACTTCTTTGTGAAATAATCTTGCGAGAACGAGTGCCCCAATGGGTAGCCAACTAATCCGTATGTCTTCATTTTTTCATTTTTTACCTCCAAAACGCAGGCCTGCTGAAATGTCAATTCTGCCAAGACCTTCGTATTCATCTTTTTTAAGTTTGATTTTTTCTGTCGTCGCCGCGTATTCTTCGGTTGCAGCCGTCTTTTTTGTGTATTTCTTTAATGTTCCGCCCATTACTGACATACGCACACCCAATGCCATGCTTCTTGAAAACCAATAGTCATAACCAAAATCAAGAGCCCACCCCAACGTATTTCCTTTAATGGTAAAAGATTGATCGGCGACGGCCCCGTCATCGGTGCATTCAAAATAACCATCATCAAATTCCAACCACTGCGTCTGCGTATTTCTCTTAATAGTAAAAGATTGACCAACGTAGGCATTGTTGTCTCCCAATTTCCCCTTTATAGTAAAAAATTGACCGGCGTAGGTTCCATCATCGGTGTATCCCAAATATCCGACAGAACAATTTAACAAAAGTGTTCCACGTTTTTTGGAGTCGTATAATCTTGCCGAAGCCATCAATCCGATGTAGGGAATAGTGTGTTTATCCTCCACACGAACAGTTTTTTCCAAGATATAGTAACCCTCCCATGCGTATAAATCATACTCGTATCTGCAATATGGTACTATAATCTCGGGCCCGACTATGGTTTGCAAATTTGAGGCTTTGAATAACGCACATTTAGCTCCAATGCCCAAATATTCGGAGAAATAATAGGCAAAATCAGCCTCCAAATGGTATCCGTTTTTTAGTTGTTTGATGTGGTCGGCATAATAAGAAGACAAATTCTTCGAAATTTCTGCCAAACGCCTGCTATACCCGCCATTAAACGATAATGTCCACTTTTGATAATTGGAAAATGGATGATAGTAGTCGAACCTATATTTTTTCACTTGGTCCTCAGTAAGATGTTTAATGTCGGCTGAACTGTCAACTTTGTAATATAACTGATTAAACTTAAGCGCTACTATTTTACAGCGTATTGAATCGCCATCCTGCGTCAAAACCAAATCTTTAGGGCCGTTATCGTTTAAATATTTTTCGGTTGAATTACTGTTGTAGAAGTCATACTTATAAGTTTTCACATCGGATTTGGGCAACTTTGAATGATATGTTTTGTCACCTTGACTAAACTTATAATGAATGATTCCTGACATTCGGTACTTAATCTTACAATTCAGCGAGTCTCCGTTGGTTGTTACAATCAAATCTTGGGAGTAAGATTGACAGAAAATCAACGTCAGCATTGAGGATAAGAGTAGCTTTTTCATTGTTGGTTAGTGATATTCATTAAATAGTCTGTGTAATCTGTGTTGTCTGTGCGATGATTTTATTGCGTTTTTGCCTTCTCCGACGACCTCTCAAGCGCCCAAAGTGCCGCCATTCCGGCAATCATCAGCAGAATGGCCACAACAACCTCAACGCTGAACTCCTGCGGGAAATACATTTGGTAACTCTGGATTATCGGTTTGCCGTTTTTCAGCACCTCAACGCCGTCCTGCATCAGATAGACAGGATTTTTCCACGGCCAAATGGTACCTAGGCTGCCAAAAATGAAGCCTGTGAGCACGGCCATCGTCTGGCGGGCGTATCGGCTCAAAAGCCACGACAGGAAATGCGAGAACGCCAACAGCCCCACCACCACGCCAATGGCCACAGGGACAATGATTTTCATATCGAAATGCGACACGGCGTAAATCATTATCAGTTGGTAGTTGCCCATCAGAATCAGCACAAACGAGCCTGAAAGGCCTGGCAGAATCATACTGCAGACGGCCACCGCGCCGCAGATTATCAGATACCAAAAGGCGGTGTTCTCGGTTGCGGGATTCATCACCGAAAGGCCAAAGGCAACCGCGGCGCCAACCACGAACGAAACGGCCGCCGCAACATCGATTTTACCTATCGATTTGCCTACAAACCAAACCGATACGAGTATCAGCCCGAAAAAGAACGACCACACGTAAACGGGGTACGACTGGAACAGGAACTCGAGCAGTTTGGCCACCGATATAATACTGACGCCGACGCCAAGGAACACCGACAGCAGAAAACCGAAATCGACGTGCTGCGCGAACTCTTTGAACTTGAATTTGAGCAACAGCCTAACCGCCTCAACATCAAATGATTTGAGCGCGTTTATCAGCCGCTCGAAAATGCCTGTAAGCAGTGCAATGGTGCCGCCCGAAACGCCTGGAATGACGTTGGCCACACCCATTGCAAAGCCTTTCAGGAAATTGGCTATGTGTTCCCTCATTCCTGATTATAAGTTGTAGATTTTCAGAATTTTGTCCCAAAGCATCGGCTCAAATTTCGAGCGGTCGAACTTCTCGCACTCGTCAACCGAAGCCACGTGCTTGGTGGTGTAGATTATGCTCTCGACAAAGGCTGGCGCGCGGCGCGAACCCTCGCCAAGGTTGATAAGCACATCGTCGCCGTTCTTGAGCAAGCCGTTCTTCAGCGACTCGAAGAAGCCGCCAACGCAGACAGCCGCTGCAGGTCCAATGCGGACGGTGGTCTCGTAAGCCACAAGTTTCGCCATATCAGCAAGATATTGCTCATCGAAAGCAACAAAATCGCCACCCGACTCTTTCACGAGCGAAGCCACAATTGGGAAGGTTCCTGGCTTGCCTGTGGCCAAAATCGGAACGCTGGTCTTGGGGTTCTCGTAGCACGGATAGTCGTTCTGCCAACCCTCGGGGAAGCCTGCGGCCTTGGCTTTTGCGTAGCCCTCAACCATCGGTGTGCAGCCCGACGGCTGAACCATAATGAATCGCGGCAAGCGGTTGTCGTAGCCCAAACCCTCAAGGTCGGCGCAACCTTTGGCAATGGCAATCGGGCCTGTGCCACCGCTGACTGCCTGAATATAAACAGTCGGCAGTTTGCCCATTTGGCGCAGCCACTCAAAAACCATCGTCTTTTTGGCCTCAACGCGCATCGGGTCGGTGTTGCCGCCCGAAATCAGAATGCCGTATTTGGCCGAATAGTCGGCGGCCACCTTTTTGGCCATCGCATAGTCGCCCTTCACGCGGAACAGGCCCTGGCCATAGGTGTTTATCTCTGCCTCATTGATTTTCAGTGTGTCTTCGGGCACAAAAACGCCAAGGTTGATTCCCGCTTCAGCGAAATAGTGCGCGAAAGCGTTGGCAATGTTGCCCGTGCTGGCCACGCAGTAGTCCTTCACGCCGTTCTCCTTGAGCACGCTCGCTGTGACGGCTCCCGCCACATCCTTGAAGGTGCCTGTGCCCTGGTTCAGGTCGTTGCGGTAGGCGCGGACGGTGATATCGAGATTGTAGTATTTCTTTGCGAACTTCTCCATAAACTCCCAACGGTCGACAGGAATGGCGCCCTCGGTGTGCGAAATCTCGTTTTTCTTATCGATAAGTGGCAGAAAATCAAAGTAATGCCAAACGTTCTCAACGTGTTCTTTTGTGTCGATAAGGTTCTTCAACTCGCTGTAGTCGCGGTGATATTTCACATCGACGTAAGTTCCGCCGCAGTGCGGGCATTTCTGATTGTTGGCAAACCACTCCTTGAAACCTGGAATGTCGGCGCCGCATTTGCGGCAGTGAAGGTGGAATTTAGTGTCGCTCATAGTAGTATAAATTATTTATTGTCTTTATTTTGATTCTTTATAATGCTCATTATTTCCGACGGAATGGCCGATTCGGGCACAATGCTGATGAAGTGTTCGCAAAGGTCGGGGTCCTGACGGAAGGCTTTGCGGAAATGGCGCAGACACTCGTCGGTGCGGTGAATCAGCAGGCAGATGGCCGCCAGCACATAGAGCAGAATGCTGTCGTCGGGCATATATTCGAGCCCCTCGTTGAGCACGTCGATGGCTGCTTGGTCGTCGTCTGTGGCTGAATAGGCCAACGCCAGATTTTCCCATGCAATCGGCTCGTAATGGTTAAGCTCGAGTGATTTGCGGTAGGCCTCAATCGCCCCCTCGAAATTGTTGTTCTGAGCCATAATCCGCCCCAACTGGTGCCAAGCCGAATCGTGCTCGGGGTCGGCATGAAGCACTTTCTCAAGCGCGTCGATGGCTAAATCAAACTCACGGCGGGTGCTGAAAATCATTGCTTTGCCGAACCATGCGTCGGCATTGTCACTGAACATGCCCACAATGCTGTTGAAGCAGCGCTCTGCCTCGTCGAGTCGGTCTAGATGGTAGAGGCACTCGCCCAAATAGCACTGCGCCGAAACGCTGTTGGGATAGGCCTTCAGGTAGTCCTGATAGCACTTGAGCCCTTCCTCGTAGTAGCCCGCGTTGCAGCAGGTGTTGCCCTTGTTGAACACGGCGTCGTAGAACGTGGGGTCGATGGCGGTGGCGAAATTGTAGGCCTCAATGGCCTTGTCGTACTCGCCTATGCTGTTGTAAACAATGCCCAAATTGTACCATGCGCTTTCCGAAAACGGGTCAAGGTCGATGGCACGATTGTAGGCAGCGATGCTGTCATCGAATCGGTCGAGATTCTCGTAGCACACACCTATTTTAAATAGAAAATCGATGTTTTCGGGGAACTCGCGGGCGGCAACCTTGTAGATTGACAGCGCGGGCTTGAAGAACTGTCCGCCTTCGAGCATCTCACCAATGCTCATAAAGATGTCTTCGCGCTCTTCGGGGTCCACATCGGTGCTCAATTCGAGCGCCTTCTGGAAACTTTCGATAAACAAATCCTCGCTCTTGCCCAACTGAAGCAGAGCCGACGCTTTGGTCAGGTAGAACTCGTAGTGGTCGGACAGCAGCGGCTCGAGTGGCAGAATGGCTTTGATGGCGGCTTTCACCTTGCCCTGATGTACTTGAATCTGAGCTTGTTTGAGCAGCAGTTCGGGATCGTTGCCGTGCACTTTCAACGCGGTCTCGCAAGCTTCAACAGCCTTGTTCTGCATATCGCGCTGCATGTAGTAATCGACAATCATCAGGTATTCATCAACATCGAAATACTGGGGCACGCCAGTCTTTTTCATCGTCTCGTACCGCCTGACGTTCGATGCCATTTCCTTATCCTCGTACAAATCGCCTGATTCTCGCATAGCATAGAATTTTGTGCAACTAAATTATTACTTAATAATGGAATACGCAGAAACTTTTTTTCGTGCAATTAACACTTTAATAACAATCCAACAGCCGCTGGCTCAGTGCTTTACAAACCGACGGCTGATAAATGCCTGAAAAACAAAAAATGCGAATGAGCCCCCTTGACGGAAGCCCGTTCGCAGTCGCATTTTTAGTCGCCGCTTTTCGGTTGCGGCAGCAGTGCTAATTGTTGTTTCTCACCTTGATACTGCCGTATTTTGCTGAAATCTTGATTTTTCCGCCGTCGGCAGCGTTTCCTGACTGGCCTTTGGCCGACTTGTTGCTGTCGTGCGAAACAATCTCTTGCGACAGCAGATTATGGTTTGGAGTGGTGATGTTGCCGTACTTCGTGTTCAGGTCGAACGAATAGTCGCGCACACCTTTCAAATCCACGTCAGTGTCAGTGTATTTTGCATTGATGTTGATGTTTTTGAACTCCTTGTCGACGCTGTTCACAACCACACTGCCATACTCAATGCCGATGTTTGCCATCACTCCTATATAGCCAATCTGCAGTTTCGAGTAGCGTGTTGAGACATCGATTTTGTCAGTGTTGGCGATGTTCAGGTTGTCGTAGGCCGACTCGATGGCTATTGAAGCCGCCGCGCCCACCGTCACTTTGGAGTATTTGCTCGACACAGCCACTGCCTGGCCTCGGTCGATGGTGATGCCCGAATAGTTCATGTTCACGCCGCCGATATTCATGTCGCCAATCTCCGATTCGCGCGAGTAGGCCAAATCGACTACAGGGAATCCACCCGTCTTGTCGTCCAGCTCTTTGATTTTCAGTTCGCCATAGCCAACTTTGATGCTGGTGCGTCCGTTCAGCCTGTCAATCATCACATTGCCGTATTTGTTCGACAGGTTGATGTTGGTGTAGGCAGGCATCACAATGGTGTAACTCAGGTCGAAAAACTCGTATTTGAGTGAGTTCGGCACTTCGGCACCGACCGTAATCTTGTTGTCGGTCATCACCGCCGATGGGGTGATTTTCAAGCATGTACGCTCAGCATCGTCGTCGCTGCTGCCACGTCCGGTGACAACAGCTTCAATGGTCACGCGGTCGTCGTCAGTGTTCTCAATCACAATGTTGCCGTTGCGGTTCACTATTTCGAGAAGCGTGTTCTGGTCGATGCTGAAGTCGTATCGGAAGACTTTCTTATACTCTTTTCGTGCGGCCTCAGCGGGCAATGCCGCCAGCAAAACGACCGCCATCAAACTATAAATCAACTTTCTTTTCATCTTGCTTTGTATTTAATTGTTTGATACTGTTCAGATTATTAATTATTTGGTTCAACACTTCAATTTTGGTCTGATAGTGGTTAATCATGGCATCGATGAGCACAGGATTGTCGGGGTTGGCCTTCAGCTCCTTTTGCAGATTGGCGAACAGTTCGTCCATTTCCGACATCTCTTTGAGCAGCTCGGTCTTCTGTTCCTCGTCGACGGTTTCTGACGTACGGATTTTGTCGAGTCGGTTGTCAACCAAGCCGATGTAATATTTCTGCGTCTGCTCGTATTCAGGTTCAACCTTTGCCTTGACGTAGCGAGTTGTGCGCTCGACAAGTTTCATGGGTGCCTCGCGGTCGGCGTTGGCCATCTCGGTCTCTATTAGCCTGACGCTGTGGTGGACAAGGTTTCTGGCTACGGTTGCGCCCAACACAACCACAACAATGGCTACGGCGGCTATGCGCAGCAGTTGGTTGCGGCTGCGACCGATGCTGTGGCGCTGGTCGGCCTCGAGTTTCTGCATGAAGCGGTCGAAGTGTCCGTCAGCCGGTTCGCAATCGTCGAACTGACTGCGGTTCAGCTCAATAAATTTTTTCAACTCATCCATATCTCAAATTTTTTCGTTTCCAACAATTCCTGTAATTTTTTCCTCGCCCGCGAGTAGCCGGTGCGGACGGCAGCATTGCTCAACCCTGTTATCTGGGCAATCTCCTCGTGGTCGTAGCCCTCGATAAGGTGCAGAGTGAGCAGGGTGCGGTAACTGTCGGGCAGCGAGCCGATGGCCATCTTCACCTGCCCAACCTTGAAATCAACCTCGTCGCCATCGTAGCAGTCGGTGTCGACAACCGTCCGCCCTTCCTCAAGCGGGTCAAGGTCGAGTTTCCGTTTCCGCAGCGCATCGAGCGACCGGTTCACCACAATGCGCTTCAGCCACGAGCCGAAACTCACCTCGCCGCGGAACGAGTCGATGTTGCGGAAAGCCGACAGAAACGCCTCCTGCATGATATCCTCAGCCTCCATCGGGTCGCGCACAAACCGCAAACAGGTGTTGTACATCGCCTTGTAATACAGTTTGTATACCTCGAACTGGGCCTTGCTGCTACCACTCCGGCACTCGTCAATCAACTGACTGTTAATATCTACGTAGTTCGATTCCAAAATCACTTTTCAATTACGCCATAAATGACGATTCAATTTTTCAAATGTAACACTTGTCGGGGGATTTTTTTTGATGAAACGTTTCGCTGTTATTCGAGTTGATTTTCTTTGTTGTAACGGGTTGAAAATAAGAATGTTCTGATTTTTATGGTTGCAATTCTCTGTTTTCCCGATTTTTTCCTACTTTTGCGCCCGAATTAAAAGATAGCAATGCAATTTGAATCGCACAACGGAATCAACACACTTGCCTGCAACGCAGCCGCAAACCGCTCGTTGTTGCTATCGCTATCTCTATCACTACGATTGCGCCGTCGCTAACGGCCGTACTACTCTCACGCGCTTCTACGCGAAGTGCATTTTCAATTCAATAGTTAGGATTTAGGAATTAGCCCCGATAGTTATCGGGATTAGAAGTTTAAGGGCTTCTATTTACTGATTCACAATTTATTATTCGTAATTCGTAATTCATAATTCATAATTCATAATTCAAAATAGTTATGTCAGATAAAATTTTCATTTTCGACACCACACTGCGCGACGGAGAGCAAGTTCCTGGGTGTCAACTTAATACTGTAGAAAAAATTGAAGTGGCCAAAATGCTTGAGCGGCTTGGCGTTGATGTTATAGAGGCGGGTTTCCCTGTTTCAAGTCCGGGTGATTTCAACTCGGTGGTAGAGATTTCGAAGGCCGTGACTTATCCAACCATCTGCGCATTGACGCGTGCCGTCGAGAAGGACATTGAAGTGGCTGCTGAAGCACTTAAGTTCGCCAAACACAAGCGGATACACACGGGCATTGGCACATCGGACTCTCATATAAAATATAAGTTCAACTCAACTCGCGAGGAGATTATCGAGCGTGCCGTGAAGGCTGTGAAATACGCCCGTCGCTTTGTCGATGACGTTGAGTTTTATGCCGAAGATGCAGGTCGCACTGATAATGAATATCTTGCACGAGTGGTTGAGGCCGTTGTCAAGGCGGGTGCCACGGTGGTCAACATTCCTGACACCACAGGCTACTGCCTGCCGGAGGAGTACGGCGCAAAAATCAAGTATTTGATTGATCATGTTGATATGCATAATGCAATCCTTTCAACCCACTGCCACAACGATTTAGGAATGGCAACAGCCAACACAGTGGCTGGACTTATGAATGGTGCGCGTCAGTGCGAGGTGACCATCAATGGCATTGGCGAACGCGCAGGAAACACGGCTCTTGAGGAGGTTGCAATGATTCTGAAATGCCACAACGTTGGCCTTCACACCGACTTGAACACCACATCAATCTACCCCGCAAGCCGCATGGTTTCGAGCCTGATGAATATGCCAGTTCAGGCCAACAAGGCGGTGGTAGGGCGCAATGCTTTCGCGCATTCGTCTGGTATTCATCAAGATGGCGTGCTCAAAGACATCAGCACCTACGAGATTATGAACCCGCACGATGTAGGTTTGGACGATAACTCGATTGTGCTCACCGCTCGCAGCGGACACGCGGCACTGAAGCACCGTCTGTCGGTTCTTGGTGTTCAGGTCGATGGCGAGCGTCTCGACAAAATCTACGAGCAGTTCCTGAAACTGGCCGACCGCAAGAAGGAAATCCACGACGACGACCTTCTTATGCTTGCTGGAGCTGACATGACGTTGAATAATCATATCAAACTTGATTTTCTGCAAGTTACTGCGGGTGTTGGCGTGAAACCAGTGGCCAGCATCGGACTGACTATTGCAGGCGAGAAGTTTGAGGCAGCGTCGAGCGGCAACGGACCTGTGGATGCGGCTATCAAAGCGCTGAAGCAGATTATCAGGCGGCAAATGACGCTCAAAGAGTTTACAATCCAGTCAATCAACAAGGGCAGCGATGACGTGGGCAAAGTTCACATGCAGGTTGAGCACGACGGTCATCTTTACTACGGCTTCGGCGCCAACACCGATATTGTTGCCGCTTCAGTTGAGGCGTATATCGACTGTATAAACAAGATGGAGTGAATCGGATTTTTTAGGTGTTGGTTTTTGGCTTCAGCCAATGACTGACACCTGAAATCATTGTTGCTTCTCAATCAATGCAATTCAAAATCGCCATAATCTTCGTCTGCTTGTTTTCTTTGATTGGAACTTCGATGAAGCCTGTTGAGACGAAGTATTTGAAGGTTGTGACGGGGTAGCGCTTGAGTTTTTCGTACTGTTCGGCGCTGATGGGGTAGATGAGCATTGCCGATGACGACTCGACGGTGCTGCGGATGGTGTCGCCTGCGGCGTGGCGGGGATAGATGACAATCTCTTCGTTGGTGGTCAGCCGCAGCGAGATTTCGCGCGACTCGTCGATTGAGAAGTTGTTGTACTTGTAGTAGCGCATCTTCAAAAACCGATATTTGCTGCCAACGCTTTGTGCCTTGAAATATAGAGGGTTGTTGTTCAGTTTTGCCACCGTCACAGGCTGCGTCACCTTGACCTGCGTTTCGGTGATGGCATCGATGGCGTTCTTCTCGAGCTGGCAACTCTGGGCGCTAACTGCTTGAGCACCAATCGCGAAAGCGGCCGCAACAATAACCTTATAGATTCTGTGCACAACTTGCATTTGATAATATTTTGCCGACTGTCTCATTGGATAATCTGTCACAAAAATATTCTTTTTAGATTTGCTCGCAATAAATTTAATTCACAACGCTATGGCAATAACAGCAGAAATTTACACAGAAAAGGGCGTCATGAAAGCAGAATTGTACGCTGACGACGTTCCGAACACGGTTAATAACTTTGTGAAACTTGCGAAAGACGGCTTTTATGACGGACTCGCTTTTCACCGCGTGATTCCGAATTTTGTGATTCAGGGCGGATGCCCCTATTCGCGCAATCCGGGCGACCCGCGTGTTGGCACCGGCGGTCCGGGCTACAGCATTAAGTGCGAGACCAACGGCGGCCGCCAATACCACGACCGCGGCGTGCTCTCGATGGCTCACGCAGGCAAAGACACGGGCGGCTCGCAGTTCTTCATTTGCCACAACCGTCAGAACACGCAGCACCTTGACGGCGTTCACACCTGCTTCGGCAA
>JAGCNL010000087.1 GCA_017645945.1 Salinivirgaceae bacterium
ACAGAATTCCGCACGAGGGTTATGCGAGCTTTGACCTTTATCACACCGTGTAAGACATTTGGGTGGCTATAGCGAGGGGGACCCACCTGTTCCCATCCCGAACACAGAAGTTAAGCCCTTCGGCGCCGATGGTACTGCGCACAGTGGGAGAGTAGGACGCCGCCCGCCTTCAGCGAGCCCCGATTCCAACAGGAGTCGGGGCTCGCTTCGTTTTTGGAGGGCGCAGGATAACCTCACATGTACCCCCAATATTTTGTCCCAAAAATCAGCAGATTTGTCCGCTTTTTGCTTAGTTCCCATCGAACTAATTACTTTTTAAGCGATGAAACATATCATTGAGAACTATGAGCAGTTGAAAGCCCTTGAGGGCAAGGAGATTGGCACATCGGGCTGGCAGCAGATAACACAGGAGCAGATTAACCAATTCGCCGACGTGACACTCGACCACCAGTGGATTCACACTGATGTTGAACGCGCCAAGGTGGAGTCGCCGTTCCACAGCACCATCGCCCATGGCTACCTTACCATTGCGCTGATGCCCTATCATTGGGAGCAAGTCATCGATGTGCAAAACCTGAAGATGCAGATAAACTATGGTATCGAAAAGCTGAAGTTCGGTCAGCCGGTATTGTCGGGCAGTTTCGTGCGCATGCACGCCGATATGCTGTCGGTAACCAACCTGCGAGGTATTGTCAAAGCGTGCATCGCCATAAAAATGGAGATAAAAGACTGCCCAAAACTAGCCTTTGAAGGCACAATTGTGTTCGTTTACCACTTCAATAAATAAAATTATCGGGCAAGTGTTGCAGATAATGAAAAAATGTAAATATTTGGTGCCGATAGCGACAGGTCGTTATCGGCACAATTATTAACAGAAAAACAACACTATATGGGCAGTACAAACAAACCACGCGTCATCAAGGACTTCGACAAAATCAGCGATGAGATGCGCGACCAAGTGAAAGCGATGTATCCTGATGGGTTCAACGCCTATCTAATCTCGTTTACGAACAAAGAGGGCCAGCTCTGCTGCGGTCTGCCGTTCGAGACCGAAGACCGTATGTACCTGCTTCGCATTAACAACGAAGACACCGGCAACATTGACGATGACGACTTTTTCGACGACGGCAACAAGGGCGATGATTTGGATGACAATGTCGATTTCAGCAGCATCTCCGACGATTCGGAACCCGAAGACGACAGTGCATCATCGCTGAACGATTCGTTCTAAACGGCGGCCATCGCCACGCCGAAAATCGGCCAACGACAAAAAACTATACAAAAGGCTCTGTTTTTCAGATGCCTTTTTCTATTTTTGCTGATACCAAATAATTATTTCGAAGATGGAGAATAAAGATTTCATTGTAAAATCGTTGGGCAAGGGCAACGTCGAGTCGCCCCTGGTTCAGACTCTGGCGAAGACGGCCTACGACTTCACCACCGACAACGACCGTATTCTGTACGACAACTCGCTTGATTACTTCAAGAAATGCGGCAAGAGCAGTAAGGAGCCAATGACGCTTGAGAAAGCCGGCCCGCGCAAAACCCTTTTCTTTGAGCCCGCCAAAACCAAAGTTGGCATTGTTACCTGCGGCGGCCTTTGCCCAGGTTTGAACAACGTGATCCGAAGCCTTGTCAACCACCTTTACTACCGTTACGATGTGAAGCGAATCATCGGTTTCAAGTATGGTTACGAGGGACTTGTGCCAAAATACAATCACGAGATTGTGGAACTGACTCCAAAACTCGTTGACTACATCCACCAGTCTGGCGGTACCATTTTGGGCTCATCTCGTGGCAATCAGGATGTTGGACAGATTGTTGACACTCTGGATATTATGAATATCAACATACTCTTCTGCATTGGCGGTGATGGCACTCTGCGTGGTGCTCATGCCATCCACGAAGAGATTGAACGCCGCGGCCTGCGCATATCGGTGGCTGGTATTCCGAAGACCATCGACAACGACATCAGCTTCATCGAGCGTTCGTTCGGTTTTGAGACGGCTTTCTCGGTGGCCAATGACATCATCAATTCGGCCCACAACGAGGCCAAAGGCGCCTTCAACGGTATCGCATTGCTCAAATTGATGGGACGCGATTCAGGCTTCATTGCCGCCAATGCCGCACTTTCGACACAGGAGGTGAACTTTGTGCTGGTGCCTGAAATGAACTTTGAGCTGTACGGACCTTACGGATTCTTGAAATGTCTGCGTAAGCGCCTTGAATCGAAGCATCACGCGCTTGTTGTGGTTGCTGAAGGTGCCGGGCAGAACTTCTTCGACGTTAAAGAGCAGCAGAAGGACGCGTCGGGCAACATTAAGAAACAAGACATTGGCGTTTTCCTCCGCGACAAGATTATTGAAGAGTTTACGGCCAAGAAATTCCCGTATGCTCTGCGCTATATTGACCCGAGCTACATCATCCGCAGTGCTCCGGCCAATGCTAACGACAGTAAATTCTGCAACATTCTGGCGCAGAACGCCGTGCACGCCGCAATGGCTGGCAAGACAGATTTCGTTGTGGGTTATTGGAAGCACCAGTTCACCATTGTGCCTATTCCGATTGCCGTTGCCGAGCGCAAGAAAATCAATCTGAACAGCGATTTCTGGTGGAACGTGCTCGAAGCCACGGGCCAGCCGCAGTCGATGGTAAATCCGTAACTCGGACAATGCTCAGATAGAAAGCAAAAACGCCGCACCATACTTAATGGTTGCGGCGTTTTTTTTTGTGTGCAAACAAGCGGGCACAAAAAAAGCGAACTATTGAGTTCGCCTTAATTGTATCGTTTAGAGACTGTATTATGCCTTGTGCAATTTCTCGTCAGAAACTGTCAGTTTCTTTCTGCCTTTTGCCCGGCGGGCAGCCAATACGCGACGGCCGTTTTTGGTGGCCATTCTTTCACGGAAACCGTGTTTATTCCTACGCTTTCTTTGAGACGGTTGGAATGTTCTTTTCATTGCCATAATATATTCCCTTTCTTATGTTTTGTTATCATTTTTATCGGACTGCAAAAGTATGCTTTTTTTTGAATCGCGCAAACAACCATGAAAAAATTGCCGCTATTTTTCACTGATACTGTCGGTCGCATGTAATTGCCTCCGCAACGCATCTCTGTAGCAAGCACTTAGCAATTCGCCCTGAACCGTGCAGACATTTAGTTGCAGGGTGGTGAGCTGGCTGATGACCGTCACCAGAGGGAAATTGTAGAAGTGCTGGCGTTCCCAGTCGCGGTTGTAGCGGCGATTGTTAAGCCGCAGCACTTTGGTATTTAGATTGGCATCGACAAAGTCGGCGAGCCACATGTCGCCTTGCGGCACCAAAGCTGACATTTCGCGATGATAAGCGTCGATTTTGCCATGCAGAAGAGCTGCTTTTTGCCGCTTGCGCCCGAGCATGAATCGTCGCACTGAGTTAATCTCGACATTCGACTGCACCGGCACTAAGTTGATGAGCAGTGACGTATCTTGCAGAACTTTCTTGCCTTCGACATAAACAATAAGGTCGCGTTTCAGGTCATCGACAAAGTTCATCATGCTGTCGCTCTTGTTGGCCACGAGTTCGGCTTTCTGCCTGATTTCCTGCAAAACCGAGTCGCCCGAGCAAAGTTCGTCAAGTTCGTCGAAGATGTGGCGGTTGCGGTTCTGGAGCGATGCCAGTTGAATCTGTGCCTCCTGGTTCGATATGGTGAACGACCGCAGAATGGGCCTGTGAACAAGGCTGGCGAGCATTCCAATCACAATGAAAACACTGAAAAGCACAATCGGGAACCATGAGTCGACGCTGGTCTCGTAAAAACGGCGGCGCATGGCAAGCATCAGTAGCGATGCCAGCAGCAGGAAGGAGCCTCCAACATAGATGAGCACCTTGTTGCCACCCCAACTAACCATGAAGAACGTGACGCCCATCAGGAAAATGAAGAATCCGAGAATGCTCAGAACGATAATCAGCCCGATGCGGTTTTCCTGATTATCTTTGAAAATGACGAAGAAAAGAGGTATCAGGTAGCCCAAATTGAAGGTGAAAAAGCCCACCAGAAAGAGAACTTTGCCCGCCACAAAATCGAGATTCATGAAAATCGTCCCAAGCAATAAAATGAGCGATGACAGGTAACCCCATACTAAAACATTGTGTTTCATAATTTTATTTATTCAGAAAGCGCCCAAAAGTAGTGCAAAAATGCGTATCGGAAAATAAAAATCAATCTTATTGTGTTTTAAACGGCCAAACAATATATATTTGAAGGTGCTTTGGCGTGTTTTGCGCCTTCGCCAATTAAAAAATGTGTCATATGAACTCAGTACTTCTATTTGCGCTGATAATTATTTTCGGTGTTATTCCCTTCGGGATTGCATTTCTTCGTGTCATATACAAGAAGACCATCGTTTTCAAAATCGGATTGGTGATTTTTCTGCCGGCGATGTTCTGTACGATTGTCGCCTATGCGGTCGGCTATTATGGGCTTTGGTCGCTGATTTGGGCCGTTCCGTTGTGTTTTGCGGCTTTGATGGTGAGCAATGTGGCAACAAAAAAGTTCATCCAAAGGCCGATTGTGAGACTCCGTGAGAAGATTGACGAGATGGGACGCGGCGTGTTTGTTGCAAGCAAAAGCGACACCAAGCACAAGCAGGACGAGATTGGCGACATCTACCGTTCATTCAAGAATTTGGCAGTGAATCTGCATAATACAGCATTGTTTGCTGACGCTATCGCCAACAATAATTTCGAGCATGAGTACCAGATGGCAAGTGAGGATGACGAACTTGGCAAGGCTCTGACAAACATGCGCGATGAGTTGAAAAAAGCAAAGGCTGCTGAAAAGCAACAGGCTGCAGAGCAGGAGAAGGAGGCATGGACGGCAAACGGCATAGCCATCTTCAACGATTTGCTTCGCCAGGAAACATCGAACTTGGAGGCCATGAGCCGAACTTTCATCAGCAAACTGACCGATTACATCGGTGTTGTGCAAGGCGGCGTGTTCATCATCAACGATGACGACCCAGAGCATGTGAAATACGAGCTGAAAGGTGCCGTGGCCTACAATCGCGTTAAGCACAACGAGAAAGAGTTTGAAGTTGGTATCGGCCTTGTAGGTCAATGCGCATACGAGAAAGCGCCAATCTATCTGAACGAGATTCCAGACAACTATATGGAAATCACATCAGGTCTTGGTGAGGCCAATCCGAGATTCGTTCTGCTTATGCCGGCCATCATGAACGATACGGTTTACGCCGTCATCGAACTCGCATCGTTCTCAAAGATAGACGAATACAAAGTCAACTTCCTGACAAAAATCAGCGATGCGCTTTCGTCAACCATATCGATGGTGAAGATAAACGCCAGCACCGCTAAACTGCTTGAGGAGTCGAAAGACAAGGCCGACATGCTGGCCGAGCAGTCGGAAGTGCTGAAACAAAGTTTTGAGGAACTGAGGGCTACGCAGGAAGACCTTGCACGCAAAGAGGCTAGGTTGCACGAGTTGGAGCAGCGCTACAACATTCACGCTGAGGAAGAAGAGGAAGATTAACACTCAATTGGGACATTAAACAAACCCGTTGCATCGGTTGTATGCAACGGGTTTTTATTTTTCCAAAAGTCTGTTGGAGGCAAGTTAGCGCTTGCGCGATAAAGCGTCGTCAATCTGTTTGTGGTACAACTCGTTGAGCGGCAGGCCATATACAACAGTCTGTTTGGGAATTATCGATTCACGGCTCATGCCAGGCACGGTGTTGATTTCCATAAAGTAGAAACGGCCTTCCTTTTGCAGATAATCGATACGGACAACGCCTGTGCAGCCGAGCAAGTCGTAGATTTTCGATGTAAGAGCCTGGCACTCTTTCAAATCAGCTTCCGAAAGACGGGCAGGAGTAATCTCTTCCGACATTCCTGGTGTGTATTTGGCTTCAACATCGAAGAACTCGTTTTTGCTGACAATCTCGGTTGGTGGGAATACAATCGACTCAGTATCAGTCTTGAACACGCCGCAAGTGAACTCGCCGCCTTTGATGAATGGCTCAATGATAATCTCGCTGTCTTCGGCGAAAGCCTTGTCGATAGCTGGCTGCAAATCAGATGGTTGCTTAACTTTGGTCACACCGAAGCTTGAGCCGCCGTTGTTGGGTTTCACAAACATCGGATAACCGCAGCGCTTGCTAATCTCATCAAGCGAGTAAGGTTGGTTGCGGCGCAGCAGAACGGCATCGGCAGTCAGAATGCCATACTCTTTCAAGAATACCTTGCATGCGAACTTATTGAAAGTCAGTGCTGAAACAAATGCACTGCAGGTTGTGTATGGAATGTTGAGCATGTCGAAGTACGACTGCAGCATTCCGTCTTCGCCCGGAGTGCCGTGGATGGCCATAAAAACGGCGTCGAAAACAATTTTCTTGCCATCGAGCGAGAACGTAAAATCGTTGCGGTCAATGGGATAAAGGTTGTCGCCGATTTTTGCGTTCCAACTCTCGCGGGTTATGTAAACGGTGTAGGCGTTGTAGTCAGGACTTATCACCGATGCAATCTGCTCGGCGCTGCGCAGCGAAATCACGCTCTCTTTGGAGTAACCGCCGCATACTACTGCAATGTTTTTCTTCATATATATAAGTTTGAAAATAAATAACTTGTGTTCTTGACATAGTGTCTTTAAACCATCACGAAAAGTATATTTATATGTGCAATAATCAAATTTTTTTTGTCAAACAACTCGTTTAAACATACAACTGCAAAAAATATATCTTACCTTTACAACTGCAACTAAATATCATTTAAAATGAGACGAATAATACTATTTGCCTTTGCTTTAACCATCAGTGGCTTTTTATCAGCGCAGGAGACTGCCGTCAAACAGATGGGGAAGACTGACTTTCTGGAGAAGATAATGAATTATGAGAAGAATCCTGACAAGTGGGTGTATCTTGGTGACAAACCTTGCATAATCGACTTTTATGCCGATTGGTGCCGTCCGTGCAAGATTGCATCGCCCATTTTGGAGGAACTGGCCGAAAAATATAAAGGCAAAATCGATTTCTACAAGGTGAATACTGACAGCGAGAGCTCACTGAAAGCCGCTTTCGGCATACAAAGCATCCCCGCGTTTTTATATTGCCCGCAAAAAGGCAATCCGCAAATGTCTGTAGGAGTGGCACATACAGCGGAAGAAACCAAAGCAATGTTTGTCAAAATCATTGAGGAGTTTCTTCTGAAATAGCATCAGAATTCCTTACTACAACGGTGCGCTTGTTGTTGGTAATTACGAAGGAAAACCTTAACACCGACGAGGCTTGGAAATAGCCGAGGGGCGTTGTCTCTGAATTGCCAGCCAGATTGCTGACTGGATTTGTGAATGGCGGCTGAGTGTTGCTGAAATTGGTTTTGAACTGCTTCGACAGTCCGAAGAAATACTCATACACAGGCTCCGACAATGAGCAAATACTCACCACCACCGAATCGCCCACAACGAAATTTTGCGGAATTGTCATTTTGAAGACACGTGAAAGGTGGGCGTCCTCAAAAAGCCATAACGACGAGTAATCGTTGAGTTTCTTGCCATTCTTTTCAACTTCAACCCGATAATACTGCAGAGTATCATCGCTTTGAGTCGAATAGATTGATACATAATAACCTATGGTGTCGAAGATGGTGTAACTGTCCTTGTATTCAACAACAATTGAGTCGGCCGAAGCGGGCACAGGCATCTTGTCAATGGCGCTGATATTCCGTCCGTCAATCTCAACTGTCAACAAATATCGTCTTCCCACCGCGCCCTTAATTTCAGATGTTTGATAATAGCCTTTGTCGCTGTTTTCGAGCAACGCTGAATTGCCTTGGTCGTCACGCAGCCACACAATGGCATTGTCAACATACTCGTAATCTTCTTTGCCATCAGCATTGACCGATTTCGATATGACAACCGTCGCAACTGAGTCGGCATTGGTTATGCGCCCCTCAACAACATACAGCTTCTCCACATTGCCGAAGACCATCGAATCCGATGGCTCGTAACATCCTGTGGCAGCGACAGTTGCCAGAATCGTCACAGTCAATATCGATATGATTTCGCGAAACTTGTTCATAACCGCTGCAAATATACATTGGTGAATCGGATAATTGGATAGTCGGTGAATTGAAAATGAGTTGGCAAGGCAAAAGTTGGGTTGGCAGATAGTGGTAAGTGTTTGCGATTTGAGTCTGTGTTTTCTGTTTGCGTTTTATATTTTTGCACAAAAGTTTGCTGGATGGGAATTGCATTGCCAAACGATTTTGAAGCGCGGATGCGAGGGCAGATTGGTGCCGATTACGACCGTTTTGTTGCGGCGCTCGAGCAGCCTCTGCCGACAAGTGTGCGGCTTAATCCGCACAAAAACAGCACGTTGACTGATGCCGATGATGTTGTGAGTTGGGAGCCGCAAGGGCGCTATCTTGCAGAACGCCCTGTCTTTACGCTCGATCCGCTGCTGCATGCTGGAGCCTACTATGTGCAGGAAGCAAGTTCGATGTTTGTCGGACATGTTTTGCGACAAATCGCTGGCAATGAACCTGATATCCGCATTCTCGACCTTTGCGCCGCACCTGGTGGCAAAAGCACACACTATGCATCACTCATTGGCGATGGCGGCCTATTGGTGAGCAACGAAGTGATTTCGAGCCGAGTGCCAGTGTTGAGCGAGAACTTGACTAAATGGGGGAGCCCCAACGCCATTGTCACCAGTAACGACCCGTCGGATTTCAGCCGATTGACAGGCTTTTTCGATGTTGTGGCGGTTGACGCGCCATGCTCTGGCGAGGGAATGTTCCGCCGCGACCAAGTTGCTGTTAGTGAGTGGAACACTGCCAATACCCGCATTTGCGCCCAGCGCCAGCAGCGTATTGTTGCCGATGTGTGGGACGCACTCAAACCTGGTGGATACTTGATTTACAGCACTTGCACCTTCTGTCCCGACGAGGATGAAAACAATATGGCCTGGATAAAATCGACGTTTGCGGCCGAGCCGATTGATATCACCATTGCGCCCGAATGGGGCATAACACCGATTGAGAAAGACGGTTGCACTGGCTACCGTTTTATCCAGCACCTGACGCGCGGTGAAGGTTTTTTCTGCTGCGTCTTCCGCAAAAACGATGGCAGCATGGCATCGTCTAAAAAGTTGAAAACCAAACTCACACCCGTTCCAAAAAAATTGGTTCCGCGCTTGAACGAGATGATGATTGGCACTGATTTCGAATATTACCTTAAAAATGACACTGCCATTGCAGTGCCGCAAGCCATTGCCGCCGATGTGCTGACAGTGGCCGACAGCTTAAATGTCAGGAAAATGGGGACTTCTGTGGCGCACATCTTTGGCGAAAAGCTTGCCCCTGAACATGATTTGGCTCTGTCGTGGGCACTCAACCGCCAGGCGTTCAGTGCTGTGGAGCTTCCGCAGCAGGAGGCTCTGCGCTATCTGCACCGCGACAATATTTTCGTTGCTGACGCGCCGACAGGTTTCAACCTTGTCACTTTCAAAGGCTTACCACTTGGCTGGATAAAAAATATCGGCAACCGCTGGAACAATCTTTATCCGCAGAATTGGAAAATCAGAATGAATGTGGAGTGATTTATTCCAATTAAATTACTTCTCCCTGAAATAAATCTGCACTGGAACGCCTTGTAAATCAAAGTTTTCACGCATTTTATTCTCAAGGTAGCGACGATACGGGTCGCGGATGTACTGCGGCAGATTGCAGAAGAAGGCAAACTGTGGCGACGGTGTCGGCAACTGCGTTACATACTTGATTCTTATGTATTTACCTTTCACTGTCGGTGGGGGATAGTTGTCGATGGCGGCCAGCATCACCTCGTTCAGTTTTGCTGTTGAGATTTTTTGTTTGCGGTTGCGGTAAACCTGCATAGCTGTCTCAACTGCCTTAAACACACGCTGTTTTGTGAGCGCCGAGATGAACAGAACGGGCACATCGTTGAATGGTGCCAGTTTAGCTCTAATGGCAGCCTCGTACTCTTCCATCGTGTTCTTTTCCTTCTCAATCAAATCCCACTTATTTATCAGAATCACAACGCCTTTGCGGTTTTTGACAATCAGGCTGAAGATGTTCAAATCCTGCGATTCGAGCCCCAATGTGGCATCAACAATCAGGAAGCAGACATCTGATTCTTCGATTGTGCGGATGGCACGCATAACTGAATAGAACTCAAGGTTTTCCTCAACTTTGTTCTTCTTGCGCAGACCAGCCGTATCGATAATGTTGAACTCAAATCCGAACTTGTTGTAAACTGTGTTGATAGAGTCGCGGGTGGTGCCGGCAATGTTGGTCACAATGTTGCGGTCCTGCTCGAGCAGCGCGTTGATGAACGACGATTTTCCAGCATTCGGGCGGCCCACAACGGCAATATTTGGTAGGTCGCGGGCCTCATCTGCAGGTTTGTTGCGGTCGAATTTGGCAACAATGGCATCCAACAGGTCACCAGTGCCGGAACCGTTAATTGCCGAAATGGCAAAGATTTCGCCCAATCCAAGTGAGTAGAACTCACCCGTAAGATATTGACGGTCAACGTTGTCAACTTTGTTGACGGCAACTACAACAGGCTTTCGCGATTTGCGAAGAAGTTCGGCCACATCATCATCAAGGTCGGTAACACCGCCCGTTACATCGGTCAGGAACAGAATCACATCGGCCTCATCCACAGCAAGTTTTACCTGTTTGCGGATTTCACCTTCAAAAATGTCGTCGCTGTTTGTGACGTATCCGCCCGTGTCGATGACCGAAAACTCAAGTCCGCCCCACTCGCACTTGCCGTAGTGGCGGTCGCGGGTTACGCCGGCGGTGGCGTCAGTTATAGCCTGACGGCTCTCGACCATCCGGTTGAAAAGTGTTGATTTGCCCACGTTCGGGCGGCCAACGATTGCGACAATGTTACTCATATATTTAGTAATTAGGAGTTAGCAATTAGGAGTTATTTAGTTAGGTATTGTATTATCTTTTTGTTTAGTAGCCTTCTTTTGCTTTTCAATTTTTTCACGTGTGGTTTTGGTGGTACTTGAGAGCATTTTCACAAGTTCAATTGCGTCGGGTGCAATGCTGTTGTATTCTTCCTCACTTATTATATTAGTATCTTTCATTAACGAAAGCCAATAACAAGTTTCGTTCGCTTCCTTCAGTGCAATGTACATTTTGTTTAGAAAATCCAGTTCTGATTGAGCAAATTTGGCTTCTGAAACCAATGCTCCAATAGCTGTACCGCTTCGCAAACATTGCCTTGACATATCATATTCATTACGAGAACGGATTATGCGATAAAGATTTACGATTTTTATCGAGAAAGAATATGCCTTATTATATGTGACATTTACAGCCATTAAAACTTAAATTCTATCTGCTAAATCCTAAATCCTACATTCTAAATCCTAAATATCGGCGTAGCCGAAAAATTTCAGGTTTTGGTCTTTGTCGCGCCAGTCTTTCTGCACTTTCACCTGCAATTCAAGAAAGACTTTTGTCCCGACAAACTGCTCAATATCCTTACGTGCCTCAGTACCAACCTTTTTCAGTGCGGCGCCTTGATGGCCGATGATGATGCCTTTGTGCTGCTCACGCGATACATAAATGATTGCTCTGATGCGTGTAAGCTCTTGACTTTCTTTGAATTCCTCAACCAAAACCTCGCACGAGTAGGGGATTTCTTTTTTGTAGTTCAGGAAAATCTTCTCGCGGATAATCTCTTGAACGAAAAAGCGTTGAGTGCGGTCGGTGAGTTCGTCTTTATCGAAATAGGGCGGATTCTCGGGCAGCAGCTCCTTAATCTTCTCAAATACTTCAGCGGTGTTGAACTTGTGCAGTGCCGAAACGGGGTAGATGTAGGCATTGGGCAGCACCTCGCGCCACATCTGAATTTTTGCCTCGAGTTCAGCCTGATTGCTCAAATCTATCTTATTGATAAGCAGGATAATAGGAATATTCTTCTTGCGCACCTTGTCAAGATACTCGCCGTTCTTGTCGAACGTTTCCACAATATCTGTCACATATACAATAATATCGGCATCGACGAGCGCTGTGTCGACAAACTTGAGCATAGCTTCCTGCAACTTGTAGTGCGGCTTCAGAATGCCTGGTGTGTCGGAGTAAACCATCTGAAAATCATCACCATTGACTATGCCCATTATGCGGTGGCGCGTGGTTTGCGCCTTGTTGGTGATGATGGACAGACGCTCGCCCACAAAGGCGTTCATCAGTGTTGATTTCCCGACGTTCGGGTTGCCGATAATATTTACAAAACCTGCTTTATGTGCCATCGCTTGAAAATTTGCGGCAAAGATAGTTGATTTTGGGCGAATTCCGCAGATGGCAATGCTTGATATGTAAAATGATCCCGAGAGTTTCTAAACTACCATATTATTTATGGTGGCTTTCGCAAAATTGAGACATTATTGTCGGTGAACTAACCAATTATCGAAGTGATGAAAAAACAGGTCGGCTGAATAGCCGTAATTGTTATATTCCACTATGTAAAATATTTATTTTCAATTTGTTATTAACTTTTTCCTGTCTACTGTCGGCAAAAACTCATTTATGGCATATTTTTTGAATCACCGTGCGCGAAAAAAACTATTTTTGCACGGTTGTTTTAAAAATAAACTAAATTGACCAAAGAATTGGTTTTTAAGAGTTTACGATAATTAAAACAATGCAGTTTTTTGATTATTGAGTTAAAAAATAGCGATAAATGGAAATTTCAGTATGGACATTATTGGTAGTGGGGCTCGGAACAGTGTTCTGCGCATTGCTATTAATAATAGGTATGGGAAACCTGCTCATCAGCGTGATTAACAGATTCTTCCCCGAAGAGGAACCGAAGGCACAGGCAACCGCAGTGGCCGCTGTCGCCCCGAACATCAAAGCCGCCATTGAGTCGGCCGTGAACACCATCACAGGCGGAAAAGGCAAAGTTGAATCAATCGAAAAAATTTAAAATATGAGTAAAAAAGTAAAATTCAGTCTGGTCTTCCGCGATATGTGGCAGTCGGCCGGAAAATACGTGCCACGCGTTGACCAACTGGTTAAAGTGGCACCCGCAATCATCAAAATGGGCTGTTTCGACCGCGTTGAGACCAACGGCGGTGGCTTTGAGCAAGTAAATCTGCTCTACGGCGAAAATCCTAACAAGGCTGTACGTCAATGGACAAAACCATTTCACGAGGCTGGCATTCAGACACATATGCTCGACCGCGCCTTGAACGGTATCCGTATGAACCCGGTGCCGGTTGACGTCCGCAAGATGTTCTACAAGGTGAAGAAAAAACAAGGTACTGATATTGCCCGCACCTTCTGCGGCTTGAACGATACTCGCAACATTATCCCGTCAATCGGCTACGCACACGACGGCGGAATGATTTCGCAGTGCTGCCTTTGCGTTACTTTCTCACCAATCCACACTGTTGAATACTACACAAAACTCGCTTTTGAGCTGATTGAGGCTGGTGCCGACGAAATCTGTCTGAAAGATATGGCCGGAATCGCACGCCCCGTATCGCTTGGCGAAATTGTGAAGAACATAAAGGCCAAATATCCGAAAATCACCATCCAATACCACGGTCACGCTGGGCCGGGCTTCTCAATGGCAACCATTCTTGAGGTCTGCAAAGCCGGCTGCGACTTTGTCGATGTTGGTATGGAGCCGCTGTCGTGGGGTACTGGCCACGCCGACATTCTGGCCGTTCAGCCGATGCTGAAGGATGCTGGTTTCGACGTTCCTGAAATCAATATGGAGGCCTATATGGAGGTTCGCACTATGATTCAGGAGATGATGGACGACTTCCTTGGCTACTACATTCCGGCTCGCAACCGCCAGATGAACTCACTGCTCATCGGACCGGGTCTGCCAGGCGGTATGATGGGCTCGCTGATGACCGATTTGGAGACAAATTTGGAGTCGCTCAACAAATGGAAAGAGAAAAACAATCAGCCGAAACTTTCTCAAGACCAATTACTTGTGAAACTTTTCGATGAAGTAAAATATGTATGGCCGATGATGGGCTATCCTTGCCTGGTTACACCTTTCAGCCAGTATGTCAAGAATATGGCGCTGATGAACGTGATTCAGATGGAGAAAGGCAAAGAACGCTGGTCACTCATTGCCGACGATATTTGGAATATGCTGCTCGGCAAATCGGGTAAACTGCCTGGCCCAATCGCACCTGAACTTGAGGCCAAAGCCAAAGAGCAAGGCCGCGAATTCTTCACTGGCAATCCCCAAGACCCATATCCAGACGAACTCGACACCTTCCGCAAGGAGATGCAGGAGAACGGCTGGGAACTTGGCGAGGACGAAGAGGAACTGTTCGAACTGGCTATGCACCCGCAGCAATATCGCGCTTACAAGAGCGGCAAGGCCAAAGCCGATTTCGAGGCCGACCTTGCAAAACGCAAAGCCGAAAAATGCGCTGGCAAAGGCAGCCTGACTCTGCCACAAACTGTTGTGGTTGAAGTGAATGGCGAGAAATACAATGTTGTGATTGGCGCCAACAACGGCACCGCAGCACCTGCTCAACAGGCCGCAACACCTGCAGCCGCAGCTGGCAGCACCGCTGGATCAAAAGAGTTGACTTCGCCGCTTGAAGGCAAGTTCTACCTTGTAAAATCGTCGGGTGACACCGCTGTGAAAGTGGGCGACACTGTTAAAAAAGGCCAGACCGTATGCTACGTTGAGGCAATGAAGACATTCAACGCCATTGCCGCTGAAGAGGACGGCGTGGTTGTAGAAATCTGCCAGACCAGCGGCGCATCAGTGGCTGAAGACGATGTTCTGATGAAAATTAAGTAATTAGTTATGAGCGAGATATTTGAAAGAATATACAATATGACTGCCATCAGCAACATCATTGCTGAACCGCAGTTCCTTATAATGTACGCTCTAGCTTTTCTGTTGCTCTACTTGGGCATCAAAAAGCAATACGAGCCACTGCTGCTCATCCCGATAGCCTTCGGAGTGCTGATTGCAAACTTCCCTGGCGGCGGTATGGGCGTTCTTGGCGCTGACGGTGAGGGACTTGTCCACTACACCAAAGACGGCGTTGAGATGGCGAAAAACGTGTATGAGATGTCGCTGCCCGAAATTGCGCACGACCTTGGCATTATGAACTTTATCTACTATGCGCTCATCAAATCGGGCCTTCTGCCGCCTATCATCTTTATGGGTGTGGGTGCGCTCACCGACTTTGGTCCAATGCTGCGCAACCTGAAACTTGCCATCTTTGGTGCTGGCGCACAGTTCGGAATCTTTGCCGTGCTGATTATCGCAAGCTACTGCGGATTCACAATGCAAGAGGCTGGTTCACTTGCCATTATCGGTGGTGCCGATGGCCCGACGGCTATCTTCACAACCATCAAACTGGCCCCGCACTTGTTAGGCCCCATCGCCATTGCAGCCTATTCGTATATGGCGCTTGTGCCAGTGATTATTCCACTTGTTGTGAAGTTGACTTGCTCTGAGAAAGAGTTGAAAATCAATATGAAAGAACAAGACCGCCTATATCCTAACGCGAAAGAGTTCAAGAATATGCGCGCCTTGAAAATCATTTTCCCGATTGCAACCACAACAGTTGTGGCCATTCTGGTTCCGACAGCCGTTCCGTTGGTTGGTATGCTGATGTTTGGTAACCTGATTAAAGAGGTTGGCGCCAACACTTCGCGTATCTTCGATGCCGCTTCGAACGCCATAATGAACTCTGCCACAATCTTCTTGGGCTTGTCAGTGGGTGCAACAATGACCGTTGACGCATTCCTGAATCTTCAGACAATCGGTATTGTGGTGGGTGGATTCTTCGCCTTCGGCCTGTCGATTTTCGGCGGCATCCTGCTGGTGAAGATTTTCAACCTGTTCTCGAAGAAGAAAATCAACCCGCTGATTGGTGCAACTGGCTTGAGCGCTGTGCCAATGGCATCGCGTGTGGCAAACGACATTGCACTGAAATACGACCCGCGCAACCACGTGCTCAACTACTGTATGTCGAGCAACGTGTCGGGTGTGATTGGCTCGGCAGTGGCCGCTGGCATTCTGATTGCCTTCCTTGGGTAAATTTTGATTGTTAGACAGATATGAAAAGCGCCTTCCTTCGGGGAGGCGTTTTTTATTGGCGCCCTTCCAACTTCAACAGCGCAATTTTGTTCTCAATTCCGCCACCATAGCCGACAAGTTTGCTTCCTGCCCCAACAACACGATGGCACGGGATAATAATGCCAATCGGATTCCAACCCACCGCGCCACCAACAGCCTGCGCCGACATTTTTTCAATACCGCGCTTTTTAGCTATTTGTGCGGCAATGTCGCCATAGGTCACGGTTTTGCCGAAAGGAATTTGCCGCAAAATTTCCAAAACATCTTTACGGAAAGGCGTTGCGTTGTCTATCCTAAAATCTGGTGTGAAATCAGGCTCTCGGCCCGAAAAATAAATATCCAGCCAATGGCAGACATCTTTAAAAACAGGCAGAACGTTGCATGACTTCACCGCATTGCACGATTTTACGAAATGCAAACCAGTCAGCACTTCGCCATCGGAAGTCAGAAGAAGGTTGTCGAACGCGGCAGGCGTGGTGTATATGGATGTGAAGGTCATTTCTTTCTCGTCTATTTTGCTTCTCTATACCAATCTGTTTTTCACATCACAAAGGACTGATTTATTTTTATTTATCCAAATGTTTCCTGAAAACACAAAATGTCTGAGCCTATCTGTAATAATTTCAACTGTTTGACGCACTGAAGCGGTAACATCGGGACAATAATGTGTTTGATTTTCCAAAGCAATTATGGGCGGGGAATATTTTTTAGTCACATTCTTAAAACTTGCTTACAATTCCTTGCCTTAAAATGCCCATTTTTACTTAAAATAAACTACTTTTGCCATTACTTTTACCAAAGAGTGTTTATTGACATGAAACATCTATTCAAAATATTGGCAATTCTCCTGTTGCTCCCTATTTTTCACGCTAATGCTCAGACAGATAACGAATTTTGGTTCTGTGTGCCGCAGATGACCGCTCAGCACGAAAAAGATCAACCAAAATTGTTTTTAACTAATACTACTGACAGCCGCGTTACTGTTACAATTGAAATGCCGCGTAATTCTGCTGAATTTACAAAAAAGACATTGACAGTAGAGCCTCACCAGCAAACCTATTACAATTTTAAAGATTATTTTACTAATGATGTAAATAAAACTGTTAATGGCGTAAGGGAGGTTTACGACAGTCCCAATATAATTGAAAGCGGATTGTGTGGTGAGAGTTGTGTGGTTAAGAATAAAGGTATTCATGTTACAGCAACAGGATTGATAACCGCATATCTGCAACGTGGAAATACTAACAACTGTGATATTTGGGCATTGAAAGGCAAAAATGCATATAACGGAGCGGACGGAAAGGTTGAGCCGGACGAAGATATGTTTATTGTGCCATTGGAGGATATTGGCAATTGTGACGAGTTCCATAGTGGTGCTTCGCATATGAATGTTAGTTGTGTGGATGGCAGACCAGGTGCATGGTATGCTGTTGATATTGTAGCAGTTGAAGATGGAGATGTTACTGTGACGCTTCCAACTGACGCACAAGGAAGAATCACATTGAAAATAGAAAACTGGGGAACGGACAATCCGACACGGACTTTTTCAATGGAACGTGGTCAGACACTTAACTTGAAGGCGGCCAGTAGAGATAAATCGGCAAAATCGGGTGGCGGAATTGTTGTGAAATCGACAGGCAAAATTGCAGTTCAGTGGAAAGATGACTCGTTGTTGGCAAAATATGTCAATGAAGATGGAGGTGGCAAAGGAACCAGTTGGGATGCTGCAGGCGACCAGTTGGTGCCAGTTTGTTTGGCTGGGAAAGAGTATATTGTTATGCGAGGACAGTTGGGCGATGATTATACCAACGGTAACAATAGTTCTAATAGAATGCACGAAAACGTCTATTTTATGGCGACAGAAGAAGGAACTACCACTGTTCAGTTTAAAACAGATGCTGGTAACACTGTCAGTAAGACCATAAATGGAGTGGGTTCATGGGGGAAATTTTTGTTGAATAAATACAATATCACCAAAAACAGTAATGATAAAAATTACGATGCTGTACATATTCAATCTGACAAACCGATAATTGTATGGCATATTTCAGGCAGTAGCGGAGCGGAAGTTGGAGGAGCTATATTACCAACAATTGAGGGGTGCACAGGTTCAGAGGATGTATCGGTTTGTCGTTCATCGACAAGCAGTTTTGACTTTTGGTTGAACATAATGTGCAAGAAAGCACACATTGGTGATTTCAAAGTAAAAGTTGATAATAATGCGGAAGTAAGCATTCCATCAAGTTATTTTGCAGAAATAGGGAATACAGGTTGGTGTTATCTTACGCGAGCCCACATGAAGTTTTCGAGTGATGATGGAACCCGGAAAGCTGTAGGTGCAGGTAAAGTGGTACGAGTAAGAAACACAACAGGAATATTCCATTTGGCTGTAATTAATGGTAACAATTCTGGCAGTTGCCAATACGGCTATTTTTCTAATTTTGACGATAATACAGGTAGTGCCGTCATAAGTGATGCGGTTAATGATATTGAATCGGAATACAGCAAATTCTGTGATGGCGACACTGTGACTTTGGTTGCACGTGGTGGTTTGAGTTATTCTTGGAAATTTATTGACAAAGATGGGTTGGGGTATCCAACGAGCGAAACATTTATTACTCCTCAAGCTGCGCAGATGGTTTCTGACAAACCAAGAGTGGTACCATTTGAGGGATTTAATCAATATCAGGTAACAATTCAGCGTCGGTGTTATTTAGGTACAAATGTCGATACAACAATAGATGTCTGGGCATTGGGCTATCCGCGCGCCAAATCGGATTTCACAATTGAATCACTAACCGAGTGTAGTCCGGCAAAAGTGGTGTTTACCAATAAAACTAACGAAAATGGGAAGCTGTTTGATTATACATGGACTCTGACGGGCGGCGATTTGCCAACCCCCGTAAAATCGACAAAGAAAAACTATGGAGCCGACACTCTGACATTCACCAATGAAACTGATGCGAAACATACTTATAATCTGATACTTGAAGCGTCGTTAGGCTCGAACTGTCCCGACAAATCGGATCCGAAGAGTTTCTGCGTGAATCCGGTTATCACAGCGAAAATCTCTGCCGACCCGGTAAAAGGCTGTACGCCGCTAAACGTGAAATTCGAAAATGAATCGACGGGACCATACACGAAAATCCTTGTCAATTTTGGCGACGGCACTGGCTGGATTGACAGTTACACACCGCAAACCAAAACAATGAACCATACCTACAACAACCCAAGTATCTATGATACAGTGTATTGGGCTAAAATCAAGATTTTTGATGAGTTGAATGGCAGTTGCGATAGTGAGGATTCTGTGAAAATCAGAGTGTTTGGTAGGGTGAAATCGCAATACATTATCGACAATACAAGCGACTGCTCGCCGTTGACCACAAAGATTGAAAACACATCGCTTGGCGACGAGCAAAACATCGTTTACACTTGGAATTTTGATGTTGTTCCATCGGGAAGTGTCAATAAAGAGCTGACAGATGGTCGGTTGGAGTATTTGTGGAATGGTGATATGACAGCAGGAAATGTGAGAAACGATAGGCCGTTCAACATAACATATCGCAATACTGCAAACATTCCTGCAAGACACCTTATACGGCTGACCGCTACGCGTCAAAACAGTGATGGTTCAACGTGCGCAAGTGTGACACCTTGGGATACGGTTACGGTTTTTCCCGAGTTCACTGTCGATTACGAGGTGACACCGAAATATATATGCGATTCGTCGTATGTAAGTTTTACAAACAAATCATCTGATTTGTCTGACAACAGCCATTTCTTTTGGACTATGGGCGATGGCGCAACCGAGAACAACCACGGACAGTTCTACCATACTTATTATCATACTTTGCCCGATGTTCAGGAGTATGAAACCAAACTTATTGGTGAGAGCAAATATGGCTGCCGCGACACTGCAAGCAACGGAACTATCACCGTTATGCCATATTTGAACCCGAATTTTACAATCGATAAGGCAGAAGGCTGCTCGCCGCTTTATGTTACAGTGGTGAACAACATGCCAGGACATTCTTACAAAGAGAATCCGAAATGGGAAATCGATTGTGCACCATGTACTTACGAAATCATAAGCGGCTCGCTTGATGATAGGGCAGTGCTCAAATTCGAGAACAAGACTGGTAGCCGTAAGGAAATAACAATCTCATTGACAGAGAGCTACCGCGATGTAAACATGACATACGATTGCCCGAAGACGTTTAGCCGTTCAATTACGATTTATCCTGAAATCACGGCCGGTATAACGTCGGACAAGACTGCGCCAGTGTGCGACGGAACAATAGTCACGTTTACCAACAGCACTATTTTCTCAGGTGTGACAACTTCGCCTGCCGATTACCGATGGACTTTCGGTGATGGCGCCACGTTGAGTAAAACTGATAATTCAGTCACCACACATATATATAATAACACAACTGGCTCAACAGGCACCGATCCAATTAGTTTCACGGCCACGCTTATTGCCATGGCCAACGGCTGCTCCGACACTGCAACAGCAACCGTTGAGGTATATCCGCCAGTGGTGGCTTCTTTCACCAGTGACAACTACAGCGTCTGCGCTCCAGCAACCGTAACTCTCAACAACAGTTCTACAGGAGCTGGCAAGTTTGTATATAGCTTTGCCGATGGCACTGCCGATTCAGTGAAAATCGACATGTCAGCGATGACCTACAGTATTGTGAATACCGACCCGAACCAGATAGCCGTCCGCCCGGTAACGCTCACGGCATCGAATGGCGAGTGTACCGATGCAATTACCAAGAATTTCTATGCTTATCCAGTGATTGTGCCGCAATTCAGCCTTTCGAAAACCGAAGGTTGCGCTCCAGTTCAGGATGTGGTTCTCGACCGTTCGGCCACCACGGGCGCCAGCACTTATAAAATTGATTTTGGCGATGGCATAACCGACGAAACGGGACGGGCGCAGCTGAATCATACTTTTGAAAACAAGACTGGTGCCGATGTGGCATACACAGTTAAACTGACAGCAGCCAACAACATCGGTTGCGACGCCAGCACCGAGCAGACAGTGACGGTGTTCCCCGAATTGGCGGCAGCTTTCAGCTTTGAGAAAGCTACAGAATGTTCGCCCGCCGATGTAACTCTGAAGAATAACTCGCTGAATGGCAGCCAGTTTGTGTGGTCGTTCGGCGATGGAACGGCATCGGAAACCAAGACCGATAAAGCGGATTTCACGCATAACTACGCGAACAGCAGCGCCGACGGCAGAAGCATATCGGAATACACAATTAAGCTGGTCACCATCGATGGCAATCACCCTGTTTGCCGCGACTCAGTGACGAGGACAATTCAGATTTATCCGCAGGTGATTGCGCAGTTTGCAACCGAGAATGCCGAGGGCTGCTCACCGCTCACCACAACATTCACCAACCAGTCGAAAGGCTACGGCCTGACCTACAGTTGGGACTACGACCACGACAATCGACACTCGGCAGAAACCGCTGAATCTCACACATATACGTTCGATAATATCGAGGCCGAGGCACACACTTACAATGTGAAACTCACTGTAACTGACATAAATAACTGCCAGTCAGTTGCCACAATGCCGGTGAAGGCTTACCCGCATGTGACGGCTGATTTCGCATATGTGAAGAGTCAAGCGTGTACGCCGTACCCTGTAACGTTCAGTTATCCCACATCGGCTTTGAACGGCAACCGCTTCGATTGGGATTTCGGATTTGGAGGCAACACGGCCACAAAAATCGACCGGAGCACGTTCGATTTTGTGTTCGACAACGATGCGCTTGACGAAGTCAAGACATATACAATAACATTGGTTACTACCGACACCACAACTGGCTGCTCCGACCGTACATCGAAGCCGATTGAGGTTTATCCGCAACTGAAACCCGCTTTCACTCAGGATATTACCGAGGGTTGTAACCCGTTGCCGGTGGCGTTCACCAACCAGACTACAGGCCTTGCCGACTATCTGTGGGAGTTCGGCGACAGCCAGTCATCGTCGGAGGCCAATCCAAAGCATTTGTTCAAACATTTCGAACTGACCGACCAGAATTATAACGTTGTGCTGAAGGCAACTCAGACGGCCACAGGTTGCGAAAAGAAAGTGAATCAGAACATTACGGTTTACTCTTATGTGCTTGCCAAATTTGGTATCAACGAGACGGAAGATGGTGCTAACGGAGCTGCCAATGGAATTTTGGGAGGTTGCACACCATTCGATGTAACAATTACCGACTCGTCGCGCCTGATAAGCACAGGTACATGGAGTTGGGATTTCGGTGATGGCACAACATCAACTGACCGCCAGCCAAGAAGCCGCGTCTATACCAACGATGACAGAGATTATCCACTTGAAAATAAGAGCTATACCATTAAACTTGTTGTCACCAACGACCATGGTTGCAAGCACGATACAGCGCAAGTCGTTGCTGTTTATCCGCGTTCTGTGCCTGATTTTACAGGAAACTTTGTTGGTTGCGAGCCTCTCACGGTCGCATTTGAAGACAAATCGGTTGTTGATGATAAAACACAGTATTTCTGGACATTTAGCGATGGCTCGACAATTGTCGACAAGCCGCCGTTCAGCAAGACATTCCACAACTACGACTACGAGAATTCGAAAAAATATACGGTAAATCTCAAAACCACAACTGAGTACAACTGTGCTGACGATATTACCAAGGAGATTGAAGTTTATGCCAAACCTTTGGCGCGTTTCATTCCGCTTGTCGACCGCGCTTGCCCGCCGTTCGAGGCTGAATTCAAGAACACTTCGGTGGGTAAAGGGCTGAGTTTCAACTGGAATTTCGGTAACGGTGAGACCATTGATACCGACAGCCTTAAAAATCAGTCGGTTGTTTATGACAATACAACCTCAGAACCAATAACTTACAACGTTGTATTGATGACGGAATCGGCGCTCGGTTGCCGCGATACTATGACCAACCCGATGATTACGTTCCCGAACGTAAAAGTGGATTTCGATTACAATCCGGCAGGATGTAGTCCGCACACGGTAAAATTCATCAACAGGTCATCGTCAACGGTGGCAAACCACCTTTGGTATTTTGGTGAGGGCAGTGCATCAGTTGCTGACGAGCCGACATTCACCTATTTCAACACCACCGACAACGATCAGGTGATGACCGTGACTTACATCGGTTCATCGAAATATCAGTGCTCTGATACCATCAAGAAGAATGTAACGGTGTATATCAACCCGAATGTGGATTTCGTGGCACATGAGCCGTCGCAGCGCTATCCTGATGATACAGTGTATTTTGAGAACTATACTCAAGATGGTCCGTGGACATACAGTTGGGATTTCGGCGATGGAAAAACATCGCAAACCAGCGAGAAGTATTTCATGCACAAATATGGCAAGTGGGCGCCAAACTCCAACGATAACATTTTCCATGTGACGTTGAGCGTTCAGAGTGCACACTGTAAAAATACTGTCAGTCACGATGTTACAATCCTTCCGCCGTATCCGCGAATCAGGATTACGAATGAGAAGCCTGCCGGTTGTGTGCCGCTGACTGTGCAGTTCGAGATTGAGGCCGAATATTGTAAAACATACGAGTGGACTTTCGACGATGGCACAACATCGACCAGTCCTACACCCGAACATACATTCACCGAGCCAGGTATCTACAATGTTAAACTGACGGCATATGGCGATGGCGGTTCGCACTACGATTATGAGATAATCACAGTGCATGAGTTGCCGCAACCTGATTTCACAACATCGCCGCAGTTTGTGATGCTGCCTAACCAGCAGGTTCAGTTCTTCAATGCAACCCGCAACGGTTACAATTATGTATGGGATTTTGGCGACGGCACTTACTCGTCAGAGCAGAACCCGCACCATCTCTATACCGAAGAGGGAATCTATGATGTCAAGTTGGTGGCTTACAGCACGCAGATGTGTGTCGATTCCATCCTGAAGATTGCTGAGGTTGAGGTGAGCGGTGCTGGCTACATCAAGTATCCTAATGCTTTCATGCCGTCCGACATGAGTCCGAGTGACGGCTCTTATCCTGTTCCCGACGATATGAACAATGTGTTCCATCCCAAATGGTCGGGAGTGAAGGAGTATGATTTGTGGATTTTCAACCGCTGGGGCGAGATGCTCTTCCATACCACCAATATAGAAGTGGGTTGGAACGGCAAATACAACAACGATGGCAAAGACCTTGGGCAGGATGTCTATTTCTGGAAGGCCAAGGGTAAATTCCAGAACAACACACCGTTCAAGATAGCCGGCGATGTAACCCTAATTCGTAAATGAAGATGAAGAAACTGAAATATTATATATTGTTACTGTTGATTGGTGCCGGGTTAGAGGGCCGGGCTCAAGATCCGCAGTTCACCCAATTTTATTCGAATCCGTTGTATCAGGCGCCATCGTTCGCGGGTGGCATATCGGGTTACCGCGTTGGCATGACCTACCGCGACCAATGGCCGAAAATGCCGGGCTTGCTCACCACCATAAACATGTATGCCGACATGAACATGCTCAAAATTAACAGTGGTTTTGGTGTCATCGCTTTGCGCGACCAGATGGGTTCGGCCAATTACACTCACACTTATATCGGTTTCCTCTATTCTTACAATGTCCGCATAACGCGCACCATCTATCTCCGTCCGGGACTTGGATTCTATTATGGACAGCGCAATCTCGACCGCGACAAACTTGTGTTTGCCAGTCAGTTATATTCCGAGTCTGATTTGCAGCCCATCTTGCCTGACGAGTTTGTAAAGACATCATATTTCGATGGCAGTGCATCACTGCTTCTCTCAATGCGCAACAGTTGGATTGGTATTTGTGCCGACCACCTTATGCGCCCTAACGAGTCGGTAACCGACTTTGCATACCGCTATCCTGTCAAATGGAACATTTTCGGCGGGACAAAAATATTCAAGGCCGAGCGACTGATCGGAACAAAGCGTCAGAGCATAACCATAGCAGGAAACTACCGCCACCAGGGCCAGACCGATCAGGTTGATGTGGGATTGTATTGGAGTTACTCGCCGTTAGTGCTTGGTGTCTGGTACCGCGACCTGCCTTTGATTAAGGACTACAGCCGTCGTGATGCCATTTCGGTTCTGTTGGGCTATAATTACAAGGATTTGAATATCGGTTATAGTTACGATTTCACTATCTCGCGCCTTATAACATCAACTGGCGGCGCGCATGAGGTGTCGCTTTCATACAAATTCGAAATCGAGCGCAAGCATAGGTTCAGAGCTATTCCGTGTCCTGAGTTCTAATTTTGGCAAGGATAAAAGAACTTTGACCAAAGCGCATCTCCAGTCCGTTGAAAAATCTCAACGGGGTGCACACCTATAATATATTGATTATCTTTGCAGACAAAGCGACTGCGATGCAGCGAGGGCTGTTCGCAAGATTGTGTTGTTTAATCATTTAATATGATATAGCTATGAAGAAATTATTTACTGCCGCTTTTTTAGTCTGTACATTGGGTGTCTTCGGGCAAAGTAAAGCAAGCGATGATAACATTATTTTTTATGAAGGGTTTGAGTCTAATTCATCATCGTTGCCAAATGGTTGGACTGGAGAATACAAGCAAGAGGATAGTCCTAAGCCAAATTCACTGAGATGGAAACTGAATAGCGGAGGTGCAATACCGACAGGCAGTGATGTTGCCAAACCAGAAACTGCTCATGGTGGTAATAAAAACGCTTACCTCTATTATTTGTCGGTTTTGTATAAACACAAAATGTATCTAGTAAGTCCGCCGATCGATTTCAAAAATTATAATGTAGCAGGCGCGAAAAAGCCGATGCTAGTTTTTTGGTATTCGCAATTTCAGGACCGCGCAAGTTTTGGTGATGATTCAGGTGTCGATAATTTTGAGTTTTCGCTTCATTATAGAGTAGATGGCGGTGCTTGGAAATCATTTGGCACTCCTTACACACAGCCCACTGATGACAGCGAGCCTTGGAAATGTGATTCAGTGATGCTTCCAAGTGAGGTTTGTAGTAGCAATAATGTGCAGATTGCCTTTTTGGGAGTTACCAAAACCGTTGGTCACGGATGCTGCATTGATGATGTCTCGATTATTGAGACCGATGTGATTCCGCGAAAGGTTGAGAGCATTACGGCTACTCATCCATCGACAAATGTGATGCCAACAAATTCCACCGATAACTCAATCTTGCGTTTACGCATCAAAGTGAGCGGAAACGATGGTACTATAAAGCTTAATTCATTGGCAGTCACAGCTATGAACAATCAGACGATTGCCGCAGTTGAAGAGAATGGTATGAAACTGTTCTATACCGCAACAGAGTTTTTTAATAGCGACACACCTTTAGATACCACATCGATAGTAAACGGCAAGGCTACGTTCAGTGGCCTCGATATGAGTCTGCCTACTGGTAGCAGTTATCTGTGGATAACCTGTGACATAAAGGAAGACCATGAGCATCGTTTCCGAAACAATATTGTTGACTTTAAGGTTGATCCTAATGATATCAATGTCAGTGGTTTAACCTATCCAACAACGGCACTAAGCCCGAATGGTAATCGAATAATTGCTGAGTCAATTTTCATCGACAACTTTGAAGATCAAGCCAATTCCGAAGCTATTTGGACATTCGACGGCGAGTTTGAACGTGCAGCGGCAAAGCAGCCTAATGGTCCGTTTGGAGGAACAGGCGGAGGTAACCCCAATCCTTCAAATGCCCATGGTGGAGCTTATATGATCGGAACCGACATTACAGGACTTGGTTCACTTAAGGGGAATTACGAGAAAAATATTGGCAGTGATGCTTATTTTGCTGAGTCAAAATCGTTTAACTGCTATTATTACAAAGATATAAGTCTGATGTTCTACCGCTGGCTCAATGTCAGCAACAGTGATACAGCAGCTGTTAAAATCAGTTTCGATGGAGGAACCACCTGGAGCAACATCTGGGCAAGTTCATCGGTGATTCAGGAGAAAGACTGGTCGTTCCAGTATCTGAACCTTAACAAGGTGGCCGACAGAAATCCGAATGTTAAGTTGCGTTTCACACTTGGTCCAACACGAAGCGGTTTGGCATATAGTGGCTGGAACATCGACGATGTGGCTCTTGTGGGAACTTACATTTATAAGGATGCGGCTTTGACCGAGATTCTTACACCCAACACAGCTTGCGGGCTCGGCACCAACGAGGCGATTACAATCCGCTTGAAGAACGTGGGATTCAACGATATAAATGCACAAACCAATAGCGAAGACAGTGTGTTGGTTAGTTATTCAATTGATGGCGGAGCATGGGTTACTGACACTGTCAAGGAAAATATCAAACGTGATGCAGAACTGTTGTATACATTCAAAACAAAGGCCGATTTGAGCAAGTTCGGTTCGCATGATATAGTGGTTAAAGTGTCGTTGGGCACTGATGTTAACGGCAATGTTATTGATGAGGACGAACGTAACGATTTTGCTCAAAAAACTATAATGACTCTGCCATATCGCGATGTTCCTTATGCTCAGACATTCGACAGCATTGGCGATTATTGGTTCGGTAGAGGCGACACTTGGCAATACGCAAGATTGTCAGAGAAAGATGTTGAGAATCTGCTGAGATACCGAAGCAGTGGAACATGGCAGTATGGCAAACCGAGTTATGCGGGTTCGCCGTGCTGGTACACGAAAGTTGCAGATACAACTTACGCGGCTCATGACTCTTCATGGCTCGAAACGCCCTGCTTCAATATGAAAGCCATGCAGAAGCCTATTATCGAATTCCGTTTGAGAGGCAGCTCTGCCAGCACCGATGGTTTGGCAGTTTATTATTCAGTGGACAATGGCGGCGAGTGGAAAATTCTGCCCGCATACTCAAGCGCACTTCCGCATCCAAGCTGGAACTGGTACAACAACGCATCAGTTGCGGCACTGAAAACCGCAGGCTGGAGTGGAAAATTCGGCTGGCAGATAGTCAAGCAGTTGTTGCCCGACGAGGTTGCCGGACAAGACTCTGTGAAGTTCCGTTTTGTGTTTGCTTCAGGTAAAAACTCGGGCTTTAAAGGTGAAGGCTTTGCCATCGATGATTTCCGCATGTATGAATCGCCTGTTGATGCAGGAATCGCTGGAATTATCGAGCCTGTTGATGCTTGCGAATTGCTTGAGGAGCAGCCTATCACAGTGGCCATCCAGAACTTCGGTCTGCGCGGCATAATTCCAACCGACAGCATCATTGCAAGCGTTGTCATCAACGACAAACTCACATTGACTGACACACTGTTTGTAACTGATACTCTTGCTGTTGGCGGTATTATCAACCACACATTCAATCAAAAGGTTAATATGTGGTATAAGAAGGCTTACAAAATGACGGCTTACACACAAGTTGTAGGTGATACAATGCGGTTGTTCCAGAATGGAAGCCCGCTGGTTAGTGGAGTGAATAACGATACTGCGCAAGCCGTAGCCAATGTTCTTGGTGAGCCGCAGTATGACCTTGGTGCTGATATTGGTACACTCGATCCTTCTGCTACACAACTTGATGGTCGTACACTTTCTGATGGAATTACACCTTTTGATGAGTATAGATGGAAATACAAATATGAATTACCAAATGGTGAGATTGCAGTTGTTCCAGAGGATTGTTATTTTGATGAGTCGAAACGCAAACTCAAAAAGTTGATTGATTTCCCTGCTGTCGACGGAGAGTATGAGTACTATATTTATGATAGCGTCCGAGTTGGACAATGTTGGTCGACAGATAGCGTAAAAATCATAAAATCAAAAACTGATGTCGGCATTATAGCCGATAATGAGAATCTGAATCTTCCATCAGAGTTCTGCATCAACACTGATTTCAATAATATTACAGTTAAGGTTAAGAATATGTCAGGTGTTGATGAAGGAGAAGTTCCTGCTGGACAAACGATCAGCATTTGTTATCGTATGTTCGATGCCGACTCTAACCTATACACTTATAGCGAAGATACTATTTTGGAAGGTGGTTTCGCAAAACAAGCAACATTCCTTTACAAATTCAAGCAGCAGCCTAAGTTCGAAGTTGATGGTGAGCAGAAAATTTGGTTCTTTACACAGATACGTGCCGACATTGACCATTCTAACGATACACTTGCTCCAGTGACGGTTACCGTATGGCCATTGCCGACAGTCGACCTTGGCGTTGACAGCATCTTAATTGCCGATCCGAGAGCTATGGTTTTGAGCACAGAGGCTATTGCTGGAGCTACCTATTCATGGCTGAATTATCAGGATACAGTTCAAAAATCAGATAAGAACTCGTTCGCAATAACCGACAGTTTGTCAGCTAAATATAAGGTGGCCGTTACTGATGTTCACAAATGTGCCACGGTGGTTGACAGCGTGTTGGTTGTTACCGATGACTGGACTTTTGCCGGGATGTTGTCGCCAACAAACCAATGTGAGCCGCAAAGCGGAATGGACATAACCGTAAGTCTTGTGAACAACAGTCTGAACGAATATGGTGCAGGCTATCGTATTCCTGCGGTGGTCAATGTGAACGGCGCAACGCAACGCGACACCATCGTGTTGACAGACAGTGTCTTTGCTCACGACACAATATCTTACAAACTGATGAAATCTAAAGCAGATTTCCCTGCAATAGGCCAATTCCCTGTTAGCGTGAAGATTATGCCGCCGCACGACATTGACCGTGATGACACGTCGAATGTTGCTTTTGAATATGTGAACATTTGGGGCATTCCAAGACTTGAGTTGGGTATCGATACCATTTTCACTCTGCAGCCTGACACTGTAGTACTTGATGCAGGACAGGAATTCTCTTGGTTCAAATGGAACAAAAGGAACGAATACATGTCACAGACATACAACGTGCTTACCACCGACAACACTTGCTATGTGTTTGCAATGAATGATCACGGATGTTATGCTGAGGACCAGAAAATCTACATCTATGATGACTATCTCGGTGATACCATTGTGGCTACCGATACGGTGATAATCATCACAACCGATGTTGAGTTTGATGAGATAATCTCACCAGTTTCGTCGTGCGACATAACTGAGGCTAATGTTTTGACGATTGACATCCGCAATAATGGTCTGTCGGCTATCAAGAACGGAACTGAGCTGCCAGTGAAAGTTCAAATCAATGACGAAGCGGCAAAAACCGTGACATTCAAACTGAAAGAGCAACTCAAGGTGGGCGCCACAACCCAGTTGTCGATGCCGTTTGTCACCAATTTCGAAAGTGATAAGAATTACGTTGTGAAAACTTGGCTCGATTGGAATCTCGATCGCTTCCACGACAACGATACTTCAACCATTACAGTCAGCCAGTTCCCGCATCCGAATGCCTTCAGTCTCGGCGATGACGTCTATACAACTCAGCCTGACACTATAGTGTTGCATGCTCCTGAGAAACAGTATTATTATGCGTGGAGCAACGGATTGCGAGGTGATACGGTTGATGCAATCGCTTTGCCAAATGCCGCTTCGACAAGTTATTCGGTAAGAGTCTTCAACGAGTATAACTGCATCACTGCCGACACAATGTCGGTTTATACTTACGACCTTGAGTTCTCGGCCTTCACTGACAAGAAGAAAGAGAACAGCAACAGTTGCGAGCCAATAGAAGATGCGGTTGTTCATGGAAAGATTTCAGTCAAGAGCCTTGACGAGATTCCTGTCGGAACCAACATGACGGCAAACTTCGATTTCAACGGAAAGAGTGACAAGTTCGAGATTACCTTGCCAACGCCGATAAACAAGGACAAGCCGTATACATTTGATTTTAAGGAGAAAATCAGCGTTCCTGATACTGGCAACTATGTCATGACTTCGGGCCTGACAGTGAACAATATGCGTGAGGCTGACACTGCCAACTTCAAATCGACCGAGTTCCGCGTTGGCACATATCAGTTACCGTTCGAGGATACGGTATCAACTCGCGAGAATGTTTACACCATTGACGCTGGCAACCTGTTCTCAATTTTCGACTGGTACACAGAGCAGCATCATGATGGTCAGACTCTGACAGTTGTGAAATCGGGCGATTACAGACTTAAGGCTACCGACATCAACGGCTGCGAAACTGAAGATTCAACCTATGTGCTGTTTATCAAGCCGCGGTACGAAATCGCAAAAATCGAATTCGATACTCTGCTTTGCGAGAACGCTGAGCCGTCAAAAATATCGTTCTACCTGAAAAACACAGGTAACGATATTATTGCTAGCGGCAGTCAGACTGAAATTTCATACATGACCAACGATTCGGTTCTTAATAAAGAGACATTCACGTTTAATAAGACCATTAGAGAGAAGGATTCCATTTTGATATCGTTCAATAAGTTGGCTAACTTTGCCAAAGTGGATGTCGATTCTGTCAGAATTAAGGCTGTGATTGCCGGATTTGAGACAATGAAGACTGTGGCGGTAACTACCAAGCCCAATCCAATGGTTAGCCTTGGCGACGATTTCGCAACAACCAATACCGATACAATTCTTTCAGTAGGCGATGGTTTTGCTAATTATCTCTGGAGTACGGGTGAAACTGCAGCAGGAATAAGCATTGGCAAGGATGGTAACTATTGGGTTAAGGTACACGATGAGTTCGGTTGTGCAAATTCCGACACTGTTCATGCTCACTTCATCCCAGCCACAATTGCTATTTCCAAAATGACCAGTCCTGTATCGGCTTGCGGCAGCATAACTGACCAACCGATTGTATTTGAATTGATTAACAATAGCAAAACAGTCGTCAAGAAAGGACAGAAGATAGGTGTTACATGCATTATCGATAATGTACAGGAGTTGCGTTATACAACAACTTTGGTTGAGAGCTTCGATCCGAGCGCTGTTTACACCGATACTATCGGTAGCGGGTTGAATATTAGCGAGGTTGGTGTTCACTCACTGAAATTTATAACAGATGTTGACGGTGTGGCTAATGACACTGCTGAATACGAAGTTGAGGTTTACGGTCTACCAGAATTGAGTTTTGCAGCCGACACCTTAAAAACAGAAGCATATCCATATATATTGAAAGCCAATACAACAGCATCAGGATTGACCTATATGTGGAGCACCAACGAGACAACCGACAGCATCAGCATCGGCAGTGATAGTAAATATTTCCTGAAAGTGACTGACGGACATGGTTGCTCGGCAATGGATTCTGTTGTTGTGCGCAAGATAGAAAAGGTGGTGCCGATAGACACACCGGAAGTCAATCCTGGCATCAACAAAAATCTAATTGCCAATGTTGCTATATACCCGAATCCGACAGACAATATTTTGAATGTTGATTTCGGAGGCTTCGGCAATGGCGAGCGCAGGATTTTGATAGCAAACGCAACTGGTCAGATAATTTTCGCATCAAAACAAACGTCTGACATCATGCAAATCAATGTTATTGATTGGATTGATGGAATGTACTTTGTTAAAATTGAAGGCGATGGTGGTAGCCGAATACTGAAATTTGTTAAACAGTAGGCGTTATTAAGAGTTTATTAAAAGTTAGCCACTCGATAAGGGTGGCTAATTTTTTTGTTATTAACCAGTCGCTACCCAGCAAGCAGGAGAAAAGTTTAGATGTGAATAGACTATGTTATCAGAAAGACAGAATCTGCATTGACGATTGTTATAAGGGTGGGAGTAGCTATTTAAACGTGCGCATGTAGAAAAACAATCTGAAGATTCCGAGTATCACCAGAGCTCGGTCATCTGATAAGTATTAATAGCGCAAAAAAAATGTGCACCATCAAGATGCACATTCTACCATTAAAACATTGTTATGAAAAATTATTCCTTTGTTTCTTTTGATTCCTGAATCAGAGATTTTATCCATTTTCTTCTGTCGAAAATAAAAATGACGATTGTTGCGAAAAACATGATATATAGAAAGCTGTGTTTGGCATTCCGCGCAACCGTATTGATTGGTGAAACAGGGATTGAAATGTCTTTGATGATTTTGAAAGGCTCGTCGTATAACTTGTGCTCAATAGACAGTTTGCTGTTAGTTAAGTTGATCAAATCACTATGATACAATCGTTTGTCTTTTTCGCTAATCATTAGGAACGAACCGTCTCTTTCAGCCCCGAATTTTTTGTCTTCCTTGGTGAAATATTCCTTTTTCTGAAGGCTGTCCAGAATCTCAATTTCTTTGTCAAGTCGGCTAATTCTGTTTTTTGATTCGCGCTGCCACAGAATGTTCTGTTCCTGAATCCAATTGTCGTTATAAAGATATGCCATGATTGCATTTCTGATAGAGTCCAGAATGGTAGAGTCTTTAGCTATGTAAATTTCAATATTTATGTCGAACGTGTGTGCCATTCTCATGCGGGTATATCTTGATGTGGTATCTTTCCTTGCCTGGGTGCTGTATTCCTCAGCAGCATCGGCATTGCCATCACCATTGTAATCAAGCAGATATGAGGCATCCACGTGGCGTATTTGTTTGCTTATATCGTCTGACAGCCCGATTTTGTAGTTCCAGCTGTTTACTCTGTTTATGGCGTACGATGCATTCACACACATACATTCAAGTCGCATGCTGCAATCGTAGTATGGCGGTTGGGTATTTTTATAGAATGTCATGCCTACAACCAAAATGCAGGCGCACGCATACAATAGCCAGTTTCTTATCACGAACTTTATCACCCATAATACAGCGTTTTTGCATAGTATTGCTAATTTAACAAATGCATTTCCTAACCAGTTGAAAAATCTCCCCATCAGGTCGATTAAGTCAATTTCACGTTCCTGATTGTTTTCGTTGTTAATGTCTTCTGCCATGTTATTTTGTTGTTAGTGAATTTATTATGTTTATACAATCTTGTGCTCGTTTGTCTTTCAGTCTGTTCAGACAATCGGCGAGCAAATGTATTAAATAAATGATAGCATTCAAGTTGGTGCAAGGTTTAAAATACGAATCATCCTGGTCGATATTGTTTGAATGCAGATAATCAGCTATCTCGCTGCTACCGAATGCTGTACCGCGGCTGCGCATGTCGATATAGAATAGCACATCATTTTCAAACCCGCCTTCAAGTTCGTCGGAATAGCACAAGGTGAGCGAGTTTGGCAGTTTAACGCAGTGGATCGGCAGGTCGAGCCGTTGGGCTATGATGGCATACATCACGGCAACCACATTCGACTGTGCCCGTCCAGTGTTTAGAAGGGTGCTAATAAAGTGAGACTGTGTTGTGAAATCGTCGGTGATGGTGAAACGGTTTACGTTGAAGACAAAGTGATTGATGATTCTCACTTTCTCCAAAGCCGTCAGTTCATTGTTGAGCTCAGTCCAAATGGGTTTGCAAAGACAGTCAATTTTCGATTTCAGGGTGTCATACGAAACGTTTGGAAACAGCAGTCGGTTGTAAATGGAGGCGCCAGTGAGTAGATCGCTTGCACCAGTGTTTTTCCAAACTAACAGGTCGTTTGTGATGCTGTCGATGCGGATGTCGTGGATTAGGTGTTCAAGAGTCCGCACGATGGCTGTGTTGTCCGATGTCTGCCAAACCCGTTCGAGGTCAGGGATAATGGATGTTCCCTCCTGGCGCAGGCGTTTGCCCACGGCGGCAGCCACCGACTCGTCGTCATCGTCGAGAAGCATCATGAGCGATTTGAATTCAGATGCTTCCATACTATTCGGTAAGTCGTTGAAGAACAGTTTCAATCAGTTTGCTCATCGAACCATTGTAGCTGCTCGACGCGTTTTTGTTCAGTCGGTTGGCGATGATGCTGCAAACGGTGATGGCATTGTGACCGAGCAAAGCTCCCAATCCATAGATGGCCGAGCATTCCATCTCGTAGTTGGTTATTTTGTGGCCGTTGTACTCAAAAGCAGTAATCTTGTTGTTGATTTCGGCATCTTGAAGTGGTAGGCGCAGAACACGTCCTTGCGGGCCATAGAATCCTGGAGCAGAGATGGTTATGCCTTTTCGCATGTCGAATCCAATCTTTTTCAGTAGTGCGTCCGATGATTTGACAAAGTAGGGAGATGTCAGTATTGGGTTCCAGTTCATGTGCTTTTTGAATGCGGCCTCAATCGCCAGGTCGCTCACCAAGTTGCGGTCGCGGTAGTAGTTCAGCATGCCGTCGAAACCAGCGGCCATTTCAGAAATCACAGGCTCCCCAACCTCAATGTCAGCTTGCAGCGCACCTGAAGTTCCGATGCGGATCAGGTTCAAAACGCGTTTCTGCGGTTTGATTGTGCGGCTTTTGAGGTCAATATTGACGGCAGCATCAAGTTCGTTTACGGCAATATCGATGTTGTCAGTGCCGATGCCGGTTGACGTCACAGTGACGCGCTTGCCGTTGAAAAGGCCGGTTCGCGTTCTGAACTCGCGGTTTTCTGCTTCGACTTCAATTTTCGAGAAGAACGACGAAACAAGATCCACACGCTCTGGGGCGCCGACAAGAATCACATTGTCGGCCACGTCTTCGGGGTGAATATGAAGATGGAATACGCTACCGTCTTCATTCAGAATAAGTTCGGAATCTGGAATAAACTCTGCCATATCTTTAAATTTATGTTGTAAAATCTATTCTAAGTAATAAATTTGTGTACAAATCAAAAATACAAAAAAAATGGAAGCATCAATAAGTCATTTGCTTGTACCTGTCGACTATTCTGACAAGTCGGTTTTCGGGTTGAAATACGCTGTCAAACTGAACAAAGTGTTGAACGGCAAGATCACATTCTTGAATGTTATAAAAGGTGTCGATCCAATTTGGTCGGAGTTTTTCACTGACGCTGAGCGCGACATTCTGTTGAAAAGACTTCGCGACCATATGCGTGACTTCGTGCTGAAAAATGCAGACATTGATGAGTCAAAATTTGACTGCCTCATAGCAAAAGGCAAACTTTGTGACACCATTATGCAGACTGCCGAGCAGTTGAAAGCCAGCGCCATAATAATGGGAACAAGCCATGCCGACAATATCAAGAAGAAGATTATTGGTACAAATGCGTTGAGGGTTGTTTCTGAGGCCAAATGTCCGGTCATCACCATTAAGAGTGAACCGTCGTTGGCAGAAGTGAAACGACTCATTCTTCCGCTCGATATTAGCAAAGAAACTCGTGAGAAAGTCGTTGATACAGTTGATATTGCTTCGAAATTTGGTGCTGAGGTTCTTGTAGTTTCAGCCTATACATTTGATGATGAACTGATATACACCAAGTTGCGTCAACAACAAGATCAGGTTGTTAAATACATTACCGACCGTGGCATAAAATGTTCAGGACATTTGTTCCGTACTGATGATCAAATTGATGGAGTTCTCGATTTCATCGATAAGAAAAAAGGTGACATGGTGATAATTACTACACACCAGCAACCTGAGCTTGTCACATCGTTCTTGGGTTCGTTTGCCAAGAGCATTATCAGCAAGGCAAATATTCCGGTAATGAGTATTGTGCCGCGAAACAAGTATAACGTAATATTCAAGATACCAGCTTGTTAACATAACAAGAAGATGGTTGGGGAGAAGGTAAAGTTCTCCCCAATTTTTCTTGTAGCAGAAACAGTTAAAACTGCCGCGGCACACTAATGAAAAATAACAATCTCGCAATCAGTCTGAAACTGAAGGTGGCCATTGCCATTCTTGCTTTGGTCATGCCCGTAACGGGAGCATTGTCGGGTTGGTACTATGGTGTGTTCATAGCGGAATCCAATTATCCGTATCTGATTGCTTTATTGTGCCTTGTCTTGGGTATTGCGCTCGATGTTGTCTGTTATTATGACCGTCTGTTTACCTTTGTTTTCTACAAAATGCCAATCCCAGGTATTTTGTTTGTCATTTCTTACGAGGCGGCATCGTTTTTCTATGGACGCTGGATTTCGCTTGCAATCGCGCTGGGCGGATTGGCCATAGGTGTGTTTTTCGACTACGTTCTGCTGGCGCCAAAACCATTCTATCTGGCCAGGAAAAGACTGTTGGTAATTGTCTATATCTTTTTGTCAATCATAATGCTGGGCATTATGTCGGGCGTTCCAGTGTCGAATTTCTTCCTTGGTATTCTGGCGGGAAACTATTTTTCGCTGCGATATTCAGGTTCTGTTTTGGGGCGAGAGCGTCTGCGTAAAAACCTATATGCCATGACCATCTTTGCCACAGTGGTTCTGCTCGTGTCGGAACTGTTGTTTGCGTGGCTCGTTTGGCAGGATTCGGTGAATATCATCGATTACCTCAATTCGTTGCTCGGCATTGCCTTTACCCGCGAATCGCTTTTGTGGTTGATGGTGATTTTGGGTGTGGTGTCGGTTGTGGCTCAGTTCGTACTGACATTCATCACTGGCATGATTCTCTACCGCTATCGGTCGCACAAAAAGCTCTACAGCACAACATGATGCGCTTTGGGGGTTGTGTTATAATTCGAAAAACAAAAAATCTTTTCCACTCTTTGGTTAGATTTCGATTCCAAAAAACGGTGAATTCTTAGAACTCGCCATATATTTGTATCTCCAAAAACAGTGATAATGCAGGGAGCGAAAAAAAAATCGGGTAAGCGCAGAATTGTATGGAGCCGGCTTTTGCCGATTCTATTGACACCTATCGTGATATTGGTGGTTGTCAATAAATTACCTGATGCTTTTCATCACCGCAAATCGATTGACGATGTGCCTGTTTCAGAACTGACGTCGAAGGAGGTCCGAGCGCTCCGCCGCTATAACAACGAGTATCATCTTGAGGTGTCCAGGGCTAAAGGAATCGACCGCCCATTCAAAAACCATCAGGAATTGCTTGACGATAAATACACCTATATTATTAAGTACGGTCTTCGAGAATTGCACGACAGCAAATATTATGAGATTCCAACTCTCACATATTCAATGCCATATCTGAAAAAAGAGGCGTCCGATTTTTTGGAGGAGTTAGGGCGGCGCTTCTTTAAAACGTTGAAAGAGATGGACGTACAGGAATATAGGTTCCAATTGTCGTCAATCTTGCGCACCGAGGCTGACCAGCACGGGTTGCGCAAAAACAATATCAATGCTACGCAAAACAAAACATCGCACTACTTCGGCTTGTCGTTCGACATTGCCCAAACTTGTTTTTATCCCAAGGGGCAGTCGGAGCCGATTTATTCCTACCGTCTGCGCAACTTGCTTCTGCGCACTCTAATTGAGATGCAGGACGAGGGGCGGTGCTATGTCATTCTTGAGACGCAGACCAAATGCATTCATGTAACCGTTCGATAATATCTGATTATCAATATGAAAAAAAAGAAAGAAATCATCTTGATGAACGTTAACGGCCCCGACAAACCAGGCCAAACTGCTTCATTGACAAATATTTTGATGCAATACGATGTCAATATTCTTGATATTGGCCAGTCGGTCATCCACGACGATTTGAATCTCGGGATAATGTTTGAGGTTCCGGAGGAGGCTGGCTCGTCGCCAGTTTTGAAGGATATCTTGTTCAAAGCCTATGAGTTAGGCGTCAATGTAAAATTCACGGTTATTCCTGCCGACCAGTACACCGAGTGGGTGGCGCATCAGGGCAAGGCACGCTACATCGTCACCATCATTTCGCACAAACTCCAGGCCGCGCATCTGGCCAAGGTTACGTCGGTCATTGCCGAGCAAGGACTTAACATCGATGCCATAAGTCGTCTGTCGGGCCGACCGCCGATTGAGGATTCCGAGCCACAGGCGAAAGCCGTAGTCGAGATTTCGGTACGTGGTGTGCCCGTCGACTTGAAAAAGATGAAATCCGACTTCATGCGCATATCGAGCGAGAGCAGCCTCGACATTGCTTTCCAAGAAGATAACGTGTTCCGCCGCAACCGCCGATTGATTTGCTTCGATATGGATTCGACGCTTATCCAGACCGAGGTGATTGACGAACTTGCGCGCCGTGCTGGAGTGGGAGAGCAGGTGAGTGCCATCACGGCTTCGGCAATGCGCGGTGAAATTGATTTCCGTCAAAGTTTCTTGAAACGCATTTCGCTGCTCAAGGGACTTGACGAGAGCGTAATGAAAGAAATTGCTGAAAATCTGCCTATTACAGAAGGCGCAGAGCGGTTGTTCAAGACGCTCAAACGTTATGGTTACCGCACAGCCATCTTGTCGGGTGGGTTCACGTATTTTGGTAACTATTTGAAAAACAAACTGGATATCGATTATGTCTTTGCCAACGAACTTGAGATTGTCAACGGCAAACTTACTGGCAATAATGTCGGCGATATTGTTGACGGTTCGCGCAAAGCAGAGATTCTGAAACTGTTGGCCTTCAAGGAGGACATCCATCTTGAGCAGGTGATTGCAGTTGGCGATGGCGCCAACGACTTGCCAATGTTGCAGTTGGCTGGATTGGGTATCGCTTTCCACGCCAAACCGAAGGTGAAAGAATCGGCGCAGCACTCGATTTCGGCAGGTGGCCTTGATTCAATCCTTTATTTCCTCGGTTTCCGCGACCGCGATATAAATCAGTAGTTTTATATCTTTGCCCGCTATCAGAAACAGCGATGCAGTTCAGTTTAACATCCACCGACACCAAATCAGCCGCCCGCGCGGGGCAGATTCTGACCGACCATGGCATCATTGAGACGCCGATTTTTATGCCTGTTGGCACTGTGGGCTCGGTCAAAGGAATTCACCAGCGCGATGTGGCCGACGACATCCGTGCGCAGATAATTTTGGGTAACACTTATCACCTTTATCTGCGTCCTGGAACGGCACTGCTACGCGAGGCTGGCGGTCTGCACCGTTTTATGAATTGGAACCGCCCGATACTCACTGACAGCGGCGGTTATCAGGTTTTCAGCCTTTCGGCAAACCGCAAACTCACGGAGGAAGGCGCACGATTCAGTTCGCACATCGATGGCTCGAAACATCTGTTTACACCCGAGAATGTGATTGACATACAGCGCATTATCGGTTCCGATATTATGATGGCGCTCGACGAGTGCCCGCCAGGCGACTGCGACTACAACTACGCCCGAAAATCACTTGACCTGACAATGCGTTGGCTGCGTCGTGGAGTTGAGGCTTTCCGCAACACCGAACCGCTCTACGGTCATGGTCAGGCCTATTTCCCTATTGTGCAAGGCGCGTCGTTTACCGACCTTCGCCAGCGTGCGGCCACCGAGATTGCCGAGTTGGGAATGGACGGCAACGCCATTGGCGGACTGGCTGTGGGTGAGCCAACCGAGGTTATGTACCAGATGATTGAGGTGGTGAACGCCATTTTGCCTGCCGACAAGCCCCGTTACTTGATGGGGGTTGGCACTCCGGCCAATATTCTTGAGGGCATCAGCCGCGGAGTTGATATGTTCGACTGCGTGATGCCCACCCGCAACGGCCGCAACGGTATGCTCTTCACAAGCGAGGGTATCATCAACATTAAAAACAAGAAGTGGGAGAATGAGTTTTCGCCCATCGACCCCAACGGCACATCGTTTGTCGATTCGAACTACACGCTGGCCTATCTGCACCATCTGTTTGTGGCTCAGGAGATGTTGGGAATGTCCATTGCCAGTATGCACAACTTGGCGTTCTACCTTTGGCTCGTGGGCGAAGCGCGCAAACATATTGTTGAAGGCAATTTTGCGGAGTGGAAAAACGTTATGGTTCAAAAAGTTACAAATCGATTGTAGGCTATGAGCAACTATATGAAGAAATTGGACCGTTTCATTATCCGCAAGTTCTTGGGGACGTTCGCCTTTGCACTCATATTGATTCTGCTCATTGTGGTCATCTTCGACATTTCAGAAAAAATCGATGATTTTTTGACCAAAGAGGCTCCGTTAAAGGCCATCGTTTTCGATTATTACCTCAATTTCATTCCATATTTTGCCAATCTTTTCTCGGCCATGTTCATCTTTATTGCGGTGATTTTCTTCACCTCAAAGATGGCAGGGAACTCCGAGATAATCGCCATATTGAGTAGCGGCGTGAGCTATCGGCGCTTCCTTTTCCCTTATTTTGTGTCGTCGCTGATTTTGGCAGTATTCTCTTACTTGCTGATTAACTGGGTTATACCGCCAGCCAATGAGCATCGCTTGGCTTTCGAGGAAAAATATATCCGAAATCGATACCAGAACAGCGAAGAGAACATTCACCGCCAGATTCTGCCAGGCCAGTTTATCTACATGAGCAGTTACAACACCAATTACGATATTGGCTACAAATTCGCGCTCGAGCAGATTGAGAATGGAAAACTGAAGTCGAAAACCATATCGGAATATGTGCAGTGGGACACCACCAAGAACAAATGGGAGATGAGCAACTGCTATATTCGAACGTTTACGGATAGCGATGAAACGGTCAAATACTACAGCAGGTTAGACACAACGCTCAATATGCTGCCGTCCGATTTTGCCCGACGCGATAATGTTGTTGAGGCGATGAACTATCAGGAACTTAAGGAGTTCATAGAGTCGGAGACTCGCAAAGGGTCGGACAATGTGGTGCTGTGGAAAATCGAGAAGCACAAGCGTTTCGCCTATTCGTTCTCAACTTTTATTCTGACGCTGATTGGCGTAACGTTGTCATCGCGGAAAAAACGAGGTGGCATCGGTATCAATATTGGCGTTGGTATCTTATTGGCTTTCACCTATATATTGTTTATGGAAGTGTCGAATGTGCTGGCCACAAACGCTCACATGCCGCCGCTGATTGCCGTGTGGATTCCGAATGTGATTTTTGGTGTAATTGGCATCATTTTGTACAATCAGGCAAAAAAATGAGACAAAAGTTAATAGGTTATGTCAAGTTTTTTTACATTCGCTTTCGGCATCAGCCTCAAAATTGAAGAAATACAAAACTATATAAATGCAAAAAAAATGGATATTAAAGGAACAGGTCGAAGCGGAAAAGATTGATGAACTGGCGGCAGCAGCCAGTCTCAGTAAACCAGTGGCAGCCTTGCTGTTACAGCGGGGAATAACCGATGTTGAGTCGGTTCGTAAGTTTTTCAAACCAGAGTTATCGCAACTCTATGACCCATTCTTGATGAAAGATATGGACAAGGCGGTGGCGAGGCTTGAAAGTGCCATTGTTGAGCGCGACAACGTATTGATATACGGCGACTACGATGTTGACGGCACAACCGCAGTTGCTATGATGTACGTGTTTCTTAAGAGCAAATGCCGAAATGTATATTATTATGTGCCAGACCGTTATCAGGAGGGTTATGGCATATCGTACAAAGGAATCGACTATGCGGCTGAAATGGGGTGCAAACTTATCATTGCGCTCGATTGCGGCATAAAAGCCTTGCCTAAAGTCGATTACGCAGCTGAGAAAGGCATTGAGTTTATAATCTGCGACCATCACGAGCCAGGCGATGAGTTGCCTGCCGCTGTGGCCGTGCTCGACCCTAAACGCGCCGATTGTACATATCCGTTCAAGGAGTTGTCGGGGTGCGGAGTGGGTTTCAAGCTGATTCAAGCCTACGCGACTAAAAACAAGATTCCGTTCTATCAGATTAAACCGTTCCTCGACCTTGTAGTGGTGAGCATTGCAAGCGACATTGTGCCAATTACTGACGAAAACCGCATTTTGGCATTCTACGGGTTGCGCCAGCTCAACACCAATCCACGTGTGGGGCTTCGTGCCGTGATGAAGAAATCGGGCATAACACCGCCGCCGCAGCGAGGCAAGGACGGGCAGCAGTTTGAAATTCCGTTCGAGGAGACCAAACCTGCCGACGAGCCAGAGTTCCGTCCAGTGAAAATCGGTGACATAGTGTTCAAAATCGGACCGCGCATCAATGCTGCCGGGCGAATGGATTTGGGACGCTATTCGGTTGATTTATTGGTGGAACGCAACGAGGCAAAGGCCGAAGAGATGGCTTGCAAGATTGAAACGGACAACACCGACCGCAAAACCCACGACCAGAATATCACCAACGAGGCTTTGGCCGTGATTGATAGCAGCGAAGATTTGAAAAATCGAAAATCGACAGTGCTCTACAACCCCGAATGGCACAAAGGTGTTATCGGAATTGTGGCTTCGCGACTCATCGATTTCTATTATCGGCCAACGGTAATCTGCACAAAATCAAATGGTTTGATAACGGGTTCGGCACGTTCAATTCCCGATTTCAATCTTTATGAGGCTATCGAAAAATGCCAAAATCTGCTCGAAAGTTTTGGCGGTCACACTTACGCAGCCGGACTGACACTGAAGGAGGAGAATTTGGATAAGTTCATGGAAGTGTTTGAAGATGTTGTAGATAAGATGATGACCGATGATATGATGGTGCCTCGCATCGATGTTGACGAAGTGCTGACATTGTCGGACATTACACCTAAATTCTTCAAGTGGCTTGAGATGTTCGAACCTTATGGGCCAGGCAACATGGCGCCAGTATTTGCTTGTCGCAATGTAAGCGATAATGGCCAGTCAACGCTTGTGGGGCAGACGCGTGAGCATTTGAAGTTGGCAGTTGTTGATGAGACGGTTAACCGGCCTCTGTCGGGTATTGCATTCAAGCAATCGGAACATTTCGATGCCATCCATCGCGGCGACAAGTTTGATATTTGTTTCTCGCTGGAAATGAATACGTTCCGAGGAAAAGACACGCTGCAATTGAAGGTTCAGGACATTAAAATGGCGGACGAACGATGATTTGTGAGTTATAAGTTGTAGAGTTGTATATACTTGAGAAATAAAAGCTTATAACTTATAACTCAATACAAGAACTCGTTGCGTTTTATCGCTTATTTTAAAGCGGTTGTCGGGACGGTAGCCGATAATCCACGCTATCTTTTCGCCTGACGTGAGCACCATAACGCGCTCTTTGTCAAACACATTCACTTTGTTGTTGACGAAAAAGTCGCTCAATTTTTGTGCTTTGGTCATTCCGAACGGATAGAAAAAGTCGCCATGCTGCCAGCGCCTGATTGTCAGCGGAAATTGCAGTTTGTCAAGGTCCAAGCAGGCAACATTTGGCCGTTTATCGAGCACAAAATCGGCAATCGGGACAATACGCATCGTTAGGCCAATGCTGTCGATGTCGCGGAGCGAGTCTATTTCAATTATTTGAAAATCAGAATTTTCAATTGGCTCAATAATTATTTGGCTGCGGTCGACAAGGAGGCGATGAGTAGCCGATTGGAATGTGCTGCCCGATTTCTGCCCGATAGTTTTCATTATGGCTTCAGTTTGCGAACTGTTGAACCCGAACGGTTTGATGCATTCATATAGCACTGCTTCGCAAAATGATTGCTGAATAAGCTTTTCCGTATCGATAATAACCTGAGAGCCATTGGTCTGCATCACTTCGGCCATAACTTTCGCCACGTACCAGTTGTAGATGTCCGTAGCCTGACTGATATGCTTGAAATTCTTCGACATACGTTCCTCAAACGCAGGGTTCAATTCTTTCAGCACGGGTACAATGCGGTGGCGGATAATGTTTCGTTGGTAGTCATCGGACAGGTTGGTGCAATCGGTGCGGAACGCAAGATTGTTGAGTCGTGCGTATTCTTCAATCTGGGTACGTGTTGCAAAAAGCAGCGGGCGCACAATGTTGCCATTGACTGCGGAAATTCCCGCCAATCCGTTAATGCCAGTACCGCGCGTGAGATTGAGCAGCAAGGTTTCGATGTTGTCGTTCAGATGGTGGGCCGTCAGAATGCGGTCAAAATGTTGCTCTGCGGCCAATTGGGCGAACCAGTTGTAGCGCAGTTCGCGTGCGGCCATTTCAACCGACACCCGTTGCTCATCGGCGTAAGCCAACGTGTTGAAACGGATGCTGAAGAAAGGCATCTGGTATTTCTCAGCCAGTTGACGCACAAATTTTTCGTCACCATCGGCATCGGCACCGCGCAACTGAAAATTGCAGTGTGCAACCGCCACTTTCAGTCGGCATTGCGCCAACAGATGCAGCATCACAACCGAATCGGCACCACCGCTCACGGCCGCTAAAAGGCTGTTGCTGTGGTCGAACAGTTGGTTTTGGCTCACAAATTGTTTGAACTGCCGAAGCATCATTCTGTTTTTTTGCCAAATGTAGCAAATAGGCGCGGATTTGAAGTGCGTGCAAGAAAAGTTATCGGACTCGGTGGTTAAATCGATAAAAATGATAGGTTTGCTATGAAAAACGCAAAAAATGAAGGTCTTGTACTTATCGGCTTGGTATCCACATCGTTATGATGCAATGTGGGGATTGTTCGTACGCAAGCATGCCGAGGCGGTTTCGCGCTTCGCTGATGTTTGCGTGCTCTATTTGATGGCCGATGAAAAAGTTGACCAATTCGATATTGTCGAGCAGACAACCAATAGTGTACGAGAAGTTTACGTCTATTATCCGTTCACAAACAAACCCGTTTTGCGGCAACTGACAAAGGCCGTAGGCTATGTCAGGGCATTTCGGCGAGGATTTGCTGTTGTGCGGCAAAAATTCGGTTTGCCCGATGTTGTTCAGGCTAACGTGCTGACCCGCAGCGGTGTTTTGGCATATTGGCTCAAACGAAAATTCGGCATTCCATACATCATAGTGGAGCATTGGACAAGATATCTGCCGCAGAATCTTAACTATAAGGGCATTGCACGAAAGTGCCTGACGCGTATTTGTGTAAAAAACGCTTCGTGTGTTTTGGCTGTTAGCAATATGCTGCGCGATGCAATGCAAAAGTGCGGGCTGAAAAATAACAACTACCAAATCATTGATAATGTTGTAGATGATTTCTTTTACGAAACTCAGAAATCCAACACAGAACATCGATTCCGCTTTCTTCATATCTCGTGTTTCGATGAGCCGCATAAGAATGTTAAAGGAATATTGAATGCAACAAAGACACTGTTGCAGCAACGCACTGATTTTGAATTGATTCTTATTGGGGTAGGGGCCGATTGGAAAGATGTTGTTCAATATGCAAAAGAATTGGGCCTTCCCGATAGCATTGTGCACTTCGTTGGCGAGCAAACACCATTGGAAGTATGCCGCTATTTTGCTGAAAGTGATGCTCTTGTGATGTTTTCTCGTTACGAGACGGCTGGTATTACTTTCTGCGAGAGTTGGGCAACGGGCACGCCAGTTATAACCACTCCAGTGGGTATAATACCCGATTGTCTGACACCACAAAATGGCATTGTAGTCCAGAACGAAAACGAAACCGACCTTTGCGAAAAAATGTCGTGGATGATTGATAATCATGGGCAGTTTGATGCCGAAAAAATCCGCCAGACGGCCCAGAGGTACACATATAACAATGTTGGGAAACGATTGTACGATGTATATTGTCAGGTGACTGGAAAAACAAATGCCATTATCAATAAATGATTGTCTAAGAATATGTTCGGTTATTGGGGAAAATACGGAAATGGTGTGTGTGCGGAACTAAAAACGGATTCTTCCGCAAGACTTTCATTTGATAATGAGAAGTTGAGCGTTGTGTTCTCTCCAATGCCGAAATTCAGTGATGACAAGATTTTTGACGATTCTGAAAAATATCTCTATCTGACTGATGGTATCACTTTTAATAACAATGAATTGTGCGAGTCATACGATGCCACAAGTTTCAGTAACTTGATACCATTGATGTACGAGCAGAAGGGCGATGATTTTTTCAGTGAGTTTCGTGGGTCATTTTCTGGTGTCTTTTATGATAAAAAGAAAGATATTCTATTGATTTACAATGACCATATCGGTGATAGAATGATTTTTTACGCACAAGTAGGAGAGTCATTCTATTTTTCCACCAACTTGAAGCATCTAACGCAGTTATTGCCAGAATCTTTTGAGAAGAAAATTGACGAAGAGTTTGTGCTGAGCATGCTTTCGTATGGTTATTCGCCTAATCATCATACACTTATAAATGGCATAACCAGAATCCCTGCGGGCTGTTATCTAAAGATATCAAAAGGAAGAGCTGAACTAATCCGATACCATTGTTTCACAAACAAACCCAGATCCCGAACAGAAAAAGAGAACATTGAGCAAATGGATATTCTGTTCAGGCGCGCTGTGAAACGCATTCTGGACAAAAACAAACAGTACGGATATAGAAATGTGATGCCGCTGAGCGCTGGTCTCGATTCTCGGATGACAGTTTGGGTTGCGCATCAGCTCACTGATGAGCCGATAGATAATGTAACGTACTCACAAAGTGGCTATTACGATGAAATAACACCTAAGGATATTGCTCGGGAATTGAGGAATGAGATGCATTTCAAACCGCTTGACGGCGGCGATTATCTGAAAAATGTTGACAGGTCGGTGCAGCTTACGGACGGTTTGGTGAACTACAGCGGAGCTTCGCAGGTAATTGACAGTTTTGATGATTTGAGCGGTCGCGATAACGTTGGTGTGATTGCAACGGGAATGTTGGGTGACATAATTGCAGGTACTGGATATACGCAAAACAATAGCAACCAGGCGGTTACGTTTGGTGACGGAGCATTGTCGAAAAAACTCCTACCGCTACTTCGGCAAAAGATGAGTTGTGATTTTTTGGACGAATTTCCGAACCGTGAGATTTACTATTTATATGTGCGCGGATTCAATTGTGCAAATCTTGGTTCTCCGCTTGTCTTCCAGGAGTTTACTGAGTCTTTTTCGCCTTTCTACGATACTGATTTTCTTGAATTTGCCTACACTATTCCAGTTTCGCAGCGTATCGGAAATGAAATCTACGACCAGTGGATTTTGACCAAATATCCAGAGATGGCACGTTGGAAGCACAACGGCACACGCAAAATCGGGGAAAAAACACACGTGGTTTCAATTTTTGGTCGCGGTATTCCGCTGAAAACACTGCCTCAGCGGATTGCAATGTATGTTTTGAAAAAGTGCCACATTCACAATTACGACAAATTGGAAAACGGCCGAACAATGAACCCTATCGATTCGTGGCTTGCTGAAAATGACTCACTTCGCGCATTTATTGACAACTATTTTGAGAGTAACATCGACTTGTGCGGGAAAACAGGGATGAAAGATACCATTTGCAGTTTGTACAAAAATGGTACATCGACAGAAAAGTTGCTTGTAATAACCTTATTATCAAGCCTGAAGTATTTGGATTTATAACTTGCGCTCGTATTGGTTTATGATGCGCAGATACCAAACAATTTGATAACCGACAACGCAAAATCCCACAGCGCAATAAAGGGCAATGGCAATAGCAAAACTATTCATCAGAATGCCTGTCAGTAGTGCACAAGCCCTTAAAATCAGATAGATAACTTCAATAATTGCGGACGTCCTCTGTTTTTGGAAAATATCAGGAATGAAAGCAATGGACGAACCGATGCAAATCACGGCAAGCCATGGCAGCATCAGTCTGATATACAGCGCCGTATCGTCCCAGCCATTGCCAAGAAACCAATTTGTAAGCCACGGCAGTATGAAATACAGTATTGCAAAACATGGAACGACCACGAAAAATGTGTTGCGGATGAACTTGCTGAAAAAGCGCTTTATACTTTCGCCTCGCCGAACTTGCTCTGCAGTGCGTTGAAAAAGAACCTGATAGAGCGATGCAGAAATCATATTCAAAGGACGAAAGGCGAGAGTCAGTGCCATCCCGAAAAATCCGATGTGGCTCATGCCGAAAAACGGAGCAAGAAGCAGAACTGGCAGATTACCGCTTACATTGTTGATGAGGGTGCGCGGCAGCGAGTACTTTGGAAAATTGGCGTATTCGCGGGCCATCTGGCGGCATTCGGATTTGTCAAACGTGAGCAGCGGGCGGATGGCTGAGCGGAAAGTGGTGGCAATATTGGCAGCAAGGGCAATGACAGGTGCCAAAACCGAGCCCACGATCAGACCATTGCCCAAGAAACGCGCCAATCCCCATTTCAAGCCAGCGCTGGTGGTGCATTGTGTTATCTGATAAGCACTTACCGATGTGAACCGCTCATTTCGGGTGTGCCAATAGTTCAGCAGTGTCCAAATCGAAATGACAAAAATGTAAATCGGTAGCATCCAATAACTTGCAGTCAGTTGAGGTGCATTCAGCAAGGTGCAAATCTTGCTTGCAAACGGAATCGACAGCACAAAAATCAAGCTGACAATCAGTGTGATGATAAATCCGACGTGAAAGCAAGCCACACTGCTTTTCTCGCTTTTCGGCAGCATAATTGAATTCTGATATTCAGCGGTGGCAAACAATGTGGCAATGCCGCCAATTGTCAGGAACATATTCAGCGTGCCAAAATCTTCAGGCGAGTAAAGTCGCGTCAGAATAGGATAAATCGCAATGCCGACAGTTTGCGCTATAATATTGGCTGTCAGTAGTCTCGATGTATTTTTGACTATGTTCGAGTTCATTGGATTCACCTTTTCTGATTTGCCAAAAATCACATCTTTGTCGCAACTACGCAAACTTTTTTCTCTTTCTTCACTTTGCCGTCAAGGTCGAACATCTCGCAGTAAATCACGTAGATACCCGTCGGTACGCGGCGATTGTTGTCGTCAAGGCCATCCCATGCCCAAAAACCATCAGTGCCAAGCAACTGATTGTTAACTAAAGTTCGTATTTTCAAACCTTTAGCATTGAAAATGGTAACATTGGCCACGTAGCCGGCTTCACCAGTGTTGTAGGCAATTTCAAGCTGGTCTTCAAAGCCGTCGTTGTCGGGCGAGAAAACATCGCTGTTGAGACTCACGAGTGCGTCGCTGTCAGTTGAAATGGGGCGCGCGGCTGAATTTGGCAGTCCTGGAGTGGCCCAACCAACCTGTTCCGATGCCGAATGCCAGTTACCTTGATTATCAGCAGGTTGCTCATTGTCAATGCGTTCAAGACTGACTCCGTTCAAATCTTTAAGCAATCCGAAGTGCATTTTGCTTGAGTAGTTCACTTCGTCGAATATGTTGCCAGCGGTATCAGCAAGCACAATGTTGCCTTCGCCATCGGGCATCGACGGCAGCGCTACCACTTGATACAACTCACCGTGGTTGTAGGTCGCGGCAATGTTGGCTATGTCGGTCGAGATGGCTATATAACTGTTCGGCTGCAAAATAGAGCCAAATCCATCGATGTTTTTCGGATTTTTCAGATTGCCGTCGGTGCGGGTAGCCAATACAAGTTCGGCAATATTCACAGCGTGGTCAGAGCGGTTGTAAAGTTCCACAAAGTCAGCTCCGTTGGGATAAGGATTGAATAATATTTCGCTGATTATCAAATCGTTCGTTTCTGCTTTCTTCGGCACGGCAAACTGGGCGGAATTTGTGCCGATTTTGTTCCCAGCAATATCAGTCAACGTTGAATCAACGGATAGCGTATATATGTCATCTTCAGACAGTTCATTGTCGAGTTTGACAACAACTGTTGCCAAATCAGTGGCTGATGTCTGTACGTATGTGGCAGTGCAACCCGCTGGTTCAATATCGAGCATTTCTGGGTGGCCGTTGATTGTAACTGGCTCGCTGAAAAATAGTTGCAGAGTTTTTTCGGCTGTGGGAACCACTCGTATCAATTGCGGTCTGACATTGTCTGCAATAGTCCGTTTTATTGAATTTCGTGCGCCAGGTGTGCCACCATTCGAACTTTCGCTTTGCGCCCAATTCTCGGTAGACTCGTCGGCATTGTCAATGTCGATGCGCTCAAGGCTGTAGCCGCCAGCAGCCTTCAGATCATCGGCAAACCAGTTTTGCTTGTAGTTGGTTTGGCAAACGGGATGGTCGTCAGCATCGAAGATGGTGATTGAACCAGATTGCGCCAATGTAGGCAATTTGCTTACGTTCACCACATTGCCATATTTCTGCAAGCTGTTGTCGCTGCCGACTTTGGTCAGAATGGCGTAATTATTTGCGCCAATCGTTCCGTCATCAATGGCGTAGTACTTGTTGCCAATGCGAATATTGAAGTTTACCAGATGAATGTCAAAATCGCTGCGGTTGTAAAGCTCAATCCACTCATTTTCAGGCAGTCCAGCCGACGGCCCGGGTGTAGCCATAATTTCGCTTATTACAAGGTCGTAGAACTGTGTTTTGTGGTATGTGAATCGGATTGTGGTGTCTTTCATTACGTTACCGCACTCATCAGTCAGTTTTGAAACTTTAATTTCATGCTGAACATCGGATTTGAACTGTGTGCTATAAATCACCGTTAACTTATTGTTTTCGAATGAGAAAGCGCCAGGTTTCCACGAGCCAAACTGGTAATTGTCGCCCGAAGTCATTGAATTGTAGGTCGGTGTTTCCGAAAATTCGAGTTGCAACTGGTTGTCGGCAACAGGCATAAGGTTCACAATTTTGACGGGTGTGTTGTCTATATTTTTGGCATACACTGAGTTGCGTTGGCCAGGCGTGCCTCCGCATGGGTCGGTTGAGAAGGCCCAGTTGCTCCAGCTGCCGCAGTTATTTTCGTAGTCGATGCGCTCGAACGCCCAACCTCCGCCGTTTTTATCGGCATCGATAATTGATTTTTCGGTGTACGTGAGGCTGTCAATTGTGCGGCCTTCTGGCGATACGAGTCGCAGTGTGCGTCCTGTGTTGGTCAGGTTCGACGATGTTATGGCGCCAACCGTCTTGCCGAAAATGCGGAAAGTGTCGGCGGCAGCGGCAGTTGTAATAATCAGATATTCTCCGCTATTTATCGTTGAATCAGGCATTTTGCGCACCGCACCGCTGATGTCGAGCGTCCAGCCTTTGAGTTCGATGTTGTTCTTGCTGCGGTTGTAGATTTCCAGATAGTCGGCGTTGGGCAGCATTCCGTCGGTTGGGTTGAACATCAACTCATTGAATACCAAATCGTAGGGTTTTGCTGGTAGGGTGTATTTGAACTCCATTTGTTGAGGTTCCATCGGCAGACCATTTCGGCCAATCACGCCCGAAATTGCCAGAGTGTGAGTGCCTGCGTTAAGCGCTTTTGTTTTGATTGTAACATTGTGCGGCACAGCCTCATTGAGTTGGACACTTAGGACCGCTTTGCCATCAATTGTGTAATTGGCTGCATTGGTTGCCGTCAGCGAATCGGGCAGACCCGAAAATTCGGCTTCAATGGTCTGATTGTCGATACAAATAGCTGATTGCAGGGTGATTGGCGCGGCCTGTCTCACAATGTCTGGCTTGCTAACCCAAAGTAGGCCTGCTCGCGTTTTCGAATAGTTAAAAAGGTAGCCTTGATAGGCTAAATCGCTGTAAGTGTTATCGATAAAGTCATCGCTAACGATGGTGTCGGTTGAGGTTTCGGGGTTGACAATGTAACTTAACGTCCAAACGCCTTTGGGTGAACGTGTTACAATCATCGCCACGTCCGAATTTTCACCCCATAGGTAGCGAGTTTTGTAGAGAACGGTTTTGGTGCCATTGGCATCGATACGGCAGAAAATCAAATTCTTCGCACTTTCTGTAATGCATACGCCAACTGCGTAACCTCTTGTCTTGTTGTTGGATAAATCAGCGTCGGAAGCCATCAGCCAATAGCAGAATTTGTTGGTGGTTGTGGGTTCGAACTGCGATGTGATGCGGAATTTCCAAGTTGTGGCGCCGTTGCCAAACTTGCTGTCGATTTCCGATGAAAGATAACTTTTCCCTGCAACCCCTTCCAGATTATGCTTGATGAGCGAACCATTTGAAATCCAGTCGGTTGTATCTTTCCAACCATCAAGAATGTGCCCGTTCCCATTGTCCGTAAAAAGCGTATCTACGGGCAATTTATTATCAGTCAAATCATTAGCATAAATTCTGCTACCATCGGCGCTGCCAAAAAATATTGACAGACAAATTAGACAGAGAGAAAATTTTTTATTCATCTTTGTGACGTTAAAAAATGATAGATACTTGTTATACATCATTTTATAAATCAAATAAATATACAACGCATTACCTAATTTGTAATGTGCTAAAGATAAGAAATAAAGCGAATAACAATAAAATAGTTTGACTATGAAGATAGCCGTTGTAGGTGCCAGCGGTGCCGTTGGCCAGGAATTTTTGAAGATTTTGAACGAGAGAAATCTTCCGATTGACGAGTTAGTGCTGTTCGGGTCGGCCCGCAGTGCTGGAACTTCTTACGAATTCAAGGGTAAGAAAATTGTGGTTAAAGAGTTGAAACACAACGATGATTTCAAAGACATCGACATTGCTTTGACATCGGCAGGCGCCAGCACTTCGAAAGAATATGAGAAGACCATCACAAAGTATGGCTGCATTATGATTGACAACTCGAGCGCGTTCCGTATGGACACTGACGTTCCTTTGGTTGTGCCCGAAGTGAACCCAGAGGACGCACTGAACGCACCGCGCAATGTTATTGCCAACCCGAACTGCACAACCATTATTATGGTGGTGGTTCTGAAGGCTTTAGAGCAGTTGTCGCACATCAAGCGCGTACATGTTGCAAGTTATCAGAGCGCAAGTGGCGCTGGTGCGATGGGTATGGCAGAACTCGACCAGCAGATTAAAGATTATGCCGCAGGCAAAGAATTGACAGTCAATAAATTCTCGTCACAGTTGCTTTACAATGTCATTCCTCACATCGATGTCTTCACCGACAACGATTACACCAAGGAAGAGATGAAAATGTATAACGAGACCAAGAAGATTATGCACTCTGACATTGCTGTGAGCGCCACTTGCGTGCGTGTTCCTGTGATGCGTGCCCACTCGGAGGCTGTTTGGTGTGAGACAGAGAAGCCTGTTTCGCCAGCTGATTTCCGTGCCGCTTGTGCGAAAGCCGCTGGAGTGACAGTTGTGGACAACCCGGCAAACAAAGAGTACCCGATGCCGCTTTTCGTTGCAGGTCAGGACAATGTGTCGGTAGGCCGTATCCGCGCCGACATTGCCAATCCCAACGGAATCACCTTCTGGTGCGTTGGCGACCAAATCCGCAAGGGTGCCGCTCTGAACGCCGTGCAGATTGCTGAATATCTGATTTCTAAGAAATTTAAATAAGGCAAAGCGATTGCCGCCTTAATAATTGAAAAATCCGCTGTGGCTTGTGGCTACAGCGGATTTTTTGTTGCCTTATGCGATTGATGCATTTATCCGTTGACCAAATTGTCAGCGATGCAATTTTGTTATTTGCTTTTGCTGAGTTTTGTCATTCGCTCGATAAATTCAGCCACTTTCTGGCGGACGTCGTTGCGGATGGCTTTCATGTTGTCGCCGCGTTCCTCGGGTTTGTTTTTGCGCACAGCATTGATGTCAGTCAGAGCCTTGCCGTAATAAGCCAAAATGTCGTTTACCAGGTCTTCGGTGGCCTTGATGTCGACGTTCGGAACCAGCATTGTGTATGCTACGCATTCACTAATCATCTCTTTGACAATGAAACAGATGTCACCTTTAAGTTGTCTTTTGCTTGCCATAGTTATTATGTTTTAAGTTTTCGAAGTTTTGTGTTGAATATTAATGTTTTACGATCTTTTTCACTTTTGCCTGATGCCAGATTATCACTCTTCGTTACTAAAGAATAACTTGTAGAATTTCAATCCTTTGTGTTCGTCGAATCCTTTCTCGATGTAGTCTGGGTTGGCGTGTACGTAGATGTGGAAATTCTTGTCGAGTTTAATCACGCTTCGGAAATATTTTTTGCCGCGTTTGACGGCCTCGCCCGAAATTTCGAACTGGTCAATCGGAGAGAGCATCTTCTGGTTTTCAAACTTGCGCTTGTAGTCCTCGAATGCAGCGCTAACTTGTTCGTTGCCAATAACATCGTTCTTAAACTGCTCGCTGTCGAAAAAGTCGTTGGTGTTGAAGAACTGCTCGGCGCGCTTCATAAAAGTCACCTGGTCGGCCTTGTCAACCTTGTTTTGCGATGTGAGCATGTCGTGACTGAAATTCTTGCAGATGTCGAACAGTTGGTTGGTCTGGTAATATTCATTCTCGCGCGGCATCACGTTCAGGAAGCTCTCGCGCCAGTACATTGCCTCGTCGCCGCGGTTGGTGCTGTCAACAATGGCCACTTGATAGCCAGTCTCTCGCTCGTTGTTCAGAATCAGACAGCCCTTGTCTAACTTCTTGATATTGATGCCACTTTCGTATTCTACACCATAGTTGTCGCCCTGCTGGCAAACCTTTATATATGTGTCTTTGTTTTCCGATTTGAAGATTCCGATTGCATCAACTGCCACACCGTCAATCTGTATCCCGCTGAAATACACCATATAAAACTCACCAGTCTTGATGTTCGGGTGGTTCGATTTCTCGTACAGATGCCACGCAATGTTGGTCGATTGCTGGTAGAACTGCGCATTGTCGTCGAACACCTTGCTGACGAAATCGTAAACCGCATTTTGCTGTAAATCTTCGTTATCCACAAACTGATAGAAGTATTCGGTCTTGAAATGCGACAGGAAATATGTCTTTAGGATGTCCTCGGCAGTTTCGTCAAAAATCTGCGTCGGAGCTTTTGAAATCTGCACTCCCTGCTCCTCGGAGCGGCTGCCTATGTTGTGCACAACAATCTGATTCAGTGTTACTTCGCTATAATCAAGCATGATGGTGATATTTTAGTTTGCAAATGTAATAAAAGGTTTGCCAAAAAGCCTTCTTATTTCAGAAAGGAGTTAAGGTCAAAACCATAAAAAAGCCCGACAAACTATTGTCTGCCAGGCTTTATCAATTACTTTATTTTTCAGTAAATCAATTCTTAATAAGCAATTGCAAACAATACGCGCTGCTTCGATGGTTTGCCAGTCAGAATGCACTTGCCTTCCTCGAGTGGATTGCCCAACGGAATGCAGCGGATGGTGGCCTTTGTCTTCTCCTTGATAGCAACCTCGGTTTCGGTGGTGCCGTCCCAGTGAGCCGACACAAAACCACCTTTTTCGAGAGCTGCCTCAAACTCTTCCCAAGTGTCAACTTTGGTGATGTTTGCGGTGCGGAAATCGAGAGCTTTCTTGTAGATGTTAGCCTGAATGTCATCCATCAGCTTGGTGCAGATGTCAATGGCCTGGCCAACCGGATAGGTCTCTTTCTCGAGAGTGTCGCGGCGGGCAATCTCAACGGTGCCGTTCTCAAGGTCGCGTGCGCCAAAGGCGATACGTACCGGAACGCCCTGCAACTCGTACTGTGCGAACTTCCAGCCTGGTTTCTGAGTGTCGCGGTCGTCGAACTTCACTGACAGACCTTTGGCCTCGAGGTCAGCTTTGAGTTTGTTGCCAAGCTCACGCATTTTTGCGTTCTCCTCGTCGCCTTTGAAGATTGGCACGATAACAACCTGAATTGGAGCCAATTTCGGCGGCAGCACAAGACCGTTGTCATCGGAGTGCGACATGATGAGCGCACCCATCAAGCGGGTCGAAACGCCCCAGCTTGTAGCCCAAACCAGCTCTTGCTTGCCCTCTTTATTCAGGAATTTAACATCGAACGCTTTCGCGAAATTCTGACCAAGGAAGTGCGATGTTCCAGCCTGCAGCGCCTTGCCGTCCTGCATCAGAGCCTCGATGCAATAAGTGTCGAGTGCACCAGCGAAACGCTCGTTGGCGGTCTTCACGCCTTTGATAACCGGCACGGCCATAAACTCTTCGGCGAATTTGGCATATACATCAAGCATCTTGCGGGCCTCAACCTCGGCTTCCTCTTTGGTGGCGTGGGCAGTGTGGCCTTCCTGCCAAAGGAATTCGGCTGTGCGAAGGAACAAGCGGGTGCGCATCTCCCAGCGAACCACGTTGGCCCATTGGTTGCACAGAATCGGAAGGTCGCGGTACGACTGAATCCAGTTTTTATATGTGCTCCAGATGATGGTCTCCGATGTTGGGCGGACAATCAGTTCCTCTTCGAGTTTGGCTTCGGGGTCAACAATCACGCCCGAGCCGTCGGGATTGGTTTTCAGGCGGTAGTGGGTAACCACGGCGCACTCCTTGGCAAAGCCCTCAACGTGGTCGGCCTCGCGGCTAAGGAACGATTTCGGGATGAACAGCGGGAAATAGGCGTTCACGTGCCCAGTGTCCTTAAACATCTTATCGAGCGCGTCGTGCATCTTCTCCCAAATTGCATATCCATAAGGTTTTATCACCATACAGCCTCTCACGGCTGAATTTTCGGCCAAGTCGGCTTTTACAACCAACTCGTTGTACCATTGCGAGTAATTCTCGCTTCTCGAAGTCAAAAATTTGCCCATCGTCGTTTTATTTTGTATTTTATATTGTTTTTGCTAATTTTAACGTTTAATAATTTGGGTGCAAAGTAAATTAAAAGAGCGTAGGAGGGCTCTAAAAAATCACCGAAATTTGAAAATTAAAATGTGGCACAATTTTTGAGAAAAACTAATAAACCTAAAACCATACAACTATGAAAAATCTAATTTTAATTTTAGTGGCAGCGGCGGCAACGGGGTTTGCTGCTTCCTGCGGTTCAACAGCGGGATTGTCGGGGTATTATTACGACGACGTTTATTTCAATCCCAAAACTGACATTAAACAGCAGACAAGCTATGCTCAGGCATCGGCACCAGAATCGGAAGAATACCAGATGGCAAAAGTCAACAGAGATTATGACAATGCCGAAAGCAATGATGGTGATGATGTCGATGACGGCGAGATGGGCGAGTACGAGCGCCGTCTGATGCGTTTCAGCGACGACTATGACGGAAAGTATTTCGCTGATGGTGAGACAGATGTCAATGTGCAGCAAATCAATGTCCATGTCTATTATTGTGACCGTTGGAACTACGGCTGGGACGACCTTGCATGGGATCTGGCCTGGGACTTGACGTTTGGATATCCTTATTCATGGCGTTATCGTCACCATTGGTACAATGATTATTGGTATTATGGATACCACCATTATCCTTACTCTTATTGGGATTACTATTACGGATATTACGATCCGTGGTATTACCACCATTACTATCCGTACTATCACCATTATTATCCGGTGTATAGTTATCGTCACCACCATCATCACAACTATGCCAGCAGCAAGAGTCACAATTATGGCCCAAGGCGGACTTCGACAACCAGTAGTCCGTCGTCGCGCGATGATCGGAATGTAACTCGTGGCAGAAGCGGTGAGGCACGGAATGGTGGCGGCAATAGCGGTAATGGCGGCAACTCTTCAAGTGTGGTTGGACATTCTGGAGGCGCAGGATCAACGAGAACGGCTGTTCGCGGACGCACCACAACTACCAACGGCTCTGTTTCGGAAAGCGGTGCAAGTCGGACATCATCTAATGGCCAGGCATCGAGCGGTAATAGTGGCAATGTACGTTCAGGAAGTGCTTCATCATCAACAAAATCGGCTTCTACATCAACAACAACCCGCGGACGCAGTGTGCAGCAACAACCAAGCTCTACAGCTCGTACTGGTAAAGTGAGCACTGCAACACGCGGAACAAGTACAACCAGTAGCAGTAGCGGGACTTCACGTAGTAGCAGTTCTTCATACCAGTCAGGTTCTTCTTCGTCAAGTTCAGGATCATCGCGCAGCAGTTACAGCGGCAGCAGTAGCAGCAGCGGGTCTTCACGCAGTAGCAGCAGTTCTTCATACCGGTCAGGTTCTTCTTCGTCAAGTTCCGGATCATCGCACAGCAGTTACAGCGGCGGCAGCCACAGCAGTGGAGGTAGCCATAGTAGCGGCGGAAGTCACAGTAGTGGTGGCGGCGGTGGCCGTGGACGAAGATAATTTATTGTTGATCTGATAAATAGTATTGAAAGATGAAAGCAAAATCAATTATATCAGCTTTGGTTATGTTTGGTGTTGCAACGGTTGTGTCGGCCCAAAATATGGACGATGCCATCCGTTACACAAACATTGTTCCGTCGGGAACAGCAAAATTCGTATCGATGGGTGGTGCAATGGGCGCCATAGGCGGTGATTTGACGGCAATAACTGTCAACCCTGCAGGCATCGGTGTTTACCGTAACGGCCAGATGACGATTTCTCCAATGTGGACAACAGATAAGGAAACAGCCAAATATTATGGTACTACGGCGAAATCAAGTTCAAGTAGCTTCCGCTTTTCGAATGTGGGAGTGGCTTCGGCGTTACCGATTGACGAAACGGGCCTGGTATCGTTCAATATGGGCTTTGTATACAACCGTCTGACCAATTTCGACGGCGGTTATTCAGTGAAGGGCTACAATGATGTCAGTTCGCTGCTTGATAAAGCGGTTGACGATTTCAATGCCGATTATTGGGATCGCGATCCTTTTTATAATGCTGATTTGTTCATTTACGACTCTTCTGCACGCAGATATATCAATGACTATGAGGATTTTGGTGTTTATGGCTCGAATCAGCGCCAGTCGGTAACAACCGATGGCAGTATGGGAGAATACAGCTTCCTGATGGGCGCGAACATCAACAACGAATGGTATATTGGAGGTTCATTGAACATTGTGCATGTCGACTACCGTCATGTGTCGAAATACACGGAAGAGCCTGATATCGAAGATTTTACCATCGATTATTTTAATGTCACTGATGAATTTTGGACCACTGGCGGAGGAGTCAATCTGAAATTGGGCATAATTGGTTGGTTAAGTGAGAATTTAAGAGTGGGAGCAGCTTTCCACACGCCAACCATCTTGTCGTTGACTGACGATTATGGCACAAAGGTTGAGTCGTCGGTATGGTATAGTGAAAAAGACGATAATACTGGTGATGTTACTTATTTTACTGAATCACAAAGCTATAATTCAACAGGTACGATTGACTGGCGACTGACAATGCCATCGAAATTCATCGGCAGTATCGCAATTGTAGCACCAGAACACGGCATGATAGATCTTGATTGTGAGGTTGTTAATTATTCGGCAGCCACCGTCAACGACGATGATATGCAAATTGGCAACGAATATGATGAACTGAATGGTCGTATTTCTGACGACCTCCGTACTACGGTCAATTTGCGTGTCGGCGGTGAAATGACATTCGGCCCAGCTGTTGCCCGCGCCGGTTTCGGTTTCTACGGCAGTCCGTACAAGAGCAGTCATGTCAATTCATCGGCTCATCAGTTGGTTTACAGCATTGGTGCCGGCTATCGCGGACATTTGGCTTTCATCGATTTTGGTTACAATTTGCGTACAAAGAAGGAGAGCAAATTCATTTACACCTATAATGAAAGCGAAGCTAAAACGAAAAGCCGTATTGGCAATTTTGTGCTAACGGCTGGATTTAGGTTTTAATGCTGATTGAGGGACGATTGTTCTCGTGATTCAGATTTGTCGTGGCATCTTGTCAAGATATTAATAATCAGGCTCAACTGATAGAGCTGATTCAGGAGATAGGTTTCCTGCCATTGCTTGATAGCGGTATCAGTGGCTATTCTGCTGAAGAGATGGTGAGTGACGAGTGTCGTTATTCACCATTGCCCGATGGCGGGTGGGAGTGGCTGTTGTGGAAATGGAAAGGCTCAATCTTGACGGAAGGTAGCACTGTCTATGGTAAATTCTTTGCAGGCAAGGCAGGGTTTGTCAGTCGAAAGTGGTGGCCCGATTTCTGCAACTATCGCCATAGCGTCCATCCGCAGCCAGCGGCTGGCACCATCGAGGAGGCCATATTGTTCACATTGCGTGCTCAGGGTAGTTTGATTACCCGCGATCTTCGTGCGGCTTGTGGGTTCACGGGTTCCAATATGCGCAGCAAGTTTGATGGTTACATCACACGTTTGCAGATGGCCTGTCGCATTGTGACTGAAGATTTTGTCTATCCCATTGATCGTCGCGGACATGAATATGGATGGGGCTGGTCGTTGCTCACTACTCCCGAGCAGTTGTACGGGCTTGATTCGTGCAAGTGTGATTGTTCGCCAAATGAATCGTTTGAACGTATTTTCGCGCACCTCAAAAAAGTGCTGCCCAATGCGTCTGAAAAACAGATTATCAGACTTTTGAAGTAGATGCGTGAATTATCGAAAAAGCATATCTTTGACTAATAAAATCATACAACAATGAAACGAATAGTTTTTCTACTTGCAGTCGGCCTGGCGTTTGCGGCGTGCAACCAGCAGTTGCCCGATGGTGCTCAACTTTTGAAGATATTGAACGACGAGAATCTCTCGCTTGTGGTGTTCAATGGCGATAGCATCAGCCGCCATGCCAGTCAGCGCGTCGATGACTTGATGCGGCTTATGACCACCGAGCCAGAGCGTTTGCGCGGCGCTTTGGTTGCTGACAAGAAAGTGGGCTACGCAGCGGCATCACTCATTGCTTGCAGTGGGGTGCGCGAGGTTCACACCAACTATGTTACCCGTCCCGCCAAGAAGATTCTTGAGCAGGCAGGTGTCAAACTGGTGGCTGCTAGCGAAGGCGACATCATTTTCAACCACGACAGCACTGGCCGATGCCCGATGGATTCTACGCTCAATGGCATTACCACTGCCGAACAGGGGCTCGAGATTCTGAAAACGAAATTCTACAACAAGTAGCATGAAACGTTTACTGTTAACCGTATTGGCATTTGTGGCTATCGGCCTGAGTGTCAATGCACAAAATAAATCAGAAAAAGGAAATAACGATATGAAAACATTGGTTGCCTATTTTTCGGCATCGGGCACAACTAAAGGCATTGCCCAGAATTTGGCTAAAGTGGCGGGCGCTGACTTGCACGAAATAAAACCTGCCAAGGCATATACCCGCGCCGACCTCGACTGGCACGACAAGCAGAGCCGCTCATCGGTTGAGATGGCCGACAAAACATCGCGCCCAGCCATCACCGACAAACTTGCAAATATGGCTGATTATCAGACCATCTATGTCGGGTTTCCGATTTGGTGGTACACCGCGCCGACCATCATCAACACTTTTTTTGAGAGTTATGATTTCAGTGGCAAAACAGTCCGATTGTTTGCGACTAGTGGTGGTAGCACCATTGACAAGGCTGTTCAGGACCTGAAAGCAGCCTATCCTGAAATTAACATACAAGATGGCCGTCTGCTTAACTTTGCCAAAGAAAACGAGTTACGCAGTTTTTGCGGAAAGTAATGATTGACAGCACAATGATTCGACGCGCAAACAAAAACGATATCAAACAGATTATCAGTCTGCTACATCAGGTGAATATGGTTCATCACATTATTCGCCCCGATTTGTTCAAACCGCACACAACCAAGTATAACGAGCAGGAACTCAACCAAATGCTGACTGACGACAACAAGCCGATTTTCGTTTACGACGACGGCGGTGTGCTTGGTTATGCTTTCTGTCAAATCACTGAAGTTCAGAACAATAAACTGTTGCAAGACGCAAAAACGCTTTATATCGACGACATTTGCGTTGACGAGAGTGCCCGTGGCCGCCACGTTGGGAAATCGTTGTTCGAGCACGTGCGAAACTATGCGCAATCGATTGGTTGCCACAACATTACGCTGAATGTTTGGGCAGGCAACGACGCTGCCCTGTCGTTCTACCAAAATATGGGAATGCAGGTGCAGAAAACCACAATGGAAATTGTTTTATGCTGACGTTCCACACCCTTTCAGTTTCCGACCGCGCGGCTGTGCAGGCCGTGTCGCTCAAGGCTGGGCGGCGCAACTGCAACTCGACATTGACCGACACAACGCCCAATATCCGCCACTTGCAGCAGCAACCTTTGCCAACGCCCACGACCGTTTCCTTTGCATTGACGACGCGGTTTACCACATTGGCGCTTCGCTCAAAGATTTGGGCAAGAAGTGGTTCGCCTTCAGCAAAATGGAAATTGCGACCGACGACTTGCTGAACAAATTACAGTAAGAAAAGCCCCAAATCTCGCCCAAACACCACCGCTTCCCCAGCATTTTTCATTTTTAACATTCCGCCTTCCCCAAATTCCGCCAACATTTTCTACCTTTGCCTTTGCTGCAAGCGCGCATTTTAGCATTTGCGGCGCAACAAGACCATATAATAGCATAGATGGCAGAAAAACTTTTTCATATCGACCAAGAATATCAAGAATGGATTGCCGAGTTAAGCAACCGCTACAGGCAAAGCCAAATCAAGGCTGCTATCAGTGTCAATAGCCAAATGCTTCGGTTCTATTGGTCGGTTGGTCAGGATATAAGCGAACGAAGAATGGGAAACCGCTATGGCTCACACTTTTACGAAAGCGTCGGGGCCGACCTTCGCAAATCGCTTAATCTGAAAAGCGGGTTTTCCGCCACAACCATAAAATACACAAAGTATTTGTATGAGTTGTATTCGCCGTTGTTTGCAAATCGTCAACAGATTGTTGACGAATCTTGCGTTCAAAATCGTCAACAACTTGTTGACGATTCTGCTGTGGGAGAAATCCAACTATACGATGCGGACGATTTCGAAAATCTGTTCAGTATTCCTTGGGGACACCATATCCAAATAATTGACAAGTGCAAGGGCAATGCCGAGAAAGCATTGTTCTTTGTCCGTAAGACATTGGAAAACAATTGGGGACGAGGTGTTCTGCTCAATTTTCTCGACACCGATTTGTATGAATCACAAGGCTTGGCGCAAACCAACTTCCAACTAACTCTGCCACAACCACAAAGCGACCTTGCGCAACAGATGCTTAAGAGTCCTTACTGCTTCGATTTTCTGCAAATGGGCGAGAAATACACCGAGAAATCGATGAAAGATGAACTTGTGAAGAACATTATCAAATTTCTTCTCGAACTTGGACGCGGGTTTTCTTTCGTGGGACAGGAATATCACTTGAAGGCAGGCGGTAAAGACAAGTATATCGACCTTCTTTTCTACATTATTCCGTTGCATTGTTATTGTGTGATTGAAGTGAAAATCACCGAATTCGATTTTTCTGATGCAGGGCAACTTGCAGGATATGTTGCTATGGTTGACGACCAACTGAACACCCCTAACGACAACCCCGCCATTGGTCTGCTGATTTGCAAAGAAAAGAACAGCGTGCTTGCCAAATATGCTCTTTCAAAAATAAACTCGCCCATAGGTGTTTCAGAATACGAAACCGCAAAAAAATCATTGCCTAAAGCAATGCAAGACACCTTGCCGTCTATCGAAGAAATTGAAACCCAATTGAATCAGAAATAGGGAAATCTTTTAACACTTCCCAACTTACATATTCAATTCAAATACCTTATCTTTGTCCTTCGCCGTTTATGCCTTTTTAGGCTCTTGCGGCAGACATATACATAAAAGCGTCACCTGATGCTTGTTTTTGGCTTTCTGAAACGTAGGACTTTCAAAAACGACTTCAAAAACAATGCAAAAGACGATGCTACGGGTGTGGTATAAGCATTCCGTGGGTGTGCATTGGGGCAATTTTGTCCCTGCACACTTCTGCGGGCTATATACACGCAACGTGGATATCTCTTTGCTCGTTAAGTCAATGGTTTCCTACGCCACAGAAAGCGACGGGTAAAGGTTCAGATACCCACGTTTTTTGTATGTGGCTGTAGGATAACTGATTGATAATAAAGTCCGATTCGGGGTGTTTGGCGGGCGGTAAGAGTTTATATGTCAGACACTTCAAAGAAATACAACGTTGTTGATTTGTTTTGTGGATGTGGTGGTATTAGTTATGGCTTTGAATTAGCAGGATACAATATCATTGGTGGCGTTGATTTTAACAAAGACGCTACGGCAACCTTTCAACACAATTTTAAGCAAGCAAAAGTTTATACAGGGTATATAGAAAACATTACAGACGAGGAAGTTAAAAATGCTTATTCGGACGTTGATGTTATGGTTGGTGGTCCACCGTGTCAAGGTTTTTCTACAGCCAACAGATGGCAAAAAGAAAAAGACGACCCACGAAACAAATTGTTTTTCGAGTATATCCGTTTTGTGAAATTATTACGACCGAAAGTTGTTCTAATAGAAAATGTTAGAGGTCTATTAACTCGCAATGACGGATATGCCAAAGAGCGTATTACAACGATTTTAGAAGACGAAGGCTACAAACTAAATATGCAAGTGCTTGACGCTTCCGAGTATGGCGTACCACAAAATCGCAAGCGCGCTATCATTATTGGAATTCGTCAAGATTTTCTGCAAGAAACTTTTGACTTTGATACTTTGGATAAAAAGCCCAAAGTGACTGTAGAAGATGCTATAGGGGAATTGTATCAATTTGAAAAAGATGGTGTGGGGATAAAAACTCTTAAAGAAAAACCCACTTCGGAATACAGAAAATATTTGCGGACAGTGGATAATACCGTACAAGACCACGAGGCTCGCTATCCTGCACAAATAGTCCAAGACCGTATTCATTGTGTTCCACAAGGTGGCAATTGGGAGGATGTTCCTGAAAATCTGTGGAGTAACAATAGAAAAAACAGGCATTCTTCTGCGTATAAGCGGCTTGACCCCAATACACAATCGTGCACAATTGATACGGGCAATGCTCATAGCAATTATTTCCACCCATTATACGACAGAATACCAAGTGTCAGAGAATCAGCGCGGTTACAATCTTTTTCTGACAGATTCGAATTCCTTGGTTCACGCGGTAGCCAATACAAACAAATTGGCAATGCTGTGCCACCATTATTGGCAAAAGCCATTGCTGACGCAATCTTAAAAATTTTGGAGAAAAAATGAAGATTATTGACCTATTCTGTGGAATTGGAGGTTTAAGCCTTGGCTTTGAACAAGCAGGATTTGAAGTTGTTGCTGCGGTTGATATGTGGAAGGACGCCATAACAACCTTTAACCACAATCGCGCTGATAAAGTTGCAAAAACTGAAACGGTTGAAGAGTTTAACGAGAGCGAATTGCCTGAACTGATAAAGAAAGAGCACATTACGGGTGTTATAGGCGGTCCGCCGTGTCAAGGTTTTAGCACCGTAGGTCGCCGAGAAGTAGATGACCCACGAAATAAAATGTACTTGGAATTCTACAAAACCGTCAAGTTGGCTAAGCCTGATTTCTTTGTTATAGAGAATGTTAGAGGAATGCTGACTTTGAATAAAGGAGCATTTGTAAATGACTTATTAGAGAGGTTTGGCGAATCAAAAAATGGTTTGGGTTATAAAATATCGTACAAACTACTAAATGCAGCAGATTATGGAATTCCGCAAAACAGATACAGAGTTTTTTATGTTGGCATAAAAAACAAGAAGTTTGAATTTCCCGAGCCACTTAACTACAAGTTAACTGCAAAAGATGGTATTAGCGATTTAGAAGGTGCAGATAATGAACATTATGGTTCATTTCCGCAGAATGACTTTCAAAAAGCAATGCGAGGTAAATGCAAAAGTCCCATAAATCAAGATTATACCAACCATTCTCAACAGACAATGGATATAATAAACCAAGTCCCTGATGGTGGAAATATCAAAGATTTGCCAAAGGAGATGTGGAATGTCAGAAAATATAATAAGGCATTTGAACGAATGGGAACTTTTAAACCTTCAAACACCATTGACACAGGCCATAGAAACTATTTCCACTATGCCGAGCCAAGGATTCCCACTGTTAGAGAATCAGCAAGAATACAGTCATTTCCTGACAGTTTTGAAATAATTGGAACACGCGGTAGCCAATACAAACAAGTTGGCAATGCGGTTCCACCGATGTTGGCCAACGTGATTGCAGAACAAATTAAAAAAATACTACTATGAAAATTGTTTTACCGAAAAGTAGTTATAAAAGCGTTGATGGAAGCAGTCTGTCTGACGCCCGTTGTGCTCAGATTGTGCTAATATATGAAATGTTAGACAATATGGGCGACAGAATAATCAATTACAAAACAATTCAAGAAGAAGCAGAGATACAAAATTTGTTCAAGAAAGCAAAAGATGATAGTGTCATACGTACGATTTTCCCACTTCTCAAGAAATTAGGTTTCGTTAATTATGAGGGACAATTCCCTGCTAATAAATGTTTTACTGATTTAGGGACACAATTTGTCCTTGCGACAAGAGTATTAAACAATATAACCATAGAAACACCTAATAAACAAGAAGTTGTTGAGCGCACAAAAAGTATTAAATACAACGCACAAAGACAAGGATTGCTGAATATGTATAAAAACGCGGAATTCAAAAATCACAATATGTGGTTGGCTCTTAAACTATTAAAAGAATTCCGCACAATAAAATGGAATGAGTTTTTATATGCTATTTATCGCGTTGATAAAGGCGTTGATTTCGAGAATGTTATTAACGAAATAAAAAACAAGAGAAATGAAATAAGTACTTATGAATTTACAAGAGAAGATGGTGCCGTTATACCAACTACTTGTTATTCATATATACGTAGTTTCCTTGAAGAAGCAGGTTTGATTTCGAATACAAGTAAAAACAGTTCAACTCTCACAATTGACGCTGATGAGTTCTTTTCACAAATAAATTTATAACTATGGGCATATACGATTCAAATATCAAACAAGACGTTGAGAAATTGACAGAATTGCTCAATATTCAAAGTCGTGGAAATAATCATTTTGAATATAGTGAAGCGTCCCAACAATACGCCCCCCTTCTCACCGCCCTTCGCACCAAGCCATTCGTGCTTTTGGCAGGCATAAGCGGAACAGGTAAAAGCCGCATTGTTAGAGAGTTGGCAAAGGCTTGCTGGAAACAAGGTGATGCGGAGTTTGGCAATAACCACCCCAAAAACTTCTGTATGGTGCAAGTGAAACCCAACTGGCACGATAGCAGCGAGTTAATTGGATATGTGAGCCGTATCAATGGCGAAAAATATGTGGTTGGGCCGTTCCTACGGTTTATGGCAAAGGCTATCAACGATTCAAAAACACCATATTTCCTTTGTCTCGACGAGATGAATCTTGCCCCCGTCGAGCAGTATTTTGCTGAATATTTGAGTGTTATCGAGAGCCGCAAGTTGAATGCCGATGGCAGTATCACCACCGACCCAATTATCGACTTTGAACATACCGACGCTTACAAATCGCTGATTGACCAACTTTTCCCCAACGACGATAAAGCCCGCGATGAATACTTAAAGGAAATTGGCGGCAAACGCCTTACCATTCCGCAAAACCTTTTTGTTGTGGGCACTGTGAATATGGATGAAACCACATTCTCGTTCAGCCGCAAAGTGCTCGACCGCGCAATGACCATTGAAATGAACGAGGTTGATTTGCACGGCGGATTGGATGCTAATGCGGCCAACGAGTTGGGCCATATCCAAAACCTTATCCCTACTTCGGTTGAGGGCAAAGATGTGTATGCCGACAACCGAGAATTGTGCGACAAGGTGCTGGCGTATCTTGCACAAGTGAATGACGCGTTAGACAAAACACCATTCAAAATTGCCTACCGCACTCGTAATGAGTTCCTTGTATATGCCGTCAACCGTGGCGCCGAAAATCTGACCGCCACACTCGACGAGATGACTGCAATGAAGATTCTTTCGCGCATTGAAGGCGACAGCGACCGCACCAAAAAGCCGCTCGAAGCGTTGCAAAACATTGTGAACAACCAAATTGTGGCCGCTATTCCCGAACCCGAAGAAGGCAAGCAGAAAGCAAAAAGCGTTTCGGCTGAGAAAATTACGGAGATGCTGAAAAAGTTGGATTCTGGCTACACAAGTTTCTGGAGTTAAATGAAAACCCTTTGCGTCGAGCACAACGATTTCAAACTCTGCATTGAGTGTCAGCACTTCCACAAAATGTGGGAGAAAGGCAAGACAAATATCGGTGCGGAGCGGCTCACTTCAACCTATTCGTGGTCAGATGGGGTCAATAGCGTTGTGCTGACCGACGAAGACGAATCGGACGCTGTACGTGAATTATCGGCAGGCGTGCCGCAGGAGCCTGCTTTCTTTTTTGAGTTGACCGACTACGCCGTTTGGGTGGAATTCGATAAGGACGTCAGTAGTGCCTGTGTCGACAGTCAGCGCGCCGATGTCAACGAGCGCTTTTCGTGGCGCGCGCCCCAACATATACTGATGGGTTTTCTGAACTATGGCAACGACATTGGCCGTGCCGATTTTCCGCTGCGGTACAAGAAAAACGGTGAGTGGCACCGCTTTGTCTTTTCCTACGATGTCATTTCCGCAAAACTCGACTATCACCACGATTGGCAACTCATTCTTCACGACATTGAGCAGGAGTACCGAATGCTTTCGCTCGACTATCTGCGCCGCACCTATCACGGTATCAGCACAGGCGACGGCGAGCAGTACGACCTTATTTGGTGGAATATTTTCGGCTCGTTGCAGCAGAAATTTATCGCGTCGGCACGCAACATTGTAGAGCGTCCGCGCCACAGGCTGCGAGCCGTGCCCGCATACAAACGCGCCGACCAAATCCGTCGGTTCACCACCACGCTCGAACAGCAGTTTGCCGAACACCGCAGCGAAGAATCGCGGCTCTATCTTGTCGATGAGCAGCAGCACACCCACAACACTATTGAGAACCGTTTCCTGAAATACGCGCTGAACACTATCAGCAAACATTATAGCGATTTGGCCCGTCGTATCGGGCAGTTGAAATTGCCCATTGCACAAGCCGAACTCGACCGAATCGATGCAACTGAAAGTCAGTTGAAAAGCCTTGTCCGCCACCCGTTTTTCCGCACAGTCGGCACTTTCGAAGGGTTGCGGCAAGAATCGCTAATCCTACAGCGCGACACGAATTATTCAGCCGTCTATCGCACCTATCTTATTCTGCGCAAATCGTTTAGCCTTAACGATGGCCTTTATCGTATGGAAACGAAAGACATTGCAACACTTTACGAAATTTGGTGCTTTATCGAGGTAAGTCACATTGTGCAAGAGCAATTAGGTATCGAAAAATCCGATATAGACCACCGCAACCGTATGGAAATGAGCAGTTTCTTTACTTGGGAGTTGGGCAAAGGCGAGCGTTCGCATATTGTATTCAAAAAAGATGGTGTTGAATTAGCCGAATTAGTATACAACCCCAAGCATAGCGAAACTGATAACGAGGATATAAGTATTTCTGGCATAGCGAGCCGCACGGTGCCGCAAAAGCCTGATATTGTGCTGCGCCTGACCAAAAACGATGTTGAGCGCGGTATGAAAATGACCTATCTGTTCGATGCAAAATACCGCATTGGAGACAAAGACAAAGACGAAAACAAAGCCGATGTGCCGCCCGACGACGCCATAAACCAAATGCACCGCTACCGCGACGCCATTTATTACAAAGAATACGATGACAGTGCATTGAAAAAAGAAGTCATTGGCGGTTACATTCTTTTCCCTGGCAACGGTGAGACGAACGCTGTGCAGATGTCGAAATTCTACAAGAGTATCGGCGATGTGAACATTGGAGCCTTCCCCTTGCGCCCCAAAAACGATGAAAATCGTAAGTTGTTAGGCGATTTTATTCGAGAATTGATTGGCAAAAAATCGAAAGAAACCATTGAGCAGGTCATTCCGCAGAAAGGTGCGACAGTTGAGGTTTCAACTCGCGTGCTTGTGGGACTTGTGAAACAAAATTCGGATAAGTTTGAAAATGGCACAGCAACAATATATTACACTCGCAGTCATTTCCCCACAACCATTTCGCTCGACCATTTACATTGGTTTACACCCTACATTAAAGGCAAGGGAGTTCGGGATGTTTATGAGATAACTCGCATTCGCACAATAACAAGCGCCGAGGCAAAAAATGATGAAGCCGCAGGCAACGATTTGCGTCTCGCATTTGAATTAGGTATATGCCGTAGATTATCAGACGATTATAAGCCTTGCGAATTAAATGTTTTAGAAACATTCCGTGACACGACAATTGGAGAATTAGAAAACGATTTATAGTCGCCCTTTCCGTGTTTTTCGTGTGTTCCGTGGTTAGAAAAAGTATTCCGTGATAATCAGTGTTGTCTCGTGTCGTCAGTGCGAGAACCTTCATTTTTAGCCATTTTTTTAAACCAATGAAAATTTTTTAAATATATCGCTTGCGATATAAAATAATTGTACTACTTTTGTATCGCGAACGATATAAATAACAGTTTAAAGATTCAAAACGATGAAAAAGAACAAATCAACACTGAACGCAATAAATAAAAGTATAACAAGTGCGGTGGTCTGCCTTGCGTTGGCACTGACGGCTTGCACGCAAAACAACAACAAAATGGCTACAATTTACGATTTCAAAGCCCTGAACAACAAGGGCGCCGAGGTGGACCTTGCACAGTACAAGGACCAAGTGCTGATGATTGTCAACACCGCTTCAAAGTGCGGTTTCACGCCGCAATACGACGGCTTGGAGGCTCTCTATCAGAAATATAAGGACCAAGGACTGGTCATTCTGGGCTTCCCCTGCGACCAATTCGCCCACCAAGAGCCTGGCACCGACGAGGAGATTGCCGAGTTCTGCCGCCTGAACCACGGCGTCACCTTCCCGCTGATGAAAAAGATTGACGTCAACGGCAGCAATGCGAGCCCCGTCTTCGAGTATCTGAAAAGCCAAGCCCCGACCGAGGAGTACAAAGGCCTGAAAGCCAAGGCGACGCACACAATGCTGAAAAAAATAAGCAACTCGGCTGTCAACGATGGCGACATTCTGTGGAACTTCACCAAGTTTGTTATCAGCCGCGATGGCAAGACCGTGAAGCGTTACGCGCCCACCACAACGCCCGAGGAGATTGAAGCCGACCTTAAAACCCTGCTGTGATGAAAGAAGAGTTTCGGCTCGATAACCAACTGTGTTTCAGACTCTACACCGCGTCGCGACTACTCACGCAGGCCTACAATCCGCTGCTCTCGGCACACGGGCTCACCTATCCGCAGTATCTGGTTCTGCTGGTTTTGTGGGAAAACGACGCGCAGCCCGTCAACGACATTGCCAAACGGCTCTGCCTGGAGACCAACACCGTGACGCCGCTCGTGCAGCGAATGGAAAAACAAGGCATTGTCACCCGCGCGAAAGGGACAAACGACGCTCGGCAAATGATTGTCAGTCTGACAGATAAGGGTCAGCAACTGCAAACCGCCCTGACCGACGTGCCCTTTGCCGTCGGTGGCGCCATTGCCTGCAAAAGCCTGACGCCCGAAACCGTGCCCGCACTGTTCCAAACGCTCGACGATATGATTGCGCAACTCAAAAAGAACCTGAAGCGCGACACGTAACAACTGGTTGGCTCTTTTGAAGATATGTATCTATAACAAAATGAATATTTTATATTGACAAACAAATTTTACGGAAATGAAAAGTTTTAAATCGAACGCGTGGCTGCTGCCACAACCTGTGCTGATTATCGGCACGTATGACAAAAACGGCAAGCCGAACGCAATGAACGCCGCCTGGGGCGGACAATGGGACGCACACGAAATCGCGATTTCGCTCGGCTCGCACCAAACCACTGACAATCTGGACGTTAATCCCGAGTTTACCGTTACTTTCGCCACCGCAGCCACAATGGTTGCCGCCGACTATGTGGGCATTGTGAGCGGCCGCAACACACCCGACAAAATGGCCCGAACGGGCTGGACTATCGCGAAAGCGCCCAACGTGAACGCACCTGTGTTCGGCGAGTTTCCAATGACGCTTGAGTGCCGCGTGAAGCAGACGATTGGCAAAGACGCAAGCGGCTTCAACCTTGTGGCCGAAATTGTCAACATTCTGTGCGACGAGAAGTATCTGGCCGCCGACGGCAAACCCGACGTCGAGAAAATGGGCATTATCACCTTCGACCCTGTGCACCACACATATATCGAACTCGGAAAGACTGTCGGCAACGCTTTCGCCGACGGCCAAAAACTGAAATAAGCCGCTCTGAACAATCGGTTCTGCTTTATAATCCGTCCCGCTCAGGGGCGGATTTTTTTGTTGCAGCAACCGCTCAATGGCCCGCCACCTAACGTTTTACTTTTGATATTGGACAAATCATATAGTCAACTATATGTTTTGTCCGATTAGTAGTTATTTTGTTTGTTTACTGCAATATACGCAGTGCACTTTCTTGTCGATTTTAACACTACCACTTCGAAAACGGCCGTTGCGACAGATATGAATTGTAATACCGCTTGTCGCCTGTTACTTCCTGGCCAAGCCATTCGGGCAGCGAAACTTGCTGCGTGGCCGATTCCAACTCGACTTCAGCCATAACAAGGCCTGCATTTTCGCCAAAAAACTCATCAACTTCAAATGTCAGGCAGCCGAACGGGACAATGTAGCGCGTCTTTTCGATTGCGCCTGGCAGACAGAGTTTTAGCAGCATTTCGGCTTCATTCGCAGCAATTTCCTTTTCCCACTCAAAACGGCTCAAGCCGTCGGCGGTGCTGGCGCCTTTAATGGTCAGGTAGCCTTTGTCACCTTTAATTCGCACACGCACAGTACGTTGCGGGTCCGCAGCCAAGTAACCCTGACAGATTTTGTATTCAGCCGTTGCAAGGTGACGAAACTCGCTTTTAACCAAAAACTTGCGTTCTATTTCGGTGTATTCCATTGTTTAATGTTTAATTGGTGAATTGGTGAATCGGTAAATCGTAATTCATAATTCGTAATTCGTAATTCATAATTAACTAGTGCCTAATGCCTAATTCCTAGTGCCTTTCAACTTTCCCGCCAACAATATGGCATTCAACAGATTAGATTCTTGCGAGCGAACCGAGTACCGCTCATCGATTGTTTTGCGGGCAGCCTCACCCAAACGGCGGCGAAGTTCCACCGACTCAACCAGTTGCGACAGGCAATCAATCCATTCGCTGTCGGTCGAAGCAAGGAAACCGTTCACGCCGTGCTCGATAATGTCGGTGTTCACGCCCACAGGCGACATCACCGTGGCAATGCCCAGCGCCATATACTGAATGCCCTTGAAACCGCATTTCCCGCACGACCATTTGTCATCGGGCAATGGCATAATACCGATATCGACCTTGTTAAGTTCTTCTAATTCAGTGTCTTTGTTCCATTTGGTGCTTTTCAGTTCAAGTTCGTCGACAGAGTAGTCAACATCAACTATCACTTTGAAATTTACCTTGTTGCCGTATTTTTCTTTAATGGCCGTCAAGGCGGGAATAGCGTTCTGAAAGTGCTTCAGGGTTGTGGTGCTGCCAATCCAGCCAATGGTTACAGGTGTTGAATCCACCGCACCGCGATATTTGTAAAGCGTTGTGTCAATAACAGTTGGAACAATCACCACGTTTTGGTTCGACTGCCGCGCGTAATCGGCCAAAAACGAGTTGCCGACCATCACAGCATTGGCCAGTTGGGCAATTTTAGCCGTTTTGGCCGAACTTTTCAGCCAACTCAAATTTTTGTTCGATTCCGATATGTCGTTCAGCCAGATAGCATCGTCGAAGTCGAAAAGCAGCGCGGCACGGCTCTTCGACAGCAGTTTCTCGAAGATTGCCCAGCCCCAGAAATGCGCCTCGCGATACACAATAACATAGTCGAACCGTGAAGCCCGTAGCACATCGAACAACCTGATTATTACACACTTGAACGCAATCCAGCATTTCAGCAGATAGTTGCCTCGCTTGTAGAATTTGCGGTCGTCCCACTCGTTAAGCAGAAACGAGTATGTGATTTCAAAACATTCAGACTCAAGGAATTGCATAAATTGCTCAAATCTGAACCTTTGACCAGGCGAGCGTCCAGGACGGTGTGGGGCAATATATAACAGTCGGTGTTTCAATGCGTTATCGTTTTATAAATTGAATCGTACGCTGCCGCGCCTTTATCGAGCGAGAACATCTCGCAGGCCAGTCGGCGCGAAGCCTCACGGTCGGCAGGCAGTTCAAGCATTTTTCTTATCGCTTCAGCGTAATCATTTCGCGTCCAACCGTTTACAAGCACACCTAACGGATTGTTTTCAATAATTCCATCGACATCGCCAACACCCTTGTTGGTGACGCAGGCGATTCCCAAAGCCATCAGTTCGGCAAGTTTGGTGGGCGACGACGCCTTTTTCGACCAAACAGGCTTAATGAAGAACAGCGACGCGCTCGAGAGCATTGCCAACTGTGGCACTTCGTTGCGTGTGGCGGGTTGCACAATTATGTGGTCCACACCGATTCCGTGCCGTGCAGCCTCTTCGAGAATTAGTTGCTTGTTGTCGCGGGTAATGAGCAGAAAAACTGCATCGGGGCGCACGGCGAGCAGTTCGGCAAAAAAGTCCATCATCTCGGGCAGCATATACCACGTCCCGACGGAGCCCAGATACGATAGCACAAATGCGTTTTTATCAATGCCAAGTTTTTGCCGCCACAGCTCAATATCTTGTTGATTATGAGTTCTATAATCGAAATGATTAACGTCGGCGCAGCAGGGAATGACCGTGATTTTTTCGGCCGTCACGTTTGGCAGATTCCATTGCAGAATCTCGCTTTTGGCGGCATTGGTCAGGCTCACAATGGCATCGCAACCCGACATAAAGTCTTTTTCCTTGCGTTTAAAAAAGTTATATACAAGTCTGTAAATCAGTTTTTTTGTATTCCAAATATTGCCATCAACACGCTCATCGGCATAGAAGCCGCGCATATCGAACACAAAGCGGCAACCGAACTTGTTTTTTAGCGCAAGCCCCACAAAAGCAGCAATATAACTGCGGCAATGCACAATGCCGAAGTCTTTCTGCCGCGTGAGTTTGAACGCCATCCGCTTGATTGTCAGAATGTCGAGCAGAGTTGAAATTATTGGCGGGCGTTTGGTGTATGACATTGGTTGCCAGTCGATTCCTGCCGCATCGACGATACCCCGAACTTCCGATTCGCCTTGAGCGAAAACTTCAGGCTTTTCGGCACTGATAAGCGTTATGCGCCAGCCTTTTTCCGTCAGGGCGCACAAGTACGGTAGCACTTGCGAGCGGCCCAGCGAATCGGTCATTCCATCATATGATATATATAGTATCTGATTGGGTATCATACGTTTAGAATGAATTGTTTGATAGCGTCTTCATCGGCACGGTCGAACCAGCGCATTTGTGGATAGCGGTTGAACCAAGTCATCTGTTTTTTGGCGTAACGCCGTGAGTTTCTTTTGATTAGACGCACGGCTTCGTCAAAATCGTATTCGCCGTCGAAGTAGCCGAAAAACTCTTTGTAACCAACCGTGTTGAGAGAATTTAAATGCTTGTATTGGTGCAGATTACGTGCTTCGGCTTCCAATCCTGCGGCAAGCATCGCATCAACGCGGCGGTCGATACGGTCGTATAGTTGATGGCGGTCCATTGTCAGGCCAACCATCACTATGTCAAACGGCCGTTGTTTGCCTTGCCCCGTCCGCATCGACGAGTATGTTTTGCCCGTTTGCGCAATCACTTCAAGAGCCTTCAGCACGCGTTTGGGATTCACAATGTCGGCATTGTTATAATAGTCAGGGTCGAGTTGGGCAAGTTCGGCACGCAAGGCATCAATGCCTTCATTTTTAAGACGATGCATCATTTGCTCACGAATTTCGGGCGACGCTGTCGGTAAATCATCGATACCCTGCACAACGGCATCGATATACATCCCTGAGCCGCCAACCATCAGCACCTTGTCGTGCGTGGCAAACAACGTATCGAGCAATTCAAGTGCTTGCAATTCAAACCGTCCCGCGCTGTAATAGTCTGTTATCGAAAGATTTCCAATGAAATAATGTTTCACTTGCGCCAACTGATCTGCCGACGGCGGTGCAGCACCAATCTTCAGTTCACGATACATCTGCCGCGAGTCGCACGACACGATTTCCGTGCCCAGCGCCTGAGCCAGTTCAATGCTCAAGTCGGTCTTGCCAATGCCCGTGGGGCCCGTCAGGATTATCAGTTTTTTTTTCTGCATTCTTCTGGTTGTTAGTTTGTAAAGACTGATAATTTCTATTGTTGGCAGTTGACATTTATTTAAAAAAAGACCAATGCCGAACCGACATTGGTCTGTTAAAATGCTATTGTGTTATTTTACTTTTTTTTATAGGTAAGGCTCAGTGTGGCAATTTTGTCCATCACTTCTTTCTGACCAGTAGTGTTAACAACAAGGTCGAATACGCGTTCTACCTCGCCCAGTTGGTTAATGTATGGGGTAAACGAGTGGGTGAAAGACATTTCCAATTCCTTGAAATTTGATGTGTACTCATATGTGGCACTTTCACCAGTCATCAGTCGTGACCATGCTTCGTCAAATCTAGCCTTGGCTTCATCGTTCGGAACATACAAATCGATGAAACGTTTGCCAACAAATTCAACCTTTTCCACACGCGATAACTGCAACATCATGTCATTAACATCAATGATTGTTCCTGACAAGTCGATATCGATGGTGCCAAGAGTGTTATTGATTGCATCAAAGGCAAGTCTCATCTCGCCTTCGCGACGTACAGCCTCTTCTTGTGTGGCTTGCAGCTCTTCCATATTTTGGCGCAACTCTTCCTCTTGTGAAGAGAGCTCCTCACCACGCATCTTCGATTCTGAAAGCAGTTTGTTGGTTTGCTCTGTAATTCTCACGTTGGATATTGTCGATGCAATGTTTTCGCCCAATGTTTGTAAGAAATCTATCTGATATTGAGGTATTTCGTTGAATGATGCCAACTCTACAACACCAAGCACGTTGTCGTTTATAACGAGAGGAACAAGGAGTAGATAGTTTGGCTCTGCACCACCAAGACCAGATGTAAGTTTGATGTATTCTTCTGGGATCTCTCTCAGATATACTGGCAGTTTTTCAAAGGCGCAACGTCCGACAAGGCCTTCGGTAACGCCGAAATTGGTTCTTAAATATTTCTCGCGGTTGTATGCCACTGCGCTCTTCATCTCGAAATGCGGATTGTCTTTGTCCTGCTCGTTCAAAATATATATGGCACCTTGGTTAACCTCCAAATAATCAACCAAGTGGCGCATGACATTGCTCGACAGAATGTCCATGTTTTCGGAGTTGTGACGCAGAATGTCGCCAAAATCGGCCAAGCCCTTGGTTGTCCAGTTGCGGATCTCGTCTTCGTGCTGGCGTTTCTTGTTTGCTTCGTCTGATGCACGCAGGTTCTTGCGCATTTCGAGAAGTGCATTTCCCAAAGTGTCGCTTTCGCCTAATGCCTCATAATCAGAATTGTAGTTGCCATTTCCAATTTCAACGGCGAACTCTGATGTCTTGCGCAGCGATTCAATGAAGCCGTTCAGTGCGTCGCCCATATCACCAATCTCATCGTTCTTCGTGATAAGTTTCTCTTTTGGCAGAATACCCTTGGTCATTGTAATCAGGAATTCCTTGAGTTTGTAGACGGGAACAACGATGCTTCGTATTGTTATTGTACTAACTATAAGGACGATAACCACAATTATCAAAACGGAAATCACAACGAAATTTTGGAACCAGGCGAACGATGCTGCCATCTCGCGGTTGGCATTTTCGGTTTTTTTCGATATTATTTCTGTAAGAGCCTCTATTTCATTCAATATTTTATAGGTCTCTTCAATAACATCGCCACCATCTTCAACCATCATCTCAGCTTCCATACGTATGATGTCCTCATTATAATCGAGCAGAGATTTGAGGTTTTCCATGATATTCTTGTGGTATCCGAACAAAGTATCTCCAATGGCGGTCAATATTTGTGTAAGTGCGACACGTTCTTCCTCTTCCCAGTTCTTCGATATCTCCATCAATTCCGATTGCAGTTTCGGGAATTGCACATCGTGCATTGCTTGCAATTTGCGTTTGTCGGGAGTGCCAGGTTGTTTCTCAATATAAACCCAGTTTTTGATAAGCATCTGTGAATTGTTCACCATTGCATTGCATTCCTGCAGTCCTGATAGTGACGGATTGTAGATGTTGAGAATGTCCTCATTCAGTTTCCTGTTGGTGTTTGATGTGGAATATGTTACTAATCCATTGATGATTACCACCAGAAGCAATGAGCCGAAGCCTATAAGCAGTTTATTGGAAATTGTTAAACGCGCATTCATTATTTAGCATTTTTGTTTCTCACCAAAAATAGAATTTTATTTTTATCTACTGAAAATTTTATCGGACTAAATTCAGAATGTTATGAAAAAAGAAAAGCCTTCATTTTGTGAAGGCTCTTTCTAAGTGTTCGAAATCTTATTCGGCAGAAGCCGCATGATTAATAAGGTTTGTACTTACGTGCAGCTTCCGACCGTCAATTGCTTTTTGGTTGATTTCGTATTTGAGTTTGTCTTCAACCAAAAAGAAGTTGATGCAAGCGCCATTTTTTAGTGCTCCTGGTCTGTCGCTCAGAATCAAGGTCGATGATGAATCGCCAACTTTGGCAATTACCGTGCTAAGTTTGTCCGCTTTGCTATCGGCAAAGGGCAGGAAGAGAATGTGGCATTTTGAAATCTCATCGATGCTCTTGACCCCGACCACGGAAATGGGGCTGGTACCAACCATTTTGCCGTTTGTGAATGTCCGGACTTGGTTTAGAAGGTCGTTTTGGTTAACAATACAGATTACAAAATCTCCATTCCTCTCACTCGCAGGCCATTCAATCTCTTTTGTAAAGTTACATATGTACATGGCCTTATGTTTAGCAGTAGCTTGCGCGAAGCAAACATTTACGCTAACGATTGCAAAAATCAGTAATAATAAACGTTTCATAATTCCCCAATTTTTTAATTGAACAAATACCCTATAGAAACTGGTCTAAAAGTATAAAAAATTGTTATTGACATAATAGTAGGCTTGTTTTTTTTCACAAAAGAGCATAATTGTCAGATTAATAACGCTTTTTTATATATGAAAGGCTGTTAATATGTGATAATTAGTAGGGGCTCGGATTAGAAAAAATGAATTACATTTGCAACAAAAACGGAGTTTATGAGTGAATTTATCAGCAAAATAAAGCCTTGGGCAAAGTATTTGCCAGTCATCGTGTTTATTGTAATTCTGCCATTTATTTGGGATACGGACAATATGCTCGACGCGTCGTTGCTGCCGAGACAATTGGCATTGTCTTTCTTTTTGATAGCGATGACGGTTACGTTTGCGATTTTGTTTTTTAAAGGGCAGCGTTTCAGTTTCGACGGGAAATATGTTAAGATAGTCTTTGGCGGTCTGGCGCTGTTCATGCTGATGCACCTGATTTCATGGGCATTCGGGGTGGTCAACGGGAACGAGGCTTTGTTCCGTACCGTGAAGGAATTCGGATTATGTTTGTTTTTCTTTTTCATATACCAATTGCTAGCCAACGATTATCGAGGAAGAGAACTGATTCTGAAGCTTTTGCTTGTGGCAGGAACTGTTTTCATCACAATCGGAATAGTCCAATTCATGAAAGCGGATTTCTCGAAATTCGAATCTTCTACCCAAAACTTGTCGTATTATCTTAACTCTATAATTGAAGAGCTTTATTCCACTTGTTCAAACAAGAACCTTTTTTCCTCAATATTGTTCATAACACTGCCAGTGTCAGTGTATTGCATGCTCAATCACGATGGCGATCATAAGGTTTTGTCGCTGTTGTGGCAGATTTTTGCGGGACTTGTGTCCATTGCCGATTTAGCATTGATTGTCATAATGCTTACACGAACCGTGTGGGCAGCATTAGCAGTGGCTCTGGTTGCGGCATATATACTCGCATATGCGAGAAGGATGATCTTTGTTCCCAAAATGAGTGGAGAAGTGGCAAAGCGGAAAACGAAACTTATATATATAGGTGTACCAGCCGTACTTGTGGTTATTGTGGTTGCTGTGTTTGCTTTTTCCGATACCCAGATCGAGCGGACAATCGTGGAACGTGCCGCAATAACGTTCAATCCTGAAAAGTATGGTTATAGAGACAATGAACATGGCGAGTCGTCAGTGGCAATGCGCAAGTTGGTTTGGGGAAAGACTCTGGATATGATAAAGGATCATCCTGTATTAGGCGCAGGCCCGGGTCAGTGGCAGATTGAACTTCCAAAATATGGTGCCGATGAGTTTGGTGCCAAAGTGCGCAATGGCTCAGAAACATTTCAGCGACCGCATAACGATTATTTGTGGTTTGCATCGGAAGTTGGCATAATCGGATTGCTGGGTTACTTGGCCTTTTTCGTAGGTATTCTATTTGCTGGGTTGTCAAACATAAAGCGTGCGGCCAATGGCAGAGTTGCTTTGTTTAACATTGTGGCTGTTGCGGCACTCATTGGTTGGGTAGTGGTTTCGCTGCTGGACTATCCTCATGAGCGTATTGAGCATAACGTGTTTTATCTGACCATTTCGGCAATAGTGCTTGTCGATTACGCAAGGCGAACTGTTGCTGGCAATCAGATAGAACAGGCAGAACTGACAGAGCATACTGAGCAAGTAGAACTGACAGATCAGACAACGTTGGCTGAGCAGACCGAACGGTCAGCAAAATCGACAATCACGTTGGCGATATTGGCGTTCGGATTGGTAGTCAGTGGTTTACATCTGTGGCAGTCGTGGGCATATTATAATGGAGAAAAAAATGACCGTCTTGTTTTGGCTGCTTACTACCATGAAGACTGGAATGCCATTGTCAGATTGACAAGAAAGGTCGATACTCAATTGTACACTTTGGACAATTATACCGTGCCCATTCATTATTACAGAGGTGTGGCATTGTCGTTTAAAAACAACGATAAGGAAGCAATCAGCGAGTTTGAGCAGGCACTTGAGAAACATCCGAACCATATGTTGTCATATTGTGGCATTGCAGCGTCACTAATGAAGTTACAACGATATGACGAGGCAATCAAGTACGTTGAACAAGTTCTTGAAATGTCGCCACGTAATAGCCAGGCATTGTTTGATATGGCTATTGCCTATTATAACCAAAGAGAGTTCCAACAAGCTCTTGATTATATGTTGAGGCTGCCTTTGGTATTAGAGTCTGGACCACATAATTATGAGGCAACACGCAGGGCGATTTGCAGGGCAGCTGTGGCCGAAAATGCATCGCGCTATAACAGAGATAATCTGTTGGATTGGCTTAATAACGACGGCAGAGTAGACTCTTCTATAAACAGATATTATTCAGATAGTTGCACGTTCGACGAATTGCTTCTTAAAGAATTAGGACCGAACAATCAGTGAGTGAGCAGGTGTTCGAAAAGAATTTTTACACCAATTAGAATCAGAACAATTCCGCCAATCAGTTCGAAGTTGAAGCGGCATATGCGTTTGAAGCAAGAGCCGAGGTAGACTCCGACAATGGTCAGCAGGAGCGATACTGCAGCAATGGTCAGTGAAGGGGAGAGCAGAGAGTTGCGCATAAGTCCAAGGTTGACACCAACAATGAGAGCATCGATGCTGGTGGCAACCGCCAACCCGAGCAGAACCTTGTAACTTGTTGTGTCAAAACGACATTCTTCTTTTTCGCTGAGCGATTCTCGAATCATGTTGCCACCAATGCAGGCTAGCAGACCAAAGGCAATCCAGTGGTCGAAAGAGTCGATGAGATTGGCAAAACTGGCACCAGCTAACCATCCGATTACGGGCATAAGACCTTGAAATCCACCGAAAAAAACGGCCATAATCAAGGCTGTTTTGAGACGGGGTTTCTCCATCATCAATCCTGCTGTTATGGATACCGCAAAGCAATCCATTGCAAGTGCAACGGCGATAATCAGAATGTCGAGCGTGCTCATCGTTTTTTTTTCGGCAAATATATGGGAGCAATTAAATTCATGATTGTTTCCTCACTCAAAAAAATATTTGTCAATCTTTTAGTTCATGTTATTTCTATAGAACAAACCTTTACATTTGCAGTTCATTAAAAACAGTCAGTATGCGGTACACATCAGACAACAGAAGTGACAGAAAACCAGACCGTAACAGGAATAATTACGGACAAAACGAGTCGGGCAGAGAAGCTAGAAGTTTTGGAAAAGGTGACGGAACAAGATTCGGAAAAGGTGACGGAACAAGAAAGTTCGGTCGTAGGCCTTTTGGCGAAAACGGAGAATCGGACGGAAGGTATCGTCAGGGTAATAATGGTGAAAAGCGTCAGATGCACCGCACCAGCGATGGTGGCTCCACTGGCGCAAACCGCGGCTATGGGCAACATCGTGGCAACGGACAAACGCGGGGAAATTATCGCGACAGAAACAATGAAAATGGTCAGAATCAGCGTTTTTCACGTCCAAGAATCGACCGCAATCAGTATGACGCTGAGCAACAGCATTTTTCGAAATACAAAGAAGATGATGGCGTTCGTCTGAACCGCTACATCGCTAATGCAGGCGTGTGCAGCCGTCGCGATGCTGAGCAGTATATTCTGGCAGGTGTGATAACCATCAACGGAAAAGTTGTGACCGAGCTTGCCACAAAAGTTCATTATGGAGATGTGGTTAAGTTCAACAACGCTCCGTTGATGCCAGAGAGGAAGACATACATATTGCTCAATAAACCAAAAGATTACGTTACAACCACAGAGGACCCGCATGCTGAAAAAACTGTGATGGACCTCATCGGTGACGCAGGAAAGAATAGAGTTTATCCGGTTGGGCGGCTCGACAGGGCTACCACTGGACTTTTGCTGCTGACTAATGACGGTGATTTGGCAGAGCATCTTTGCCATCCGAAGTATAACAAACAGAAAATCTATCATGTTACCCTCGACCGCAAGGTGGCAGAAGAGGACATTGAAAAGCTGGTGAACGGAATCGAACTTGAAGATGGCATGGCAAATGCCGATGAGATAGAATACTGCAATCCTGAAAACCTGGCTGAAGTTGGCGTTGTCATTCACAATGGCAGAAACCGCATTGTGCGCCGCATGTTCGAAGCGTTGAAGTATAGAGTTAAAAAACTTGACAGGGTTTATTACGCAGGTTTGACTAAGAAAAATCTGCCTCGCGGCAAATGGCGTTTCCTGACAGATAAGGAAATTGCAATGTTGAAGCGCGGTACTTATAAGTAAGCGAGCGAATTAAATAGTAAACGGCATTTAGATTTTTTTCATAAAAAAAATAAAGAGACAGAATAATTTGGCGCAATTGTTGTAATAAAAGTTTTATATTTGTTAGACTTTTATGAACCCCATGTTTCTAAAATGGACAATTGCGTTAATTTATTGAGTTATAAAGGCAAAATAACATTCGACATAGTCAATGACTTGTTGGACGATTATCAGCGCAAAATGCCGGCTACTTGCAGTGTTAAGTGTCGGACGCGATTGTATTCCATTGTGGTTGAGTGTCTTGAGAATGCATACAGACATAATTTAGAAGGTTCGGATTATCAAGTTGCCGTTGATTTGTGGAATCAGGAATCGGATTATGTTCTTTTTGTGGAGAATAAGATTAAGAATGATGAGATTGAGCCTTTGACAAACTACATTGAACGGATTAATGCGGCTTCGGCATCGGAATTGAAAAAATTGTATTTTGAAACAATATATCACACGAGGATATCAGAAAAAGGCGGAGCAAGAGTAGGATTAATGAAGATTCGCCGATGCGCAAGCCAACCGATAGAATATGAATTTGTCGCAATAGATAAAAATACATCTTTGTTTAACATAATTGTCAGAATTACTGACGTTTACCAATCGGACCACAATGACAATGAACTCCATCAGAATTCAAGAAACCAAAACGTCTCCTGCCGTTGTATTTGACCTTGATAACAACAAGTTTGAAATAACAGGATGTTCGCGACCAGAAGATGTCGTGGTTTTCTATCAGCCGATTGTTGATTGGCTTTGCGATTTGAAAATGAGCATCAATGATGATTTGCTGGCAAAATACCAGAACAATCCGATAGTTTTCAAGTTGTTTTTGGAATATTTCAATTCATCATCGGCAAAATATGTCTTGGATATAGTTCTGCTCATTAACGAATTGTTTAAGTGCGGGTTAAATGTCAAAATCGAGTGGAAATACAAGCATAACGATGATGATATGCTTGAAACGGGAGAGGAGTTTACCGATTTGATTAAATGCCCGATTAGTTTTGTCGAAGTTCTCTAATTGCCGACTTGTTGTGTGGTAGCTGGCAGTTTTGTTTTATAGATTGAGAACCATACCAGTTTTCACATCTTTGCCTTTGAAGTTTTTCCAAAACTCATTTATAACATCGGGACTTGTACAATGTGACGGCAAAGCGTATTCAACTCCAATTTTCTTCAGATAATCAACAGTTTGACGCAATTGTTTATCGATTTCGGTCAGGTGAAAGCCACCGATTACGCCATACACTTTATCGGTGTCACAAGTTTTGCGAGCCTGCTCTACAATGTTGCAGATGCCAGAATGGGCGCACCCGGAAATGACAATAATTCCTTTGCTGGTTTTGACTGCTATTGCAGAATCGTCAATTATTGGGTCGGTTGAGCCGTCGGCAAAATGAAATAGAGGAGTTTGTTTCTGCTCGAATGGTATAGCACGCTCTATTTCACCAAGATAAACAATGCGTTCGGAGAGCCACAAAGCTTTCGTGCTCTCAATAATTGTGTTGTTTTGGGCAAGAGTTTCGCGATTTACGGCAACAGTCAGATTGCGTCCTGAGCGTCCTGAAAAGCGGGTTGTAAAAGCACATGGATGAGTGACAATGCGTTTCCCATTGAGGTATTGCAAGCCATTCCCATGGTCGTAATGGCCATGGCTAATCACCACTGTATCAATTGAATTTATGTTGATACCAAGTTTGCTGGCATTCCGAATAAACAAATCGGAGGCTCCTGTATCGAACAGAATTTGCCTGTCGGCTTCAACAATGAACGATAACCCATGCTCCCCCTCAAAACCAGGCAAAGCCAGCTTGTCGGACAATACGGTTATTTTAACGCCATCGCTCATTTATATTGCTTATAATGATTGAATTAAAGCAGTTTAGTCCGTTCGTCTTACGAGTTGCCCGTCAATGAAATCGAATCGTTTTTTCTTAACCCATTTTTTTGCAATTCGCTGGTATTCTTCGGTTTTGAAGTTCGCCCAAGAGCGTTCTAGACCAAGTTCACGCACCACGTTTTTGAACGATGCAAATTCCTGCTGCTGAATGATTGAGAAACTCAAATGTCCGCAGATATTTTTATTGGGCTGACTTTCAGCAAAATCCATCATCACACAGCGTTTGGTTTCGTCCGATGGCGGGTCGATGCGCTCAAGGCGATGAGTGCGGACAATTTCCGCCATCTCGCTTTCCCACTGAACATCAGACTTTTGGTTCTCATCGAGTTCGAAAATATAATCTTCAATCATCACCACATCCTGCGTGGTGTAATCGATGTACCAGCCTGCGGCAAACTCATCGAGATAGTGTTCCATCGCATTGCCGACGGCAACAATCAACTGCTCTTTATTCTCAATCATAACAATTTTTCTTTCAGATATTTACCTGTATATGAAGCGTCGCATTTCACCAAATCTTCGGGTGTGCCTTCAAACACAACGTTGCCACCCGCTTCGCCGCCTTCGGGGCCAAGGTCGATAACCCAGTCGGCGCATTTAATCACTTCCAGATTATGCTCGATAATCAGCACCGTGTGACCGCGGTCGGCCAAGGCGTTGAAGGCTTCCATCAGTTTGTTAACATCGTGAAAATGAAGGCCTGTGGTCGGTTCGTCGAAGATGAAGAGCGTTGGCGAGTTCGGCTCGTCGGAACCCAGGAACGACGCCAGTTTGACGCGCTGGCTCTCACCGCCGCTTAATGAACTTGATGACTGACCAAGTTTGACATAGCCAAGGCCCACATTTGCAAGTGGTTGCAGCCGTTCAACAATACGGCGGCAAGTTGCGTTTGTGTCGTTGCTAAAGAACTCAATCGCCTCATTCACAGTCATATTCAGCACATCGTTGATGTTTTTGTCATGGTAGCGCACATCAAGCACAACCTGCTTGAAACGCTGGCCGTGGCAGCTGTCGCAAACCAACTCAACATCAGCCATAAACTGCATCTCAATCTTGATTTTTCCCTCGCCCTGGCACTCCTCACACCGTCCGCCATCAACATTGAACGAGAAAAACGACGGTGTCATGTTCATGATTTTTGCGGCCTGCTGGTCGGCATAAAGCTTTCGTATTTCATCGTAGGCTTTGATGTATGACGCTGGATTTGAACGAGTTGACCGTCCAATAGGATTTTGGTCGACAAACTCGACTCGGCTGATGCGCTTCAGGTCGCCGTACATCTTTCGAAAATTGCCGGTGGGCGTATCGCTCTGTCCTCCAAAGTATTTTGCGAGAGCGTTGTATAGGATTTTGTTCACCAAAGTGGATTTTCCGCTGCCCGAAACACCTGTAACAGCGGTAATTACCCCAAGCGGAAACTTGACATTGATGTTTTTCAAATTGTTTTCGCAAGCACCCTCAATGCCGATGTAATCGCGCCATTTGCGGCGGATTTCAGGCACTGGTATTTTCATTTTTCCAGTCAGATATTGTGCTGTAAGGCTTTGGCTCTCAGACTCTAACTTTGTGTGGTCGCCTTGAAAGACAACCTCGCCGCCATGACGTCCAGCCAGCGGGCCAATGTCAATAATCTCGTCGGCAGCGCGGATGATGTCCTCATCGTGCTCAACCACAACCACAGTGTTGCCGATGCGCTGCAGGTTTCGCAATACTTTGATTAACAATTCCGTATCGCGTGAATGAAGACCGATTGAAGGCTCGTCGAGAATGTAGAGCGAACCTACAAGACTGCTGCCAAGCGATGTGGCAAGATTGATTCGCTGGCTCTCGCCGCCGCTCAATGTCGACGATGTGCGGGCAAGCGTTAGGTAGCCAAGCCCGACGTCTTTCAGGAACCCAATCCGATTGTGGATTTCGACCAGCAGACGGCCAGCGACTTTCTCTTCATGGGCGTCAAGTTCAAGTTTTCTGACGACATTATTTAACTCATTGACAGGCATATTCACCAAATCAACAATCGAGTAGCCATTGATTTTCACATATTCCGCTTCAGGCTTGAGCCGCGACCCATGGCAAGCGGGACAAACTGTGCGTCCGCGATAGCGTGACATCAGAACACGATATTGGATTTTGTAGGAATTCTGCTCAACGAAATCGAAGAAGTCATTGATTCCGTGGAAGTAACGGTTCCCTGTCCAAAGCAGATTGTACTGCTCGCGAGTCAGTTCGTTGACGGGCTTATGGATTGGAAAATTAAATTTGTCGGCATTGTAAATCAACTCGTTAAGCCAATCTTGCATCTTGTCGCCGCGCCAACAGGCAATCGCGCCTTCGTAAATCGACAGGCTTTTGTTGGGGATGACAAGGTCGGGGTCGATGCCGATGGTGTTGCCAAAACCACCACACGTGGGGCAGGCACCCAGCGGCGTATTGAAGCTGAAAAGGTGCTCGGTCGGCTCGACAAAAGTCATTCCGTCGGCTTCGAACCGATTCGAAAAATCTTGACTGACAACAGTTTCACCTCTAAAGACTTTCACCGTACAAGCCCCCATTCCTTCAAAAAATGCAGTCTGCACAGAGTCGGCGATTCGGCTGATATTATCCTGCTCATTGTTGACCACAATGCGGTCAACCACAATGTTTACCACATCACTGGCGGCAGGTTTGCAATCGTCGATAGCAACAATCTCGCCGTTCACTTCAACACGGCTAAATCCTTGTTGTTTAAGTATTTCAAGTGCTTTCGTGATGGTACGGCCATTTGTCAGATTTAGTGGTGCCACAATGATTGCCTTTGTCCGCTCGGGAAACGTAAGAAGGTAATCCACAACGTCTTGCACCGAATGTTTCTTAACCAACTGTCCTGAAACGGGCGAGTAGGTTTTGCCGATACGTGCGAAAAGCAGTTTCAGATAATCGTAAATCTCAGTGGATGTGCCAACTGTAGAGCGCGGATTGCGGCTGCAAACCTTCTGCTCAATGGCGATGGCGGGCGGAATGCCCTTGATATAGTCGGTTTCGGGCTTGTTGATGCGCCCCAAAAATTGCCGCGCGTATGCCGACAGGCTCTCGACGTAGCGCCGCTGCCCTTCAGCATAGAGTGTGTCGAACGCCAGCGATGACTTGCCGCTGCCCGACAGTCCAGTAATGACAATCAGCTTGTTACGTTCAATCTTCAAATCGATGTTTTTCAGATTGTTAACTCGTGCGCCTTTTATTTCGATGTACCGATTGTCCATTATTGTATCAAATTAATAATCATTCAGTTACTGCGTTTTTGTCGACATTTGCATCAGCGTCTTTTTGTGTTTCACCACCAATGGCAGACGCTAGCAGCAGCGACAATACAAAGAACAAACTGCCGCTGTAACGGTTAAACATCGACTCAAGTAACATATTGAGTGCCAATGTTAAAAGACTGCAAAATAGCAGATAGTTGCGGTGCCGCCAAGATTGATATAGGGCATAGCCCATTATCGCTAAAAGCATCAGGAACCCCAGAATGCCTGTCGTTCCTAATGTTTCAAGATACTGATTGTGCTGGTCGTATCCCTTTTCGTATGCTTCCTGAATTCCGTCTTGGCCGTATTCCGTGTGCAACATATTTTTAAAATCGCCGATGCCGCAGCCTTGTAGCCAATATCGCTTGGCAATTTTGAAACCAGTCTCCCACATCTGGAATCTAATATTCACATTTTCAATCTTTTCAGGATGTTTAATCACGTACCCATTGTCCATTGTGACATCTTCTTCCGTGATGTAGCTTGTTACAGTTTGAGAAAGGTTCATTACGCGGTAGTTGCACGTTTGGAACACCCAAAACAAACCTGTTACACCGACAAGTAGCAATAAGCTGTGAATCAGCTTTTTAAATCTGATATAGAAGATGACCACCGAGTAGTAGAGCACTGCAAAAAGTGCATAAACGTTGGTGCGGGACGAGAGCAGGAAAATCATTAGTATCGATAGACCTATCGCAGTGTAAATCATCCATTTGTGCTGTTTGACATCGCGGAACATCAGAGCCCAAATCATGGCCGCTACCACAAAGACGGTCATCATTGCGAAAGTGTTAGTATACTGAAATACTGATAGATATGTGTAAACGAACTGGTTGCGATAACCAATGTAAGGATTGAAGACTACGTGCCCGTCGATTAAGTAGAACGAGCGCCATACAGCCAGTACCAGGCAAATAGCCGATGCAGCCATGATTCCGCCCGACAGCACTTTTAGCAATTGTATCTTGTTGTCTGACAAGTTGTTTTGATGTAGCATGGCCAATACGGGTAATGCTACAAAAGGAATGTAGGTGTGTAGATTGTCAATTCCATCGGCCTTATTTGAACTTACAATTAGGCTGAAGGCAACGATGACAAAAAAGGCCAGCATGAGTAGCGGCAGAACCGATTTTTGTTTGGTGATTTTCGGCAAGCCGTTAGCGTATCCCGCGATAATTCCGAAGATAAAAAGCAGTGTTACAGCTACTTCAGACCATATTGGATAGAATGCGACGATGGCTAATGTCAGCAACGTCAGAAAAAAGAAACATTTTTTGAGCTTATCCATAACTATTTTATTTTCTTGCGGAATGAGAATAAACCAACCAGTGAGCCAAAACCATATGACAAGTGCAAAGCGACAAATGCAGCAAATAAATGCTTTATTTTCAATCCTTTGCCTTGCGCGCTAATCTTCGCACTCATAAGCAGGGTGAGCATCGTGTAAGCAATAAGTGATGCCGCTGAAATCAGCCCTATCAGAACATCAACGGGCATCAGAGCCAATGGGCAAATCAGCGACAGCACAAACAGCATCGGCACGAAATGTCTGAATGACAGTGAACTAAACCGTTTGGTAATCTTCACCGTGAGAATGTTCCAGCGGCCGTTGCTGTAACTGTTGCGCGCCATTGTGCGGAACGTGTCACGGGCAAAGTATGTGCAGAGTGCCTGCGGAATCAGATAGATGCTGCCGCCACCATTCACAATTCGTTTGTTAAACTCGATATCCTGGTTTCGCACAAGTCGCTCATCGAACAATCCGTATTTCTCGAAAACCGAACGTTTGTAGCAGCCAAATGGTACGGTATCAACCATTTGCACATTGGCGACACCTGTTCTAAAATCGGAATTTCCCACACCGAAGCGACTGCTTAACACTGCTTTGATAGCCAGTGATTTAGGTGTTTTTGAGAGCACATCGGTGCGGCAGACGCAGCCCACGTTGTCGGCGTCGAGTTCCTTGAGTTTGCGCACAAGCACTGAAATGTAGTTGGTATCGTAGGTCGTGTGGACATCGAGGCGCATAATCATCTCGCCAACGGCTCGCTTGATTCCCAAATTCAAAGCATACGGAACATAATGCTTTTCGTTGTCAATCAAGTGGATATAGTCGTATTTAGCGCAGTATTCGGCAATGATGTCACGGGTTCCGTCGGTGCTCATGCCATCAACAATGAACACTTCCAAGTCTGATTTTGGAAAGTCTTGATTTACAATCGAATCAATACACTTTGAAATGTATTTCGACTCGTTGCGGCAGGGTATTATGACGGATAATTGTATCATTTTTCTACTTGATGATGCTTAACCACTGTTGCGCCTTTTGCGGCCAGCAAAATTCGTCAAATTTGATTTTCCGTATATCGTTCAGCATCATTTTTCTGTTTGCCATTGCGATTTTTAGTTTTTCGGCCACATCGACGGCACTTTTAGGATTGACGGCACAGCCAACGTTCAAATCGGGAATTGCGCCGCTAAATCCTTGACCATCAGTATAAATCACTGGTAAGCCTTGCGACAATGCTTCTAAATATACCAAACCGAAAGTTTCTGAAATCGAAATCATTGCAAACACAGAGTTTTGACGGCATATCTCAATCAGTTCCAATTTGTTATATATGGGACCAAGGAATTTTATCCAGTCTTGATGACGATTGACAAGGTCTAATACCCGCTCATTGCGATTGCCACCTCCACCTATCAGATTAAGAGCCAGTAGTGGGTTTTGTTTGCGCACAATCTGGCAAGCTTCAATCAGTGTTTCAATGTTCTTGTTGCTATCAAACGCACCTATATACAGTATGGTATCAGGTTGGCGGTTTTTGTCGTCAAAACATTGATTATCAATCCATATTTGGTCAATTCCATTGCTGATTGTTATTGATTTAGGCTGTAAACACTTGGCTACTCGGCTGAAAGCCAGCGATTTCTCAAATATCTTTCGATGTACAGGAGAAATGAAAACCACCTTTTTAGCGTTAGCAACTATTTGTCGGCCAATGCGATACAGGTGAGGCATACGGCGCAAGTATAAATTCACATCTGTGCCACGAACAACCACTATGTATGGGATTCCGCGCTCGCGCCATAGCTTATAGGCCACCGCACCATCGGAAAACAAGGTGCTGGCAATGGTCAGGTTGATATTTTCGATATTGGCTTTTTGCGTCAACTGGCGATATTTGCATTTGATTTTGTACGGGAACAACGTTCTGTACAACAGCATATTACCATCGAAATCGGATTCAATCAAATGATAGTTGCTATCGGTGTAGGTGTCGCGAAGGTCGCGAAGAGGATAATTGGGGCGGTTGAAGGCAAAGAGAGTTATATCCAACTGATTGTCAGCCTCACCAATTGAACGACACAAGTTGTGGTGCACTCGTGAGCCAACATAATCTTCGGTGAGATATAAAATATTCATAATCAATCGGCTATCGATTTTTCATACTCGCGTACGACTTTCAAAGTCATTACCGCAACAATTGCGTAACTGAACAATTCGACCGCCAAATAACAACGCAAGAATCCGTAAATATTGTCCACGGGAATGAATATCAGGCTGAAAATCAGCAGAAAGTAAATCGTCTGCCAAACCGATAGACGTCCGATTTTCTCAAATGCTGTGAACACCATATTGAACGGCGAAACTACGAATTTGAAGGCGAACGCCCACACCATTATTCGCACGTAAAACCCTGATTCACGCCATGTTTCGCCAAAAATCAACGCCAGTAGCGACGGTGCTAGAAAATAGGCCACAAGGGCAAAAACCAAAGCCAAAACCGCAAGTAGGGTGGCTATTCGGCAAAAGTCGTGGCGGATTGACTGACGTTTGTTCCTCAACTCTGTAAAGCGCTGAACCAGAACTTGTCCCATCGATGTTGTGACAAGCGACAACGGCATTATCATTAATTTCCGCGCCAAATCAAAAAGACCTGTAACATCCTCGTCGAACAGGCGATTGATGAAAATAATGGGCAGCAGCAGGCTTAAAGCATTGAGGAACGCTGCAAAACTGTTTTGCAACGGGAAACTCTTGTACTCAGCAGCCACACTACGTATTGTCGCCCACGACACTTTCAAATTGCTCACAAACTTATGGACCTTGATGCCTGCCGCCAGAGCGTTGACTGATTGCCCGGCAATATCGCCCCAAACGAGGCCTGTCGGACTTCCTGCGGCACCGCATGCGGTCTGAGTCACACCTTCGGCAATGCGTCGCTCAACCTTGTTCGAAGCCGATAGCCGAAACTGCTTGATGCGTATTAAATAATAGTTAAGTGCTTGATAAATAGATAATAGCAATAGCGATATCGGCACAAAGGCAAGCCAATAGGCGTATTTTTCGGGGAAATCAATCAAGCGCATAAATGGTTGCTTGAATGCAAAAAGGAGAATGGCTGTCAATATGCTCACAATCAATCCGATACCGAATGAGAGCCAAAGCAGGTTATAGGCTTTGTTGTCGTCCGTAGGCAAGATTATTGTCTGCTCGTACCGCATCGATGAAATGACTGCAATAATGCCTATAATGCTCATATACACAGCAAAAGCACCAAAATCGGCAGGCGAGTAAATGCGTCGCAGAATGAGTTCGAATAGGATTATCACCACTTGCGCCAACGCGGTGCCCGTGACCAGATAACTCAAGTTTTTGATTATCGCGTTGCCGAATATTTTTTTGAAAATGCCCATCAACGAATTTTTTTTGCGGTGTGCAATCAGTTATTCAAAGCCCTTCAGCGTCTTGCCCAACGCAGTGCATATCAGCACTTTGACGTCGAGCCAAAGCGATTGCCGTTCCATATAGAGAATGTTGAGCCGAACTTTGTCGGGCCAAATCACCTTGTCGTTGTATTCTTGCGGATTGGGTTGTGCGGTCAGCAAATCCTCCTCGTTGCGGTACTTGAGCGAGGCTACACCAGTCAGCCCAGGCTTCATTGCCAGCAGACGGCGGTCGTCGCCCTCAAGTTTGTCAGCGTATCCGGCAACATCGGGGCGGGGGCCAACAAAGCTCATATCGCCTTTAAGGATGTTGAGCAACTCGGGCAGCTCATCGATTTTTGTGCGGCGCAGCCATTTGCCCAAGCGTGTCAGACGGTTGAGTTCCGATGCCGCAATGGGGCTTTTCTCCTCGCCACGCATGGTGCGGAACTTAATGAGTTTGAATGGTTTGGCATTTTGCCCGATGCGTTCCTGGATATACAGAACTGGAGCACCGTTGGCAATCAGAATGCAGATTCCGACCAGCAGCAATATGGGCAGAAGCACCACCACCGCCACGAGCGAGAGCGTCCTGTCGAAAATCCATTTGACCATATTATTGCCACATGAAAGCATTGTGCAAAGCTAAAAAAAGTTGGATGAATTGAGGCCGATTGAGCAAAATAGCGAATAGATTTTATTGGCGCTAAACTTCCTGCTAAAGCCGAATCATTGGCAGAAACGCATATATTTGCAAATCGAAATAAAAAATGTCGTGAAAAAGCTTCTAAACGCGCTCAAATACTTGTTTTTCTTGGCAATAGGACTGGTCGTGTTCTATTACATTTATCGGGAGGTTGAATTCAGAGAATTGATGGAGCAGGTGTCGTCAATCAATTGGTGGTGGATTGCCCTATCATTGTTGGTGTGCGTTATCAGCCATATATTCAGAGCTATACGGTGGTGGATGCTAATTGATTCGGCAGGATATAGCGCCAGTCGTTTCCGCACGTTTTGTTCGGTGATGGTCATGTATTTTGTCAACCTCATAATTCCTCGCGGGGGAGAGATTGTGCGCTGTACGGTTCTTTCACAAACCGAAAGAATCCCGTTCGCCGTTCTTTTGGGAACCGTTGTTGTGGAGCGCGCGGTTGACATGCTTATTTTGCTGATTGTATCGGTATTTACCGTGTTTTTTCAGCTTGATTTTATAAAAAATCTTGTCACCCAGTTGGATAGCGATGCAATAATCGGACGTTTTGCTTTCCTGTTTTCACCAGTTTTTTGGATTGTCGCAATTGCCGTGGGGTGCGTGACAATCGTTGTTTTGTATAAATATCGGCATAAATTACTCGAAATAAAGCTTTTAAAACCTATTGTGGAATTGATGCTCAAGTTTTGGAACGGAGTAAAATCAATTTTAAGGCTCAAGCATTGGCCGTTGTTTCTGCTCGTTTCGGTGCTTGTCTATGTGGCCTATTTTACAATGTTTTACGTGGCGTTTTTCAGTTTTGCACCCACCAGCGGACTCACATTTGGCGTTGCGGTAACGACCATTGTGGTCGGCGCGTTTGCCATGCTGGTGCCTGTGCAGGGTGGAATAGGGCCATGGCATTTCATGGTGTTCCAAACGTTGGCCGTATACGGGGTGCAGATTGCCGATGGCAAGATATATGCACTAATCAGTCACTCAACAACAAACGGAATGTGCCTGATTGTTGGCGCAGTTTGCCTTATTTATTTGACTTTAGTGGGTAAGAAAAAATTAGCACCTGTTGGTAGCGAAAAAAACGAATCAGATTCAAAATGAATTCCTTCTGAATCCGATTCGCTTGGTAATTTGTTGATTATGCTATGATTAAGTCAGAATTTGCATTTTACACCAACTGCCAAGATCCCTTCATGGCCGAAACCCAACTCAAAAAATCCGCGAACCAAAGGACTTCCAGCCTCTAAAGCAATGGGTGTAAGTTGGTATGCCCAATTGTCTTCGCTAGTTTTTTTGTACTCTTTTGGCTCAAATCTGGTCTGCTTCGATTTTGACATGGAATAACCGACAGCAACTTTTGAATACATGCATACATAATTGAAATCGAACCAATTGAGTGAAATGGATGGCATTATTGCTAAATATTTTCCTTCGGCTTTGCCAACAACAACTCTTGCATCGTTATCCTTGTTTTTACTTGAGCCCTCAACAATGTCGCCTTTTGATGTCTGATAACTTGTAGTAACACCCAATCCGAGGAATTTAACTGGGTGATAGGCATATCTTATATTGTATGCCCCCGACCATTTTAGGTCGGTAATATCGGCATAGCCGAGAGTGAATATCGTGCCAACGACATTGGCAAAACCGTTAACTATCTCGTTGTGAGTGCCAATACCATAACTTATCGAAGCCTCGTGATTATAATCGTATGCTGCGCAAGTCGATATCATCGACAAAAACATGCAACTAAATAATATCCTTTTCATCTCTTTAAGTTTTAAATTACAAGTATAAATTCACTATCCCCAAAAACGAGAATGGATTTTTAAAGTTATCTTTTTTTGGTAAATGTTCTATTTGATAGGATGGATTGAGGTTGGGCATTTACTAATTGAATCTTTGTCGTGCGAGTATTTTTGGAAGGGTTATAAGAAAATGCCTTGCAACCATCCGATTGCAAGGCATTCTTGAGCGGGTAACGAGACTCGAACTCGCGACCCTCAGCTTGGGAAGCTGATGCTCTACCAACTGAGCTATGCCCGCGTTTGTGTCGGCAAAAATAGAATTTTTCGGAAAACAAAAAACAAAACCGACCCGTTTGAGCCGGTTTTGCATTTGATACTCTATTTCAGCAGATAAGCCTTAATATAGTTTTCAACATTGTTGAAGATGCGGTTCTGCACGTCGGTTACGTCGCCAGGAACGAACTTGCTGCCAACAATGTGCTCGTAGAGTTCGATGTAGCGGTTCGAAATCTGACTGATGATTTCAGGCGTCATTTCGGGAACCTGCTCGCCTGCGCGGCCTTGGAAACCATTGGCCATAAGCCACTCGCGCACAAACTCTTTCGAGAGTTGCTTCTGCGCCTCGCCTTTGGCAAAACGCTCTTCGTAGCCGTCTGCGTAGAAGTAACGCGACGAGTCGGGTGTGTGAATCTCGTCAATCAGGTAGATTTTGCCGTCCTTCTTGCCAAACTCGTACTTGGTGTCGACCAGAATCAAGCCCATTTTCTTGGCCATTTCGGTGCCGCGTTGGAACAGAGCCAGCGTGTATTTCTCGAGTTGGGCGTAGTCTTCAGCCGAAACCAGACCATTTTTAATGATGTCTTCGCGCGAGATGTTCTCGTCGTGAGTGCCAATGTCGGCCTTGGTTGTCGGGGTGATGATTGGGTGGTCGAAACGCTGGTGCTCACGCAGGCCTTCGGGCAGTTTCACACCGCAAATCTCACGTCCGCCGTCGCGATAAAGACGCCACGAACTGCCTGTCAGGTAGCCGCGCACGACCATTTCAACCGCAAAAGGCTCGCATTTGTGGCCGATGGTTACGTTCGGGTCGGGACTGGCGATTTTCCAGTTTGGCACGATGTCGGCGGTAGCATCAAGGAAATATGATGCTATCTGGTTCAAAACCTGACCTTTGAAGGGAATACCCTTTGGCAGGATAACATCGAATGCCGAAATACGGTCGCTCACAACCATTGCCAAATATTGGTCGTTGATGTTGTACACATCGCGCACCTTGCCGTTGTACACGCCTTTCTGACCGCTGAAACTGAAGTTTGTTTTTGATACTGTGTCCATATTTTTATGTTTAATCGGTAAATCGTTTATTCGGTGAATTTTTCACTCAATCAGTCAATCAATTAACTCTATGCTTTGTCGAAAGCCTTGACAATCTCTTTTACAAGACGATGGCGGACAATGTCGCTCTCATCAAGTTCAACAATGCTGATGCCTTCAATTCTTTTCAGCAGATGGATGGCTTGCACCAAACCACTGTCCTGCGTGCGCGGAAGGTCGATTTGCGTGACATCGCCTGTGATGATGAATTTTGAATTCATACCCATGCGAGTCAGGAACATTTTCATCTGCGGAAGCGTGGTGTTCTGCGCCTCGTCAAGGATGACAAAGGCGTTGTCGAGCGTACGGCCGCGCATGAAAGCCAATGGCGCAATCTGAATCACGCCTTCTTCAAGGTGCGACTCGAGTTTTTTTGCCGGAATCATATCGTTGAGCGCATCGTAGAGCGGCTGCAGATAAGGGTCGATTTTCTCTTTCAGGTCGCCAGGCAGGAAACCCAGGCGCTCGCCTGCTTCAACTGCGGGGCGGCTCAAAACTATGCGGCGCACTTCGCGATTCCGTAACGCCCTGACGGCCAGTGCAATGGCGGTGTAAGTCTTGCCCGAGCCTGCGGGACCAAGCGCAAAAAGCATATCGCTCTGCGCCACCGCGTCCACCATTCGCTGTTGGTTGGCGCTGCGCGCGCGGATGGCGCGACCGTTGTTGCCGAACACAATCAGGTCGTCAGGCACATCAGACTGATGTTGCTGCTGATTGTTCAGAATCTGCACCAAATCGTCGTCCGAGAGTCGGTTGAATGTGTCGAGAAAATGCACCACCTGACGGAATTTGTCCTCAAAATCGGCAATCTGCTGCTCATCGCCCAGAACCTTCACATCGTGGCCGCGTGCCACAATCTGAATTTTCGGGAAGGCGCGTTTGAGAATGTCGAGTCGCGAGCACTTGGCGCCGTAAAGGTCCAGTGGTTCAACCGTTTCGAGATGCAAAATCTTTTCTGCCATAATCCGTCATTGATTGGGCAAATGTAGTCAAATTGGTTAATAGGTGAACTTTGATAATCGGCAAATTGAAAAGACTTTGCACAGCGCAAAATGGGATTTTTCGGCAGTCACTGCAGTGCCGCGTCTCAACCATCAATTCACAAATTGACCGATTCATCAGTTCAACGTTTTAATTACATTTGCCGAAAGCAAAAACCGATGGCGGTAATAACTCTCACAACCGATTGGCGCAACGACGATTTCTACGTCGGGGCAATGAAGGGCAGGATTCTGTCGCAGTGTCCGGGCGCCACCATTGTTGACATCACGCACAAGATTGAGAGTTACAAATCGGCGCACGCGGCGTTTATTCTGCGCGGCACGTTTCCGCACTTTCCTCCTGGCACCATTCATTTAATATGTACTAACAGCGAAGTGTCTGACAAGCGTATCCCAATGTGTATCAGCTATAAAGGACAATATTTCATTGGTTGCGACACAAGTGCGTTGAAGGTGATGTTTGCTAGTCAGCCTGAAAAAGTTGTGGTGCTGTCGCCCGAAAAGTTCTCCAACTCAACGTTCCCCGAACTGACTATTCTGGCGCCTGCCGCTTGTATGATTGCCAACGGCGCTTCGCCTGACGACATCGGTGTTGATGCCACCGACGAATTCTCGATTCTGGAACTCGGCCCGTCGTGCACAGCCGACACCATCTCGGGCAGCGTCATCTACATCGATTCATACAAAAATCTTATCACCGACATCACGCGCGAGATGTTCGAGAGCGTCGGCAACCACCGTCGGTTCGAGATTGTGGTGAAAAACGACACCTACAAAATCACCGAAATCAGCCGCACCTACAGCGGAGTGCGCACTGGCGACCTGCTGGCCCTGTTCAACTCAATGGGGTTGCTTGAAATCGCCATCCGCGACGCCTATCTGGCCGATCTGGCAAAAATTGAATGTAACACATCAGTATTGGTAAAATTTTTATAAATGTCACGAAAAGAACAACTTGAAGCTTTCGGGCAGTTGCTCGACATAATGGACGAACTGCGCGAGAAATGCCCTTGGGACCGCAAGCAGACCTTCGAATCGCTGCGGGTGCAGACCATCGAAGAATCGTACGAACTGACTGAAGCCATCATCGCCAACGATATGGATGAGGTGAAAAAGGAGTTGGGTGACCTGCTGCTGCACATTGTTTTTTATGCTAAGATGGGCTCGGAGCAGGGCAAATTCGATATCGCCGATGTAATTAACTCGCTGTGTCAGAAATTGATATACCGTCATCCGCACGTTTTTGGTGACGAGAAGGCTAACTCTGCCGAGGCAGTTCTGCAAAACTGGGAACAGTTGAAACTCAAGGAGAAAGGCCGCAAGCCAAGTGTGCTGTCGGGTGTGCCAAAATCGTTGCCGGCATTGGTGAAAGCCTACCGAATTCAGGACAAGACGCACAGCATCGGGTTCGATTGGCCAGAGCGCGAACAGGTTTGGGCGAAGGTTGAGGAGGAATTGCAGGAGTTTAAAACCGAACTTGTTGCCAATCCTGACTCGGAAAGCACCAAAGCCGAATTCGGCGACCTGCTTTTCAGCCTTGTGAACGCCGCACGGCTCTACAAAATCAATCCCGAAAATGCGCTCGAAAGCACCAATTTAAAGTTCATCGGCCGCTTCAACTATCTTGAAGAGCAAATCAAAAAGAACGGAGGAACACTGAAGGACACCTCGCTTGAGGAGATGGACCGACTTTGGAACGAAGCCAAAAGCGTTGTAGGATAGGGGATTACAAGGAGAAAGCCGAAAGTTGTAATCGGATATGAATGTTGTCCGATGCATCTGGATTTCCAAACCAAAAATCAAGTGAGAAAATCCGAATTATAATTGGCGGCAACCAAATTTTAATCGACAGCAACCATATTTGAATTTGCAAAAACGGAGATAATTATCGGTTATATTTTTGAATCGTTAAAGAAACAAGACAACGTTCAAATTTATAACCAATACAGCTTCCCTTTAGGAAAAGCGACTTTTGCAGGAAACTCGAAAGCCGCCTTTTTTTTGCCCTTTTCGCTAATAAAATAACGTCATGGGTGTGTTTTATAGCAACATGGGGTTGGATTTTAACTAAAAGAGCTATCTTCACGCGCATTTAAAAATAAACCGCAATGAACACGAAACTATTTATGCCAGCGGCTTTTGCCGCCATCCTGACAATCGGTTGCTGCAACCAACTTCATGCTCAAAAACGCCATGCCAACGTTGAGTCGGTTGAAGTGTTTGAAGAGGAATTCAACAAAGACGGCACTTCAAAGAAGCAGAAAGTGAGCGAAAGCAAGTTCGACAGTTTTGGAAACGAAATTGAAACCATTGAATACGAGGATGGTAAAGTATCGGAAAAGCATGTCTATACCTATGATGACAAAGGCAACAAAATCAGCGAGATGAAGACTAAAAGCGATGGCAAGAAGGAACGCATCGAATACAAGTATAACGATGCCAACCTGCGTATCGAGAAATCGGAATACAGCGAAAAGGGACGCCTGAAAAGCCGCAAAACCTACGTATACAAAACAAAATAGCGCATGAGCACTGTTGTCCCTGACAAATCGAACCCAGACTCGAAAAAAGTTCAGGTCGAGAGCATGTTCGACAGCATTGCGCCTAAGTACGACTTGCTGAACCACACACTCTCGCTTAATATCGACAAGATTTGGCGGCGCAAGGTGGCCCGTATGGTGAGCAAATGCAGTCCTGCGTCCATTCTCGATGTGGCCACAGGCACTTGCGACCTTGCCATTGCCGTTGCCCGCAAAGCGCGTCCTCAGTCGGTCTGCGGTATCGACCTGTCGGAAGAAATGCTGAATGTCGGGCGGCAGAAAGTGCTGAAAGTTGGTCTATCTGACATTATCAAAGTGCAAAAGGGCGATGCAGAAAACCTGCCTTTCGCCGACAACACTTTCGATGCCATAACGGTGGCTTTCGGGGTGCGCAACTTCGAGAATCTTGAAAGTGGGTTGGCCGAAATGCTGCGAGTGCTGAAACCTGGTGGAAGCTGCTTCATACTTGAATTTACGATGCCTACAAAATTTCCTGTCAAGCAGCTTTATAATTTCTATTTCCGCCGTGTTCTTCCGCTGATTGGCCGTATGGTGTCAAGCAACAAAGTAGCTTACACCTATCTGCCAGAATCGGTCAAAGCATTCCCGCAATACGCTGAGTTCCAATCGATAATGCAAAAGTGCGGCTATTCGTCGGCTCGCTGCCGAACGCTGTCGATGGGAATAGCAGCCATCTATGTCGGCACAAAATAATCCGTAACGGCACCACACATAATAAAAAAGCCCCATTCAGGGGCTTCTTTTATTTATAGGTGTTGCTTTTTATTTTTCGCCTTCGGCTTTTTCTTGAGTTTTCTCCTCTTCGTCAAGCTCATTGAGCATGTTGCAGCGTTGCAACTGATTGTACCATGTCAGCACTTTTTTAATGTGTGACACATAAACGCGGTCGCGGTCGTAGTTGGGTAAAACTTCAGCAAAGAACGATTTGAGAGCCTCATTATCTGACTTTTTGGGGTCGATGGCCACTTTGCCGTCCATTTTTGTGCGGATGTTGCGTAAAACCTCAACCAAAGCCACCTCCTCGCCGTCGTCTTTGAAAATGGCAATGTCGCTCAGCGAGCTGGCCTTCGATTGTGCATAGACAGGCATGCGCTTTGCTGTCTCAATATCTTCAACTATAATTCCATTTTTTGTGCTTGAAACCAGTTTGAAAAGTCCGGAATAACCCGAAACTGATAAGATTTCCTTCATGTTTTCTTGTTTTTAAAATTCGGTGCAAATATAAACGAATTGACAATTAAAAAACTTTATTCCACACAAACTATCACCCCTATATAAACAAAAAAAGGATTGCTTTTTAGCCATCCATCCTCTGTCAGAGAGCGAACCAAAATGGTTCGTCTCTTTTTGTCTTGTTGGTTTTCGGTTTATTGCTTGCTGTAGTCGAACTCGTAGTTGTCACCGTCAACATCAACGAGCACTGTGTAGCGGCCAGCCTCAACATTGCTGAACTCGAAATTCTTGCGGATTTCTTTGTTTTCGATTACCGAATAGAGTTCCTCACCTCTCGAGTCGAGCACTTTGACCATCACTTGTTTCCCATGTTCGTTGGGCAATTCAATGATTGCGCGAGTGCCACTTGTTTTGAAGATTGGGTCAACCACAACGCGGCCATTGTAGTTCAGCTCGCCACCTTTGATTGTGAAGGCGCGCTCAAGTGTCTTGCCGTTCTTTTTTGCCACAATCTTGTAAGCTCCATCTTCAAGATTCAGGAAATCGAACACGCGAGCCGATTTGCCGATGGTGCGGATGTTCTCGCTGTAAAGCACTTCTTTGCCGTCTTTTGTCTCAACGCTGAGGTTGCATTTTCCAAGCTCGTGAGTTGTGAAGACGATTGCCGCGCGAGTGCAGGTCACATAGCGGAACGACAGGCTGTCTTCCATTTTCACTGCTGCTGGAATTTCGTTTCCACGACTTTTTGCCGACATAAACAATGGCAACATAATAAGTGCTGCTGTAAGCAAGCTAACCATGATTACGAAGTAGTCTGATCTCATCAGACGGCTTTCATTTGTGTTTAAAAGTTTCATCGTTTTACTTTTAAAATTGTTAATTCTTTCTTTTTCTCGCGACAAAGGTAAATTGTACCTTTATTCACCGTCAAGAGAAAAATTTAATGCAACGTTTGCATAAAAAATGTAAACAGACGATGGTTTATAAAAGTTAATTGTAAATCAACTTGTTATAACAATGCAAACGTTGCGCATAGATTTTAATGTCAAACCCTAAAAAAGTGTCAAAACAAGCAATAGTCAGTGATTCGGGGTATAATTTAAAACGTTTGCGTGATTATGCAAAAGTTGCATAAAAAGCGATTTTTGGCGAGTTTTAGCGCAAAAAACGCGATATTGCATGAAAACGATACGTTTTTTTGCACTTTTTTGCGTTCAATTCGGGGTTCTTTAGCAATGTGTTTTTGAAGAAAACGACCTGCATGAAAAAAACGTGAGATCTATTGTAATTGATTTATGTCAGAAAGTGATCATTATTATATAATATGGTATATGTGTCGAGGCCGATACGTGAAACGCATATTGAAATCACGTGAAAAACGTGTAATTTTGCACCCCGATAAAATACAAGCAGTATGAATCCGCAAGCACAGAACTTGAATGAGATTATCGCCTCGAAAAATCAGGCGGTATTTGATTTGTTGTCAGAACGTGGCAAGAACATTTTCTTCCCGAAGAAAGGTATTTTAGGGCAAGGCGCCGAAGCAAAAGGCACCCGAATCAACGCCACCATTGGCACAGCCATTGAAGACGACGGCTCACCGATGCATCTTGAGAGCATCAGCTCGAAACTGGGAATTTCGGCCGACAAGGCGTTCCTTTACGCACCAAGTTTCGGTCGTCCCGACATTCGCAAACGCTGGCAGGCAATGATTGCTGAGAAAAATCCGCGTCTGAAAGGCATCACCATCAGTTTGCCAATCGCCACAAGCGCGCTTACTCACGGTATCAGTATGGCCGGCTATATGTTCCTGAACGAAGGTCAAGAGATTCTGGTGCCGAACCTTTATTGGGGCAACTACAATCTGGCTTTGAGCAACGCCTATGGTGCAAAAATCACGCCGTATAACTTGTTCGCAGGCGATAAGATGGATATTGCTTCGCTTTCAGCCGCTCTGTTGGCCGATGGCGACAAGAAGGTGCTGCTGCTCAACTTCCCGAACAACCCGACAGGCTATTCGCCACGCGTTGACGAGATGCAGGCTTTGGTTGCAGCCATTAAGAATGCTGCCGAGAAAGGCAAGAAAATAGCTGTCATCTGCGACGATGCTTACTTCGGACTTGTTTACGAAGAAGGTGTCGATCGTCAGTCACCATTTGCATATCTGGCAGATTTGCACGAGAATGTGCTTTCAGTCAAAGTCGATGGCCCGACCAAGGAAGATTATGTTTGGGGATTCCGTGTGGGATTCATCACATACGCCGTTAAGGGTGGTGACGCTCAACTCTACGAAGCACTTGAAAACAAGACGGCAGGTGCAGTCCGTGGTAATATCTCGAATGCCAGCAACCTTTCGCAGTCGCTTTTGGTTCAGGCATTTGAATCGCCAACCTACGCCGCAGAAAAGAAAGCCAAACTCGATATTATGCAGGCTCGCTACAATGCTGTCCGCAACACATTGAGCGATGCCAAATATGCACCGTATTTCAAGGCTCTGCCTTACAATTCGGGCTATTTTATGTGCATCAAACCTGCCGACGGAATCGATGCAGAGAAGGTTCGTCTGCTGCTCATCGAGAAGTACAGCATCGGCACAATCAACATCAATGGCCTTATCCGCATTGCATTTTCAGCCGTTGCCGAAAAGGACATCCGCCCGATGTTCGATGGTATTCTGGCGGCTTGCAAGGAAGTGTCAGGAAAGTAAAGTTGATACGTTTTAAAATAAAAAAAGCGGAATCGAAAGACTCCGCTTTTTTTATGAATAATTGTGTGACTATTTCCGATTTAAATACCATTCCACTGTTTTCAGAATTCCGCTCTCGAAATTCTCATCGGCACGCCAGCCCAACTCCTTTTCAATTTTGGTGGCATCGATGGCATAACGGCGGTCGTGGCCAGCACGGTCTTTAACAAAGGTAATCAGCTCTTTATACGATTTTCCGTCTTCGCGCGGACGTTGGTCGTCTAGAATGGTGCATATGGTATCAACAATCTGCAAGTTGGTGCGCTCGTTGCGGCCGCCAATGTTGTAGGTCTCGCCAGCCTTGCCACGATGGTAGATAAGATCGATGCCTGCGCAGTGGTCAATCACATACAACCAGTCGCGGATGTTCTTGCCGTCGCCGTAGATTGGAATATTTTCACCTGCCAAAGCCTTGCGGATGATGGTTGGAATCAACTTCTCATTGTGCTGCTTCGGACCGTAATTATTTGAGCAGTTGCTTGTTGTGACGTTCATTCCATAGGTGTGATGATAGGCGCGCACAATCAAGTCAGAGCTTGCCTTTGCAGCCGAATATGGGCTGTTAGGCGCATAAGGCGTTGTTTCTGTGAAGAAACCAGTCTCGCCCAAAGTGCCGTAAACCTCGTCGGTCGAAATGTGGTGGAAACGGCAGCCTTCGTACTCTTTTTTGTATTTGAACGGCGCGTCCATCCAGTATTTACGGGCAACATCGAGCAATGTGAATGTGCCGTTGATGTTCGTCTTGATAAAGATTTCAGGACCATTTATTGAATTGTCGACGTGCGACTCGGCTGCAAAGTGAATCACACCGCGTATATCGTACTGATGGAACAGATACTCAACAAGTTCGCGGTTGCAGATGTCGCCTTGAACAAATGTATATTGGTCGCTATCCTCAACCTCTGACAAGTTTGCCAGATTACCAGCATAGGTCAGTTTGTCAAGGTTAATAATGTGATAATCAGAATGTTTTTCAATAAAAAAAGGAATAAAGTTTGAGCCGATAAATCCAGCTCCACCTGTTACTAATATCGATACGCTCATATTTTAATATAATTTATCCGTAAAGTTAAATAAATCAGCGTCTTTCAAATTGACAGCCGCTAAATCTTTGTCCGACAAATTTAATTCAAAATTCACTTTCGGCCATTGAATATTTAAGTCAGGGTCATCGAAGCGGATTCCGCGTTCGCTGGCTTTGTTGTAGTAATTGTCACATTTATAGACAAATGTTGCGTGTTCGCTCAAAACCAAAAATCCGTGTGCAAATCCGCGTGGAATAAAGAATTGTCGCTTGTTCTCTGCACTCAAAACCACCCCGACGTATTTCCCGAAGGTTGGCGAGCCTTTGCGAATATCGACAGCCACATCGTACACTTCGCCTTCAATCACTCGAACAAGTTTCGACTGCGAGTAGGGGTGCATCTGGTAGTGTAAACCACGTAGCACGCCGCCAGTCGATGATGATTCATTGTCTTGAATGAACCGAGTATTGCACACATTCTCAATAAATTGATTCTCGCGGAATGTCTCGCAGAAATATCCTCTATGGTCACCGAAAATCTGCGGCTCCATTATCACCACCCCGTTAATATCAGTCTTTATAAAATTCATTGTATTCGGCTGTTAATCAATCTTTAAGCTTTGTTGTTGACCAATTTCATCAAATATTGGCCGTAATCGTTTTTCATCAGAGGTTTTGCCAGTTCGGCCAACTGTTCGCGATTGATAAAACCACGTTTGTAGGCAATCTCTTCGGGGCAGCTAACCATCAGACCTGTACGTTTTTGCAGTGTCTCAACAAAATTACTTGCCTCAATCAGGCTACTGTAGGTGCCAGTATCGAGCCAGGCAAAACCGCGGCCCATAATCTCAACCTGAAGATCTCCTTTTGTCAGGTATTCTTGATTTACAGTGGTAATTTCGAGCTCGCCGCGTGCCGACGGTTTGATGTGTTTGGCAATCTCAACCACGCTATTCGGGTAGAAATAAAGTCCCACAACGGCATAATTTGATTTTGGCTCTTTCGGTTTCTCCTCGATTGAAATAACCTTGCCAGTACTGTCGAATTCTGCCACACCGTAACGTTCAGGGTCGTTCACATAGTAGCCAAAAACCGTTGCCTTGCCTTGATGCTCAACGTTTTTGCGAGCGTCGGCAAGATGATTCGGAAGACCGTGACCATAGAATATGTTATCGCCCAAAACAAGGCAGACAGAATCGTTACCAATGAATTTCTCGCCGATGATGAACGCTTGCGCCAGTCCGTCGGGCGAAGGTTGCTCGGCATATTCAAGATTGATGCCCCACTCTTTACCGCTACCAAGCAGACGCTTGAATCCTGGCAAATCGTGCGGTGTTGAAATAACCAAAATATCCTTGATTCCAGCCATCATAAGGACCGTCAACGGATAGTAAATCATTGGTTTATCATAGATTGGCAGCAATTGCTTCGATACTCCCTTTGTGATTGGAAATAAGCGAGTTCCGCTACCACCTGCAAGAACTATTCCTTTCATATTTGCTATAAATTTTAAAATTTCAAAGTTATAAGTTTTTGTTTTTAGTTAGCGTTATTTCCTCCTTTTCAACAAATCGGGATGGAAATCACCGACCAAACCAACAGGCGTTGCATTGCGGATTTGGTGTGCAATCTCAATCGACGGCAGAGCATCGTCAAGACCAAAACCTTTGCCCGCCAATATGTTACGATAAGTTTCGGTATGTAGTTCGGTGAATCCCGTGCTAAACTCAAATTCCTCACCATCAATCAGAATGGTGCGGAAAGTGCGTTTCCCTTCTGCCTTAACCTCGTCGGGAATGTCGTTGTAATCGATACTTAAGAACCAACGGACACGGGCGTTACGCAAACGCAGAAATCCTGCCGAATGGTAAGCATCGTTTTCATGAACAATGCACTCCTGCACTGGTCCGAAAATCCACGTAAGCATATCGAAGAAGTGAATGCCAATGTTAGTGGCTACGCCTCCAGACTTACTAATGTCGCCCTTCCACGAGTAGTGATACCATTTGCCGCGACTTGTAAAATAACGCAAATCAATATCGTACACCTTATTTGGGTCGCCAGCATCAACCTTCTTCTTTAAATCGACAATCGACTGGTGAAGTCGAAGTTGAAGAATGTTATAGATTTTCTTTCCTGTCTCTTTCTCGTAATCCTTCAGGGCTTCAACATTCCACGGATTGAGCACAAGTGGCTTCTCGCAGATGGCATCAGCACCTTGGCGCAGAGCAAAACGAATGTGAGAGTCGTGCAAATAATTTGGTGTACAAATACTTACATAATCGATTGGAGTTCCTTCTCGTTTCAACTTGTAAATGTGGCGGTCGAAGCGTTCGAATTCGGTAAAAAAGTCGGCTTCAGGAAAATAACTATCCATAATGCCAACACTGTCGAATTTATCGAGAGCCGCAACCAATTGGTTGCCAGTGTCTTTTATGGCTTTCATATGCCTTACGGCGATGTATCCTGCCGCACCTATCAGTGCAAAATTCTTCATTCGTTCAAGGTTTTTACCAATTGGCAAATTTATTGATTCCTTCAAATCTCCGTAACCTCTCCGTCAGTTAATTTGTAGCGTTTGCCACTTTCGGGGCAGACGGCAATATTGTTGCTGTCGAATCTCAGTTTGTGGCCGTACTCGCTCACCCAGCCAGTTTGCCGTGCTGGATTGCCAACTACAAGCGCATACGGCTTCACATCTTTGGTAACCACCGCTCCAGCACCAATTAGGGCGTACTGCCCAATAGTATGGCCGCAGACAATGGTAGCATTTGCGCCAATCGATGCGCCGCGTTTCACCAGAGTGGGGCGGTATTGGTCTTTGCGGGCAATGGCGCTGCGAGGATTTATCACATTGGTAAACACCGCCGAAGGGCCTAGAAACACATCGTCTTCGCACGTCACACCAGTGTAAACCGACACATTGTTCTGCACTTTCACGTTGTTGCCAAGCACCACTTGCGGCGACACAACCACGTTCTGCCCAATATTGCAGTCGCGGCCGATGGTGCAGCCACTCATAATATGGCTAAAATGCCAAATCTTTGTACCACAACCAATTGTGCAGCCGTCATCGATAATTGCTGATTCGTGTGCATAAAAGCCATTGTTGCTCATAATCAAACTATTTACATAGAAAAACGAAAAACAAATTCAAACATTATGCAGTTGTCAAATCATTCTTAATGTTTTTCACTCCACTTATTTGAAGGCAAAGAAAATCAATATACGCTAATAATCTTACGTTTATATTTTATTTGTGATGTTTCAATTTGTTCAGCAATTGCTTTCCGTTGACCACTGCGTCCACTGCTGCAATCATCAGCACAGGCAACATCGGTAGATTGTATCTCTCCTCGATACCGCGTTGAAACCAAGCAAGATAAACAAGGTATGTAACAGCGATGGCATAGACCGCAAATTTTGGCCATTTGCGCCAACTTGCAGCCAATGCAACCCAAATCAGCACGAAAAGCGAGGCGTGAAGCATGAAAAAAAGTATGCGGAATAATTCCATCAACACATTGCCACGCAGTGTTTTCTGAAACATATACATCGACAGGTTGGAGTGTAACGCCATCCGTCCGTAAACCTTTAACGGTCCGCTAACATGTACCATTAAAGGGCATTGACGGCGGACTTGGCACGTCAGGCTGTCGAAATGGGCCGCTACATGTTTTTCTTCATCAGTAAACCATTGAGGCACACATTGTTGATTTTTAAAGAAGGGCACCTGTTTACGCAGTAATTTCTGGTAATCGGAGAATGCACGGGTTATTTCCTCTTTGCCTACAGCGTTAATCACTTTTGGCGGTATGAACGCCACTGCACGCTCAACTGAGGCATTGGCGCTGTCGTCATTTAGTGCCGATTGCCACAAGCCTGCAATCGTTGAGTGAAATTCATCGCCACGCGGTGACCATGTTCGGGCAAAATTCCAAGCGGCTTTGTGCGCAGGTCGGAATAAGTCGGGCGCATCGGTGGAATAAATTGGGTGCAAGCCGACAAACTGATTGGCAATGCTGTAGTTGCGAACTTGCCAAGCTGTCATCGGCAATAGAGCAATGATGGTTGCTGCTATGGCGGTGGCAAAGCGACGTTTCAAACCGTGGAAATCTGTCATCATTGCTGCAAGTGGCAAAAGTGGTAGCAGCAAGCCTAATACTGGCCTGATAATGAATAAGATTGCAAAAACAGCGGCTGATGCGTAAAGCCACTGAGAACCTCTATTTTGCGCATAGTGCGAGAGCAAGAATAGAAAAGCAATCACAAGTGCAGGTGTTACACCTTCGGTCAGCGTGTATGAGAGAAAACCGCAAGCAAAAGGTGTGCAACCATAAATTATTGCAGCACAAACTGATGCGATTTCATATTTGGTGAATTTCAGTGCAAGCCCGTAGAGCAAACCTGCCGAAACTGCAAAAAGCAGCATCTGAAAAATCTTCAGCCAAAACAGAGGATTTTGCGGAAATATTATTTTGAAAATCAAATAAATGCCTCCGTACCCTGGCGAGCGGAGGTAATAAGAGTTGTCGGCAGGCGAATTTGCCCGCCACACACCATTTTCAAGATAATTGTCGGCAGGTGCCAGATAACTTGCGTCGTCAGCAGTGATAACTGTTTGGCCGTCACGGAGTTCAATGCCGTCGGCCTTAAGCTGGTGGGTGTTTATGAAATTAAAAAGCATTGCAGACAGCAGCGTTGCGACACCAATCAAAATCGAACGTTTGACTTCACGTGTCATCTGCCGCCTGCAATGCTTCAAACTATCTGTCAGTCAATTACTGATGAGCTTCGCGCAGCAGGTCGTTGACAGTTTTAACAGGATTGAATGTGCTGGCTGGAACCTCAACAAACAGAGTAATCCAGTCGCTCATTGCGCCGTTCCAAAGGCCTGGCAGCTCAAGCGCACGCACGGTTTTGCCTTCGATGCTCTTGCTGCTGATGAAACCAGTCTGTGCATCAACAAACATCGGCAAATCGAACTTATTTCCTTTGTAATCAACCGTTGAGCATACCAAATCAACAGGGTTGAAGTGAGTGGCTTGTGCCATTATATCCTTCTTGTTGTCAGGTATTTGCGTGCTTTCAAGAATCTGAAGTTGGATTGAACCGTCGGCGCCTTTCACCCAATACGGGCCACCACCAGGCTCACCTTCGTTCACCACCATACCGCAGACGCGGATTGGGCGGTTCAGTTTGTTGCGCAGGAAATCAAGTTTCTGGTTCTCGGAGTAGAGCGGGAACTCGGCTGGCGGCAGAATGGCCAGTTTGGTCTTTATAAATGCTTCAACTTCAATCATTAACGCTTCGGTCGGATTTTCGTCGAGTTTGCGCAGATATTCGAACACTTTGGCCTGATTCGAGAGCAACATGCCAGCTATTGCCTTCTTATACAGCAAGGTATCGGCATTCTTGGTGTCTTGCGCTACATTGTCAATGTTTTTGATGAAGATGATGTCAGCGTCAATCTGATTCAGGTTGGCGATGAGTGCGCCGTGTCCGCCCGGACGGAAAACCAAACCTCCATCTGGATTGTGAACAGGCTTGTTGTTTTCGTCAACGGCAACGGTGTCAGTTTCAGGCTTTTGTGTGCTGAACGACACTTTGTAACGACAGTTGTATTTTTTGCTGTAGAACGGCATAACTTCATCCAACTTCTTCTCAAACAATTCCTTATGCGATTCCGACACAGTGAAATGCAAGTTTGCCACACCATTTTCGGCAGCGTAGGCTGCACCTTCTTTCAGATGCTCTTCGAATGGAGTGATGCAGCCGTCGGCGGTCTTGTGGAATTTCAGCAAGCCTTTCGGCAACTTGCCGTAATTCAAGCCTTTATCGGTCAAAATGGCACTCAGCAGAACATCTATTTGCTTGTTTTTCAGTACATCTTCCACCGATGTGCCTTGTTTCTTCAAAACAGCCTGCAAATCGTCGTAGAAAGCGAACTTTGTGATGTTGTTGCACAAATCGGCTATTGCCTTGTCGCTCATTGCTTTATCGTAATCTTGCGGACCTTGGTACGCATCCATCACTTCGAACAGTTTTTTGAACATCCGCGAGGCAGCGCCCGAAGCAGGCACGAATTTCATTTTCCGAGATTTCGATGACTCAAACAATTTCACGTACTCCAGCAAACGTGCTTCCGACAAGCATTTGATGCCGTTTTTTGCGGTCGCTGCCGCTACTATGTCCAGTGGATTGAATCCTTTTGCAAATCGTCTGATTTGCTCCTCTACATCCCTAGGCTCAAGATTGTGAGCCTTGATTGATGCTAATTCTTGTTGGTTATACATAAGCGTGTATTTTTGTTGTGTTTTGTTTAAAACATAGTATATCAAAGTTAGTCATCTACGCGATAAAAGCAAGTAAAAAGACGTTTTTATTGCGATTCTTTGTCACAAATCGCGTGGTTGATTGTGTATCTACAATTTAGGAAAGAGGCAATTTGCCAGGTTAAACCTCAAATTGCGTTTTTCGTCACTTGTCGCCTCTCAAAGCGCGGTATCGCTTGCGCGAATCGGTGACGAAAATGCTGCTGGCGTAATCAGTGATTATCTTCAGATAGTGCGACATTGCTGCCTGACTATCGTTGAGGCGGTTTTCGTAAAGTGTTGCAAGCGTGTAGTTTGCGTTGTCGGCCAGTACATCGTCTGGAAATCTTTCGGCCACAGTGCGGTATGCGTCCATTGCCTTGTCAATCTGATTTTTAGCACGATAGATTTCCGCTTTCAGATACCATGCCTCATCAACAATCGGGGCATCGGGGTAGATGGTGATAATTGAATCGAGGCAGCGCAACGCAAGAGAGTCATTATGCTGATAATGAAGTAAATCGGCATGAGCATAAATCAGCATTGCGGTGTCTGAGGCATCGCTCCAACCTATATTGTCCTCAATGAGCACCGACAGGTAGGCGGCATCGTTGGCAGTCAGTTTCTCAACGCTGGCTTTCAGCGCGTCGAGTTGCGCCTGTGCCCACGTGAAATTACCTATATAATATGCAAGTTTCGCCTTGCGCAGTTTCGCCTCTGAACCAACGGGGTTGTTCTTGTTGTTGTCCTCAACGCGGGCATATGCCAATGTCGCATCAACATCATTGCCCTGCATCAGATAAACATCGGCAAGTTCAATATCGATGGCGGCGATTTCTGTTTTGGGCAGACGGAGGGTGCGCGCGTCTTCGAGCAGGAACTGCGCATCGGCAGTTTTGCCCAAATAGATGGATTTCAGTTTGGCCAGACTGCGCACCAAATCGACGGTTTCGGCATTGATGCCCATGTCTTGCAGTGCATCGGTAAGTGCTTTTTCAAGTTGCTGATAATCAGAAGGCTGATTGTCGATTCCTAACTCAATCCGTCGGAACATAACCTGAAGCATTTCTGTCCGCGCGGCATTCGTATATTCTTGATTTCCACCTTTATCTAAGACATACTGATAGGCTTCGACGGCCGTTGCAAAATCATTATTGTCTGAAGCCATCCGCGCCAGCGAAACCACGCGGTGACCGTCCTCGTTGAGCCGACGGTCGAGAGCCTTGGCCTGAATCAGAGCCATTGGAAAATTGCGGTCCTGAACGTAAATCCAAATCAGCAATTCGGTAAAAGCTTTATTGTCAGGATAGTTTCGCGAATATTCGAGGAGCTTGTCAATCAGCAGTTCGTTGAGCGACTCGTCGGAATCGCTGTAAATTGCCTGCTGAAAATAGTTCTGAACCTGTTGCAGATAAACGTCGCTCACGTTGAGCAACTCCAGAAACTCAACAATCATCTGGCTGTAATTGCGCTGATAATAATAGAGTTGCGCCATCTCAATACGAAAGTCGTATGTGCCTTTCATCAGCTTGCGCCCGGTGGTATAAACCTCTTCAGCAAGTTCGTAGTTGCGTTTGTCAATGAATGCCGACGCCAGATTGTTTATTTGGCTGACACTTGGTGTTAACTTCTTGATAGTCTGATGGTAAATTTGCTTGGCGCGGTCGGGATTGCCTTTCAGTTCCTGAAGGTTTCCCAAATCGACATTGTATTTCAGATTGTTGCGATTAAGCTTTATTTGCCCCTCTATTAGTGATTCAGCTTTTTCATAATCAGGTATTTGCAGAAGCGAGTTCAGATAGTAGCCGTAATAGAAATCAGAGCGGCCTTTTTGGTATAGTTTCTCAAACAAGTCTGCGGCCTTGTTGTATACTCCGAGTCGGTAATACTGCATAGCAAGCTGACTGTCAGTTAATTGGTCTTGATTCTGCCCGATGGCGGAAAAAAACGCCAGCAAAAAGCAGAACAAAAACGGAATTTTTAACCTGACAGCAGTATTTTGCACGATTTCAGCGTTTTACGATTAACCAATTAGCGCAGGCGGTCGGCTGATTTTACAAGGTCGTCGTCGGCTTTGATGCCTTTGTACGCCATAACCAACAGGATAATATTGACAACTGGAATGGCAGAGGCGAATCGCGGACTGAATGAGGTTCCCATTCCTATTGAGTGCTGCAGACCAACGCAGTATGCGGCCATGCCTAACAACACAACTATTTGAAGCATAATGTTTAACCTCACAATTTTCATTTGTCGTGTGCGGTTTCCGAAAAGGAAGATGGTAATCACGCAAAGTAATGCCGCACAGATGGTTATAGCAGTAAGCGGGAGCATGGTCGAGGCTTGCATTCCAGGAACTGCGGGCGACAGGTGGAAAACAGTCACGTTGAACGTCAGAATTTTGTTGCCAATGCTTGCATACGGCAGACCGAAAAGACAGCATGTGAGTGCTGCGGCCACAAACAAATAAACGGATTGAATTCTTTGTATCATTTTGTAAATCAATTAAATTTTAACATTATAACATGGTTGCGGACGATTGCTTTAACATCGGAGCCGCACCGATTTCATGGCGTAAAGATAAGGCAATTTGTGTTTTCTGGACCGCATTTTGATTGTTGCCCAAAAAATTGCGGACTGACATATATAAGTATATCGGCCATTAAACAATTACACACATCTGAAAACTTTGATACATTTGCGGCCGTTTTACAAAAAAACTGATTATGAAACCGATAATTACAATTTTGCTGCTTATTGTTTCAAACACATTCATGACGTTTGCTTGGTACGGCCATCTGAAATTCGGTGAGATGCGGGGCTTCAAGGACCTTGGTCTGTGGGCTGTAATCCTCATCAGCTGGGGCATTGCGCTGTTTGAATACTGTTTTCAGGTTCCTGCCAACCGAATCGGTTCAAACATCAACGGCGGACCATTTAACTTGATACAATTAAAAGTCATTCAGGAGGTTGTGTCGCTGACGGTCTTCACAATTTTCACCATCACGGTTTTCAAAACAGAGACATTCCGCCTCAACCACATCATCGGGTTTTGCTTCCTGATTCTGGCGGTTTATTTCATTTTTAAGAAGTAGGGGAGTCTTGCAGCAATCATTCCTCAAGTTCGTATCCGTCGCTGCCAGCACTTCGGATGGGGATGGCGTACATTATTGAATAGCTCAAACCAGCATTGAACCGATTGAATCCTTTGCCGTATCCGGGTACGATGTATGGCGTCATTGATTTGTAATCGGTGTGCGAAAACATCATTTTTGCTCTGACTGTCAAGCCGATATACAGATTCTTCAATAATTCGCCTTTGACACCTACAACCGCTTCTCCCCAATAGGCGGAGATGTTTGATGCAGGAATGTCATCGGTGGATACACCCCAAACACCCGATACCACAGCGTAAGGAGCCTCGTGGGTGAACTTGGTGCCCGCAAACCTGAAGCCAAGGAAGAAAATATCGCGGTCGAGGCGGTGCTTGTATTTCAGCAAGTTATAGTCAAGGCCGATTCGTGCGTACTCGCCAGCCATCTTGTATCGCAAGCTGTCAGTATTGTGCTTGAGCGACTGCCGTCCGAACTCGACAACAGGGAAAAAGTTGTAATGCAATTCGGCATCGACCGAAAACTCCATTCCATGCGAACCGATTTCGCGCACATAGGGCAGTGCAAGGCGCGACAAGTCGTAACCGACACGCACAAATACCTGACGGCGAGGTAGTTCGTCGTCTTCGAACTGTGCTGTGCCGCTAAACCATGAGCACACAAGCAGAAGACTAAAAAAATATTTCAGCGTGCGTTTCATAGTCTTGGTCGATTTCGTCAGTAAAATAATGAATTGAATCGATAGCCATTGGCATATAATAAGATTCAACACCAGTTTTTGTAGTGTCGATATACATGTACGTGTTTTCTGAATTTGCGTCCTTAACGTAAACAGTATCAAATCTATAAGTTGGTTGTAGGCCAATTACGGACCTCAGGGAGTAGTCGAGGTCGTTAAAAACGTAGAATGCTCCGCAACTCAGATTGACAATGCTCAACTCGGGTTGCGAGGCGACGCCCATAACGCTGGACCATTTTTCAGTAATTGTTTTCGTTACGCCGACAATGGTGAACTGAACATTTGTTGTGTCACCTGTTATGTCGAGCGGAATTGTAATCGCAGCCGGCAAGGCAGAGCCTTTGTATAGCACGCTGTCGAGCTTGGGCATATATATAACGGCGGAGTCGATTTTCCGTCCCGACAGAACCGTCAAGCGGCAGAGCAGCGGCGGGTATTGCTCGGTGGTGCACTCGGGCGGCTCGTTATTGCAGGCGGCAAAGGCCGTCAGCAACAAAAGCGCTCCAAAAATCATCGGTTTAATTCTTTTCGCCATAGGCGCCAAAATTAGTGTTTTTAAGGTGGGTTCAGTAAAGGTTTGGCGACAAAAATCCATCAGTTTTTTAAAATTTATTCTGTCCGTCGCAATAATCACCTAATTTTGCGCCCGATAGCAGGCCGTCCTGTCGCGCTGCGCAAGCAGTGAGGAAAGTCTGGGCAACGCAGAGCATCGACCTTCCGAAAGAAAGGTGTCCGTGAGGGTACAGAAGGGCAGAAGAAAAGAACCGCCGCGCAAGCGGCAAGGGTGAGAAGGCGGTGTAAGAGACCACCAGTGTCGCGGGTGACCGTGGCAGTTGTGCCCCTGTCGAGTTGAAAGGCCATGTATATCACAACCCGCTCCGGCGGACAAGGCTGCTCGTCTTGTTTTTGGCGACAAATGTTGTGAGGGGTAGGCCGATAGTGGTTGTGGGTGACCGCAATTCGAGATAAATGACAGGACCTTGCTCCCGCAAGGACAGAACCTGGCTTACAGGCCTGCTATCTTTTTTTGCTTTCCGAAGTCTGCCCAAATTTGCCGACAATCGAAAAAATGCTGTGAAGAATGAAATTTTGTTGACAATCTTGTAAAAAAATCGCACATTTATCGTTTACATCTGAATGGCAGATGGTATGGTAAAGAGAACGATGTCAACGGCTATAACATTCATGTTCACAGCAATTTTATGTCTGTGCGCATTTTTAGTGCCAGAGGCGGTCTGCGCCGCTCCTGACGACGATTCCGCTCCGTCTGACACATCGCTCAATCAGGCATTCGAAGAATTGTTCTCTGCAAAAACAGCCAAAGACAGTATAAAAGCATACAATGATATTGGTTGGTATCTATACAACAATGGCGACTTCCACAAATCGGTTGAAATGTTCCAAAGTGCGCTGAATATCAGTGAGGCGGTGGAAGACAAAAAGAATATGGCCGTCTGCTGCCAGAATCTTGGAAATGCCTTGGCGATGATGAACGAATTCAACGAGGCTAACGAATACAACCACAAGGCACTCAACTTGTACTATGAGCTCAACAATCAGGAAGCAATCAGCAATGTGTGCAAGGCTATAGGAATCATGTGCATTCAGCACCATTTGTATAGAACTGCCACGAGTTATCTGAACCGCGCACTCGGTATTGACACCGTTATGAACATCCGTACTGGAGGCAATATGGCTGATGATGTTGCTTTCGATTATTTGTATTTGGCATACGCCGATATCAACAAATATCATGACACCCGCAGTGCCAGAACGCTGCAGCAGGCAAAGTCGAAAAACCTGAAGGCATACAAAATGCTGACTAAGACTAACAACAAGATTGGCATGGCCTACAGCAGCAAGAACTTGATGGACATCTATCTTGAAAATGCCCGTAACACGACAGGACAAAGGCGTAAAATATTGCTCGACAGTAGTTTGGTGTTTTACAACACTGGCTTAAAGATTATGAAAGAGCTCAATTTAAGTTCGCTGTCAGTCGATTTCTTGTTGTGGGAAGCCAAATATGCGATTGAAAACCATCAGTTCGACAAGGCTTGGAAGGTGTTCGGGCAGGTTGCCGCCTCTATCAATGATAATGGTAGAGTCTCGGACGAATACAGGGTTGAGTACGGCTATGCCATGGCCGACTATTATGAGGCCATCGGCTACTATAGATTGGCATACGAATGGTTGAATAGGGCGACAAAATCCGAAAAACGGCAGTTGAACCGCGAATTTGCTGTCAGGTCAGCCAAAATGACCGTCAAAAACGATTTTGCCGACATTCTGCAGCAAAACGAGGCCGCCAGAGAAAATGAGAATATTGTCCGTCACGAGCAGGAAATCAGATTCCGCATCATAACCTCGGCAGTTATTTTGGCGCTGGTGATGATTGTTGTGCTGACCATCGTCATTCAGAGAGGTTTGAAACGTAGAAAGGAGGTTGAACGGAAATTAACGTCGCGCAATGAGGAACTTGAGTCGCAAAAGGATCAGCTCGAGATTATCAACGACCAAATCGCGTCAGGCATCAATTTCGCCCACCATCTGCAGGCATCGATGCTGCCAACCGATGAACAAATGAAGGAATTGTTTGACGATACGCTTATCTTATGGCGCCCGCTCGATGTTGTTTCGGGCGATTTCTATTGGGTTTCAAGGGTGGGGAATAGGACATTGTTCTCAATTGCCGACTGCACGGGGCACGGTGTTCCTGGCGGATTCATGAGTATGCTTGGAATCTCCATTCTGTCAGATATCACGCTGATGTCCGAGTTCAAATCAGGAGAAATGAGTGCTGGCAACATACTCGACCTTATGCGCGACAAAGTGGTTGAATCGCTCCGCCAGTCGGAGGAGAGCCACATGGCACTTGATGGAATGGACATGGCCATCTGCATAATCGATAACTCTACATTGGAAATGCAGTATGCGGGAGCTTTCAGACCTGCGATAGTAATCAGCAATGGAAAAATGACTGAGCATAAGGGAGATAGGATGCCGATAAGTTACATATCAGCTAATCCAAAATCTTTTGTCACCCGCACGGTTGCTTTATCGAAAGGCGACAGGGTGTTCATCTATTCCGACGGCATTACCGACCAATTCGGATACGGAGAGGACGGCGAAGAAAAGAAGTACACATCGCGGAAACTGCTTGGTTTGCTGAAAGAAAACTGCGAGAAGCCCTTCGATGAACTGAAAAAGATTATCAACGACAGCATCGATGATTGGCGTGCTCCCGCAAACAAAAAATCGATAGCTCAAACTGATGACATAATTCTTTTGGGCGTTAAAATTTGACAGTATGCGAATCAGGCACTTACATATAATCTTTGCAATTATTGCTCTGGCAGGTTGGAGTTTGAACCTGAACAGCCAGCCAAAGACGCACTTGGACAGCCTGACTGCCAGTTTGAGGGTTGTAACTGATGACGAGCAGAAGCTGAACATTCTGCACGATATATGCTCACAACACATGAGCGTTGACACCGTGCAGCTTTATGCCGAACAGATGCGTGCGCTGGCTGAGCAGATTAACAATAATGGTGCACTGGCTCGCGCTCATCAGTTTCTTGGGTGGTGTCACGGAAATATGGGCAATTACGAGAGAGCCTTGTCGAATCACCTTCGTGCGCTCACAATTTATGTTTCGATAGCCGATTCGCTTGGCATGGCACGTTGCTACAACGCCACAGGCGAGGATTTCCTCGATTTGAAGGACTACTATTCGGCTGATGAGTACTTCCATAAGGCACTTGACATCTACATCTCGCTGGGACTCGAGTCGGAAATACCATCGATTTACCGCAATCTGGGGTCCATGTATAAGGATTACAAGATTTTTGAGACGGCGAGAAAATATTTCCGCGACGCCATAGCAATTGATTCTGCCCATAACTCTATTCCGGGTCTGACTATCGACTATAACTATATGGCAGAAACTGAACATGATGAGTACCATGAAACTGACAACCGGTCAAACATCATATTGGCAAAGAGGTACAGTGATATGTCGTACGCCACGGCGACGGGCCTCAACGATTCAACCTATATGTTCTATACAATGCAGAATTCGCTGCCCATCTGTCTCGATTACGTCCGCATTCTCGATTCCGCTGCGCAGAGGCGCCTTCTCGACCATTGCGAGTACATCTACCAGACGACCATGGGCTACGTCAAGAAATATGGCTATTACTCAAACTATTACAATCTCCAAAACTGCAAGGCAAGGTATCTGCTGCTCAACCACAGGTATGCCGAGTGTCTGAACCTGCTTGATTCAGTCAGTCAGAAGTCGGATATCGACATTGATGAAGCCCCGATAATCGACTACGACTGCTATATCGACTGCTACATTGCGATGGGGAATTACCAAAAAGCTCTGGAGTATAAAAAAATGAAGAGCCTCTCGGAAGGTCAGGAATATTATCTGGAAACAACTCTCAACTCGTCGAAGTCGAGTACCAAGGATGAGTTTGAGCAGATGCTGCGCCAGCAGGTTAAAGACAAACAAAAACGTGAGTTGCTGTTTAAGGAGCGCAGGAAAATGGTGAGAATCATCAATATTGCGGCAGGAGTTTTAATAATTCTGTTGATTGTGATTGTGATTGTAAAGTTGCGCGAAATCCGTCATAAGCAGAAAAGCAACATCCTTCTGCTCAAGCAGCAGGAGGAGTACGAATATCAGCGTAACATTCTGTCTGCCATCAATGTACAGATTACTGACGGCATACGTTACGCCAAAGAGATTCAGACTTCGATTATGCCGTCGGCAAAAATCATGAACTCGATTTTTGGTGACAATCTGGTTATTTGGAAGCCTCTTGATATTGTGTCGGGCAACTTCTATTGGGCGGCTCAAAAAGGCCGATATAAGTTTATAGCCGTGGGCGATTGTTTGCGTCACGGTGTTCCAGGCGCGTTTACAAGCATGCTGGGCATTACATCGCTGAGCGATATAGCTACAATGGAGGTGGCTGACAATCAGTGTCCTTCAGCTTCGTCGATGCTTGACAAGTTGCGCAATAAAATAGAAAACGCAATTCCCAACGCGGAAGGTTCGGAACCGGCAAACATGATTGACATCGCTCTTTGTATCATCGATTCCGAAAGCAAAACGATGCAATTTGCAGGCGCCCACAACCCGATGTTTATTGTGCGAAACGGGAATCTCTCTGAGATAAAATCGGACGATATTCATATTGGTAACAGCGATGACAGCTTGTTAGAGTTCACCAATGTCACGATGGAGCTGCAGGAAGGCGATGTTTTGTATTTCTATACCGATGGCATTGCGCAGCAGTTGAACTCGGAATGGGAATTCTCGACAGGCATACTTACCGACCTTCTGACTCTTGTCTATGACAAACCGTTTACCGAGCAAATCGAATACATCAACTACGCTCTGTCGAAATCACCTAAGAGCCAGGAAATTATTGATCAAACCGACGACATTCTGCTGGTGGGAATTAGAATATAGGTGTTTGGTGTCGGGTGTTAGGTATTGGGTGTTAGTGTTGAGGTTTGGCAAAAGAAAAAAGGCATAAGTGGTAGCCACCTATGCCTTTGTTATTTAACTCTTTTCCAGTTTCGCTAAATCACAATAAAATCAGATGTTTTCACCCAACCTTTATTTCCGTCGGAGAGTTTGATTTCTGACCACTCGCCGTTTTGGTTGGTAACCTTGATTTTCAGGCCTTCGTGTATCAGGAACAGTTCGGTGCCCATAGCGTCGGGTGAGCTTTTAACCACAACCGATGGCGTTACCACAATGGCTTCAGGCTCGTTGAGCATATTGTTTTTCTGCTTCGACGAGAAACTGAACGAGAAGGCAGCTTCAACAATCAACAGCAAGCCAATCCAGAAGGCGAATCGGCGCAAAAGCGGACGGTCGGTCAGGAAGAAAAGCAGCAAAAGCACCAGCGCAACCACAAACGAGACGATGCTCAGCACTGCCCATTGGTTCGATGTGAATGCCCTCACTAGCGACTGCCCCCACGATTTCAGGAAAAATTCGGGTAGCACATCAATCTTGTCAACAACATGAGTGTTTGCGAGTTGAAGGTTGAAAAGAATGTCCTCGTCGGTGGCGTTGAGTTTCAGTGCGCGCTCGTAATTGGCTATGGCATAAGGAAATTTGTTCGATTTGTAGTAGGCGTTGCCCAAGTTGAAATACAATTCCGACGATTCATATCCTTGAGCCACAATGCTTTCGTAGATACTGATAGCCTGCTCGTATTTTGTGGCCTGATAACTGGCCGCTGCCGAATCGAGTTGAGCCTTGAAATCGGCCGAGAAACCGCACAATGGCATTATAACTGCCACTGCTACGATTATATATTTTACTATTTGTTTCATTGTCAATATTTTTTTGTTACTGTTTGCTTTGAGCTGTCAGCTATAAGCTTTGAGCCATTCTTTTTCTAAACCTTCTAAACTTTAAACGTTTAACTTCTCTCTAAACTCTTCCCTCTCAACATTTATTTCACTTTTTGGTCAAGTTTCGACAGTGTATCGTCGGCCTTGCGGAAAATCTCGTCCATACCGCCCGACACTGCCGCTGGCGCGTAACGTGCGAACTCGCACGAGTTGAGCAAGTCCATTAGTTCGCCAACAAGTTGGGAGTCAACGTTGTGTGCCGCCAAAATATCGGTAACATTGTCCTTCGAGAGGTTGGCCACTGGAATCGACAGTTTGTCGCTCAAATAGCCCCAAATGCCTTTCAGCAACTCGTCGTAGAACTGCGCCTCCTGGCCCTGTTTCATATACTTCGAAGCCTGGCGCAACCGCTTGCGCGACACCTTGCCAGCCTTGCGGTTCTTGACGGCGGCCTGATTGGCGTTCTGCTTAATCTGCGCCAAGCGGAATAAGATTATCGCCACAAAAATCAGAAGCGGAATGGCGTAGCAACCGTAGAACAGCGGTGTGCCGAACATCAGCGCCTGTTTGCGGTCGAGTTGACTGATGGGCTTAATGTAGCGGATATCTTTGCCGATAAACTTCACATCTTCTTTTGTAAGTGCCTGAACCACACCCGAATTGGCTTCAGTATCGCCTTCACCTTTCTCAACATTGATATTGAATTCTTGCGTGGTTAAAGTCTTGTATGTCTTTGTTTTAGTATCGAAATAACTGAACGTGATTGGCGCAATGCGATAGTTGCCCGCATAACGCGGAATGAACAGATAATCGAACGTTACCGAGCCCGACATTCCGCTGGCGTCGGTTTTGATATTCTGCGTTGTTTTTGGGTCGTAAACATCGATATCGGGCGGAAAATCAATCTTTATGTTATTGATAAACTTAAGGTTGCCAGTGCCAGACACTTTCACTTTAAGCGTGACGGCCTCGTTGGCTTTCACTTCGGTTTTATCGACTGACGCATTGAGCGTGAAGTTGCCCACACCGCCCGAAAAATCGGCTGGTTTGCCTGCTGGAAGCGGGTCTACGTTTATCTTAACAGGCTTGCTAGCGAGTTTGTATGGTGTGGTGCGGTACGAACCGCCGAAAAAGTCGTCGAACGGGTTGTTGCTGCGAACGCGTGTGCGTGATAGAACTGTGATTTCCATCGGGTCGATAGTGAGTTCGCCAGAGCGTTGCGGCATCAGAAGAACTTTTTTCAGCAATCCTGTGTTGTAAATCTGCCCATTGACATTCTCGCGCAAAAGTTCTATTTGTTGCGGTGCTTCAAGGTCGCTGCTCCAGAATCCAGTGAACGGCGGGAATTTAACATCTTCAAAACCAGACACATCCTTGTTGCGGATGTAGAGTTTTATGGTAGCAACCAAGTATTGCCCTTGATAGAGTTTTTTCTTGTCGACGGTGATTGCCACAAAAAGGTCGTCGCTGCTCAAATCGGGATTTGTTGTGGCTGCAGGTGTACTGCCGCCGCTCTGTTGCCCGCCCTGATTGCCACTGCCGGCTGCTGGCCTTGAGCCTGCCACAACCTCAATGGTGATAGGCTTCGACTGGTAGGTTTTGCCGCCCGATTTTATGGTTGCTGACGGAATGGTGAATTTGCCCTCATGGTCGCCCATCAAGATGAATGTGTAGGTGTTGGTTGTACTCTGCGACATTGAGCCGTTCACCCACTGAATGCTGCTGCTCGACGAAGTGTTTGGCCCCGAGAGCACCTGAAAATCAGTGATATTCGGCTCCGAAAAATTGCTGCCTTTTGCGTTCAGCACAAACTGAAGTCTGAACTGCTCGCCAACCTCAACGACTTGTGGCGCGTTGGCGGTGAAAGTTATATCGTCGGCACTGGCCTTAAGGCTTACGCCGAAAACCAAAAGCACGAGAGCCGCTATCGCCCTCAAATGCAATGTTTTATATATTCGTGTCAGTTTCATCTTTGTATCGTTTTGCGCTCTGCGAAAATAGTGAATATTTCTCCAATTTTCGAGACGCGATAATATCACGTCTCCACGTTCTAACTCCTACATCCTAAATGATTTACCAATCCTTCTGCGTTCTTCTGCGTTGCGGTTGTGCTTTTTGCTTCTGCACTTTTTCCTGCACGTCTTTCTCGTCGTTCTCCAAAGCCTCTAGAATTCTCATCGCATCCTCTTTCGACATCTGTTCGTCGTTCTGCTCAGGCTGTTGCTGTGCTTGTTGAGGCTGCTGTTGCTGATTATCCTGACTTTGCTGGTCTTGTTTGTCTTTTTGCTGTTTGTCCTGATTCTGCTGTTGGTCTTGCTGCTGGTCCTGATTTTGTTTTTGGTCCTGCTGGTCTTGGTCTTGCTTGTTCTGGTTTTGATTCTGCTGATTCTCGTTTTGCTGCTGTTTCATCTTGTCCTGCGCCCAAGCCAGATTGTATTTGGTTTCCAAATCGTTAGGATTGTTGCGCAGAGCGTTTTTGTAAGCCTCGATAGCGCCTTGCAGATTATCAGATTGCAGAAGGCAGTTGCCAAGATTGTGGTAGGCGGCGGCACGTTTCTCTTTCTCGACATCGGTTTTTGCGCCAAGAGCCTGATATTGCCGAGCGGCCTCTTCCATGCGGCCCTGACTCAAAAGTGAATTGGCCAGATTGAACGACGCGTCCCAACTGTTCGGGTCCTGCTCCAAAGCCTTGCGGTAACTTGCTTCGGCTTCAGCGAAACGTGTCGAGTCAATCTTTGTCGAGTCGGCGAAGGCGCTGTTGAACTGGCGGTTGCCCTGACGGATATATTTTCGTTCCGTCTGTGCTCCGGCCATCTGCGGAAGCGCGATTGCCAGCATCAGTATTGCAACAAACAAACCTTTGATTTTCATATCTTTATCGATTAAGCGTCAGTTTAGAATTCTTGAAGAAATTGATAGCGTTCAGGCGGCGGTTGCGGCGGTTGAGAATGAACACCTCAACCAGCAGAATCAGCAGTCCGAAGCCCAGAAAATATTGATATTGTTCCTCGTATTCCGAATAGATTTTCGCTTCCATCTCCACCTTCTCCATATTGTTCAGTTCGCTGAAGAGCGCGCTCAGGCCGCTTTTGGTGTTGTTGGCGCGAATGTATTTTCCGCCACCAGCTGCGGCAACCTGTTTCAGCGTTGTCTCCTCGAGTTTTGAGATAACCACATTTCCTTGAGCGTCAGTGCGATAGTCGCGCTGTCCATTGCGGTTGACTGTCGGGATTGGTGCGCCCTGCGGCAAACCCATACCCACCATATGAATGGTTACTCCGGCCTCGTTGGCTTTGGTGGCAGCGGCAATCGGGTCACCATCGTGGTCCTCGCCGTCGGTGATGATGACAATGGCCTTGTTTTTCTCATCGCCTGGCGTGAACGATTTGACACCCAGATTGATAGCCTTCTCCAAAGCCGTTCCCTGATTGGTCACTAGCGACGGGTTGATTGACGAAAGGAACATTTTGGCTGCGGTGTAGTCGCTTGTCATCGGCAATTGCACAAAGGCGTCGCCGGCAAACACTATCAGCGCGAGTTTGTCATCTTTCAAGCCGTCAATCATTTTTGAGATGGCGCGTTTGGCGTTCTCTAATCGGTTGGGGGTGATGTCCTCGGCAAGCATACTGTTCGACACGTCGAGAGCTACAACCAACTCAATGCCAGTGCGTTTCACTTCGCGTAACTTGGTGCCGAACTGTGGCCCGGCGGCGGCAATCACCACCAGCGTAAGTGCCAGCAGCGACAGCACAATTTTTACCCACGGCCTCGAAGCTGAAGTGTCAGGCATCAGACCATTCACAAGGTCGGAATCGCCAAAAGCCTGCAAAGCGTGCCGACGTATCATCCGCCCTGCAATGAAAATCAGCAGCAGGACCGGCACCAGCAGCAGAAATAAAAGATATTGTGGATTAGCAAATTGGAACATATTTTTTAGGCATTAGGCATTAGGCACAAGGCATAAGTGGAAACCGTTGTTTGATTCTTTGTGTCATAATGCATTTAACTTATTATTTATCAATTTAATATTTTCGTTATCGTTCATCAACTTAATCCTCGCAGAATCGTGTTCCGCATCAGCAGTTCGATGGCGAGCAGTGCCAGTCCGGCAAGCAGTAGCGGCAGGTACTCCTCGTTTTTCTTGCTGTATTCTTTGGTCTCGATTTTAGATTTCTCGAGTTGGTCAATCTGTTCGTAAACCTCCTGCAGACGGCGGTTGCTGGTGGCGCGGAAATAGCGGCCATCAGTCTGGTTGGCAATCTGCGAAAGCACATCCTCATCAATCTCAACATTGACATTCTGATAGTGCTTGTTGCCGAAGGCGTCGGTGAACGGATACGGAGCCTGACCTTGCGTGCCAATGCCCACGGTGTAAACGCGGACGCCCATTGCCTGTGCAATATCGGCGGCGGTGAGTGGCGGAATTTCGCCTTGGTTGTTCACACCGTCGGTCATCAGAATCACAACTTTGCTTTTGGCGCTCGACTCTTTGAGTCGGCTCACCGCATTTGCAAGGCCCACACCCAAAGCCGTTCCGTCTTCAATCATACCGCTTTTCACTTCTTCAATAAGATTGATGAGCGTGGCGTGGTCGGTTGTCAGGGGGCACTGCGTGAAACTCTCGCCGGCAAACACCACAAGGCCGATGCGGTCGTTGGGGCGGCCCGAGATGAACTTGATGGCGTCGCTTTTGGCGGCCTCCAGACGGTTGGGCTTGAAATCTTCGGCAAGCATACTGCCAGAGATGTCGAGCGCAACCACAATGTCGATGCCCTCAGTGGTTGTGTTGCTCCATCGGTCGGTCGACTGAGGACGGGCCAGAGCCACCACCAGCACGGCCATTGCAAGCGTGCGCAAGGCGAAAGGCACGTGGCGCAGATACCATTTGTAGGTGCGCGGGGCGCTGGCGAATCCGTTGAGCGTCGAAAGGCGCACCGATGTGTCCATATCGCGGTGCTTCCACACGTACCAACCTACCATCGGTATCAGTAAAAGTAACAGATACAGCAGGTTAGGATTGTTAAAAGTTATATTTTCCATAGTCTACTCCGTTTTTACGTTTTGCTCGCCGCCAGCTTCACCCTCGGTCGCCTCGTCATCGTCACGAAGTTGCTCTATAGGTTTGGTTGTCAGCACAAAATGCTCAACAAAGGCGAAACTTGCCTCGTTCTCGTTGGCCTCGGCTTGCGCTTTCGCGAATTTCACAAAATCGGCCCGTTCGAGCAGCTCTTGCAGATTCTTGCGCAGGTCTTTGTCTATCTCTTCAACGTTCTTCGTCATCTGCATAATCTCGGCTGTGGTGCTCTCCATTGCCTGCACGCCAAAGCGGCCGTTCAGGTAGATGCGCACAATGTCGGTGAGCGATGTGTAGAACTCCTTCACCAGTCCGCGCTGCCAGAGTTTCTGCTCCTTGAGCTGGTCGAGTTGGCGCAAAGCGATAACGTGCGCTGGTTCCTGCGGTTTGGGTTTGGCAAAAATCGGCTCGTTGCGTTTGCGTTTCACAAGCACGTAAATGACAAGCCCGACAATGGCCGCCACAAGCAGCACCAGCATTGTCCATTTCACGTATGGCACCAGTTCGCTGATTTTGAATGGCGCCTCAACCATTGGCTTGGGAGCGCAAATCGAGTTTGGATTGGCGGTGTCGAGCGGCATTGTCATCACACCGTAATACACTTGTTCTGAATAGATTGTGTCGGTGTTGCCGCTTGGGTCGAGAATGGCGAACGGCAGTTGGCGCACTGCGTACCAGCCGCTGTCGAAGTTGGTGACCACGTATTTTTGGCTGATTCGGACAATGCCGTCGGTCAGTGCCGAATCGATGACTCCAGCCTCAACAATCTCGAGCCCTTTCGCCACGGTGTCGGCCATGACGGGCAGCATCACCTTGTAACCGTCAGGAAACGAAGCCTCTACGCGGAAATTGGTCTGGTCGCCGATGAGCATCATTGAAGTGTCCATCGATGCCTTGACATTTACCTGCGCTTGAGCCCCTGGCACTGCCAGACCGAATGCTATCGCCAATATTGTCAGATATTTATACATTGTTGATTTATGATTTTCGATTTTTGAATTTCGATTTTCGCACAGACGACACAGATAACACAGATTTCATTTTTAATTATTCATTGTTAATTATTAATTTTCAAACGCTTATGCCTTGTGCCTTATGCCTTTTTAATTCCTAAATTCTAATTTCTAACTCCTAAATCTTACACGCTTCGGTGTTTGAACAGTCCGATTAGCGGTTTCACATAGTCGTCGCCAGTGGCAATGGTTGCAAAATCAACGCCGCTGCGCTTGAATGCCGACTCAACGTTGAGTGAGAGCGACATCCACCAATGGCTGTAGGCCTCACGCACAGCACGGCTAGATGTGTCAACCCATTGCGTGGCACCCGTTTCGGCATCGGTCATCTGCACCAATCCAATCGACGGCATTTCGGTCTCGCGCTGGTCGTAGATGCGCAGCGCCACAAGGTCGTGCTTGCGGTTGGCGATGGTGAGCGCGTCGTTGAAACGGCTGTCGATAAAGTCGGAAATAACGAATGCGATGCAGCGTTTCTTGATGGCGCTGGTCAGGTACTCCAAAGCCGCTGCCACATTGGTCTGGCGGCTCTGCGGCTCAAAGTTGAGCAGTTCCTGGATGATGCGCAGAATGTGCTTGCGGCCCTTCTGCGGCGGAATGAATTTCTCAACCTTGTCGCTGAACATAATGACGCCAATCTTATCGTTGTTCTTGATAGCCGAAAACGAGAGCACGGCTGCAATTTCGGTCATCAGGTCGAGTTTGTACTGGCTGCGCGTACCAAAGTTCTTCGACCCGCTGACGTCAATCAGCAGCATCACGGTCAGCTCGCGCTCCTCCTCAAAAACCTTGACAAACGGGTGGTTGAGCCGCGCCGTAACGTTCCAGTCGATGTCGCGGATGGCATCGCCGTAGTTGTACTCGCGTACCTCGCTGAATGTCATACCTTTACCTTTGAAGGCGCTATGATACTCGCCCGCAAAAATCTGATTCGACAGCCCGCGCGTCTTTATCTCAATATGCCGTACTTTCTTTAGTAATTCCGAAGTCTCCATAATCAAAGACTGATTAATTGACTAACTGATTGATTGAATGTTTAATCGGTGAATCTTAATTAAAAAAATCTTAATTACTAACACCCAACACCCAACACCCAATTAAGGCACCTCAACCTTGTTCAGTATCTCGTTGATAATGTCTTCAGTTGTAATATTCTCAGCTTCAGCCTGATATGTCAAACCGATACGGTGACGCAGAACATCGTGGCAAACGGCGCGCACATCCTCAGGCACCACGTAGCCGCGGCGTTTGATGAACGCGTAGGCCTTTGCGGCTTTCGAAAGGCTGATGCTGGCACGCGGCGAACCGCCAAAGCCAATCATCTCTTTCAGGTAGTCGAGTTTGTACTCGTCGGGATAACGTGTAGCAAACACTATATCAACAATATAACGCTCAATCTTTTCGTCCATATAGACGTCTTTCACAACCTCGCGTGCCTTAACAATCTCGTCGGTCGAGAGAATCTTGTTGGCCTTTGGGAATGTGCGCTGAATGTTCTGGCGCACAATGAGTTGCTCTTCCTCTTTTTTCGGATAGCCGATAATTACTTTGAGCATGAAACGGTCCATCTGCGCCTCGGGGAGCGGATAGGTTCCCTCTTGCTCAATCGGGTTTTGAGTGGCCATCACCAGGAACGGCTTTTCAAGTTGGAAAGTGGTGTCGCCAATGGTGACCTGCTTCTCCTGCATGGCCTCGAGCAGCGCGCTCTGCACCTTTGCCGGGGCACGGTTAATCTCGTCGGCCAAAACAAAGTTGGTGAAAATCGGGCCTTTCTTGACGCTGAACTCCTCAGTTTTGGGGCTGTAAATCATTGTTCCGATGACATCGGCAGGCAACAAGTCGGGGGTGAACTGAATACGGCTGAACCCAGCGTTGATGGTCTGCGCCAATGTGTTAATAGCCAGAGTTTTGGCCAATCCAGGAAGGCCCTCAAGAAGAATGTGTCCATCGGACAGTAAGCCAATTAGCAGACATTCAGTCAAATGCTTCTGACCCACAATCACTTTGTTCATCTCCATAGTGATTAGGTCGACAAACGAACTCTCGCGCTGTATGCGGTCGTTAAGTTCTTTGATATCAACAATTTCGCTCATAGTTGTATAAATAAATATGTTTGTTTTTCAAGTCAACGGCGCAAATTTGATAAAACATTTGATAGGGCTGACACCTATTAACAAAAATTAACGGGGGTTTAACGTTTTGTTAACGTTTTTTATGGAGAGTAGGGTGGAGGTGCACCGTGATTTTTGGAACTGATGGAGCTGTTTGTATTTAAAAATTTGCATAACAATCATTTAAAATTCTGCGGTTATCTGATTTTTGCTTTTTGAAAGCGACTTTTTTATTGCCGTTAAATTCCTACCTTTGCGGCTCAAAAATTTTGACAATGATTACAGTATCAAATCTATGCGTTCAGTTTGGCAAACGCATTCTTTTCCAAGATGTTAACCTTAAGTTCACGCCAGGCAACTGCTATGGCATTATTGGTGCCAATGGTGCGGGAAAATCCACTTTTTTGAAAACACTCTACGGCGGAATCGACGCCACACGTGGAACCGTCACCATTGGACCGCACGAGCGTCTCTCGGTGCTGAAGCAGAACCACTTTGAGTTCGATGACTGCACTGTGCTCAACACCGTGCTGATGGGCCACTCCGAGCTGTGGCGCGTGATGAACGAGAAGGACGCACTCTATGCAAAGCCTGATTTCAGTGAGGAGGATGGCATCAAGGCTTCGGAACTTGAGGAGAAATTTGCCGAAATGGACGGATGGAACGCCGAAAGCGATGCTGCAACACTGCTTAGCGGACTTGGCATAAAAGAAGATTTGCATCAAAAATACATGCGCGAGTTGAGCGGTAAGGAAAAAGTGAAGGTGCTGCTGGCACAAGCGCTTTTCGGCAAGCCCGACAATCTGCTGCTCGACGAGCCTACCAACGACCTCGACCTTGACACTGTGACCTGGCTCGAGCACTATCTGTCGGAATTTGAGAACACTGTGCTTGTGGTATCGCACGACCGCCACTTCCTCGACTCAATCTGCACTCACACCGTTGATATTGATTTCAACCGAATTCAGATGTTTGCCGGCAACTACAGTTTCTGGTACGAGTCGAGCCAACTTGCTCTGCGCCAGCAACAAATGCAGAACAAGAAGGCAGAGGAGAAGAAGAAAGAGTTGGAAGAATTCATCCGCCGATTCAGCGCCAATGTGGCCAAAAGCAAACAGACCACCAGCCGCAAGAAGATGTTGGAAAAACTTAATATTGAGGAGATTAAACCATCGAACCGCAAATATCCGGGTATCATCTTCACCCCAGCTCGCGAATGTGGCGACCGTATTCTTGAAGTGAAGGACCTCTCGAAAACCGTCGATGGTGTGAAACTGTTCAGCAACCTGAATTTCACGGTCAACAAAGACGACAAAATCGTCTTTCTGTCGCGCAATACTCGCGCAATGACCACGCTTTTCGAGATTCTGAAAGACCACATGGCACCCGACACTGGTTCATACACATGGGGACAAACCATCACCAAAGCATATCTGCCGCTCGACAACGAGAAATTCTTCAAAGACGACATCACGCTGATGGAGTGGCTCGCACAGTTCTCGGAAGACACCAGCGACCTCTATCTGCGTGGATATCTTGGGAAGATGCTTTTCTCGGGCGATGAAGTGAACAAGAAAGCCAACGTGTTGTCGGGTGGTGAGCGCGTGCGCTGTATGATTGCCCGAATGATGATTCGCAATGCCAATGTGCTTATTCTCGACACCCCGACAAACCACCTCGACCTTGAGTCGATTCAGGCGTTCAACAACACTTTGGTGAAGTTCAAGGGCAATGTGCTGATGTCGTCGCACGACCACGAGTTTATCCAAACTGTGAGCAACCGCATCATCGAAATCGGCCCCAACGGCATGATTGACAAGCTGATGGAGTACGATGATTATATCAGTGACGCTCATATTGCCGAGCTGCGCGACCGTCTCTACGAATAGCCGCAGAAATCCGCCACGATGGTTTTCGTGGCGTTTTTTTGGTCAATTACATAATTTTATGCAAATTTGCAGTTGAGTTGCAAATTTGCATAAAATATGGATACAACCTTCATCAACAGAAAGATAGAGAGGCACATCAAGGAGGTTATGCCTTATTTTCCAGTATTGACAATAACTGGTCCGCGCCAATCGGGAAAAACAACGTTAATCAAAAACATTTTTCCTGATTATCAGTATTTTTCAATGGAGAATCCCGACACTCTAAATTATGCGTTGGGCGACCCTCGGGGTTTTCTCTCCTCGTCCGGAGGAATGATTATTGATGAAGTACAGAACGCTCCAATTCTGCTTTCTTATATCCAAGGAATTGTTGATGAGGATAAAAGTCGGAAATTTATCTTGTCGGGCAGCTCGCAACTTTTGATGCTGAAGCACGTAACGCAGTCATTAGCAGGACGTTCCGCTATTATTGAGTTGTTGCCGCTGTCGTTTGACGAAATTGCAGTTGAAACTTCCACCAAACCTTTGAGCCAACTTATTTTCGACGGATTCTACCCGGCTATTTATGCGCAAACCAACAAGCCGGAATATTTCTATCCAAATTACATTAAAACGTATCTTGAGAGAGATGTCAGGAATATTTTAAATGTCAGCGATTTACATAGGTTCCAAACCTTTATGCGGCTTTGCGCCGGACGTATCGGAAGCCTGTTCAATGCATCGGATTTGTCGGGCGAGGTGGGCGTTTCGGTCAACACCATAAAAGCATGGCTCGATGTGCTTCAAACATCATACATTGTGACTTTGCTGCACCCATTTTATGACAACATCGGGAAACGGTTGGTGAAAACCCCGAAGCTGTATTTTTATGATACGGGTTTGGCTTCTTATCTGCTTGAAATTGACAATCCAAGTCAACTAAACTACGACAAAATGCGGGGGCATCTGTTTGAAAATATGATTGTTATCGAGGCAATAAAAAGCCGTCTCAACGCTGGTCGGCGCGACAATCTCTATTTTTACCGCGACTCTAACAAAAATGAAGTTGACCTACTGATGACTGATGGAGGCAAATTCAGGGCATTTGAAATTAAGTCGGCACAAACATTTGATACAGACTTTGTTAAAGGATTAACTGCATTCTCAAAAGTTTATGGCAAAAGTGTTTTGTCGAAAAGCGTAATCTATGCAGGGGAGCTTGAAAATGATTATGCTGATTGCAAATTACTGAATTACAAAAATATAAGCAGATATTTTGATTAATTTATGCAAATTTGCAGTTGAATTGCAAATTTGCATAAAATCATCTTCCTCCTATTGTAATAGTCTGTTTATCAAGTGTATTCATCCAATGCAAAAAAGGCTAAAACCCATGGGTTTCAGCCTTCTTTGCATTGTGCAGTGCGATTAATCCGTCCTTGCAACTATTATTCTTTCTTCAGCAGTTCCTCAACCATCTTCTTCAACTCGTCAATCTGCTGCTGCTGATTGTTGATTATAGATTGCTGCTCTTTTATGGCCTCAATAAGCAGCGGGGTTATGTTGCTGTAGTTAACCGATTTATAGCCATCGGCGCCAGTCTCGACGGCCTCGGGCAGAACGGCCTCAAGCTCTTGTGCAATAACACCCACGTGGCGGTTGCTGTCGAAATTCTTGTTGGGGAACTCCTTAATGCGCCACTCGTAGGTTACACCATTGAGTGTGAGCACTTTATCCAATGCTTTTTCAAGCGGTTTGATGTTGGTTTTAAGGCGTTGGTCGGAGGTTTGGTCCACACCGTTGGTGGCGTACACCGCATTCCACATGTTAGTTGAAGTGCCCAAAGTGTATGTAGGCATATACTCTTGCCAATCATATTTTGTAACAGCCGGATATAAATTCCCTCTAAATTCAGCGTCACCATTTTCGTATACAACAAAGGCATCGCTTCTTATGGTATCATATGGTTCTGTTTCTCCATTCCTCCAGATAGGACCGCTTCCGTTTCCAACTACAAACAATCCTTCATTCTTTGTATTATAGCGTCCAACAACAGTTTCATTAAAATAATTAGCGATTGTATGAAAACCCATAGCTGTAGACCAATCACCAGAAGCAATAGTACCAGCACCCATTGCTGTTGATGCATCGCCACGGGCTATTGTTTCCACTCCCATAGCGGTTGATGCCGAACCGCTAGCGGTTGTTCTACTTCCCATTGCTGTTGATGCATTGCCACTGGCTATCGTATAAGTGCCCATTGAAGTAGAGTAATAGTTACTTGCAGTTGTTTTATTGCCCATTGCGGTTGATGCCGAACCGCTAGCGGTTGTTCTATTTCCCATTGCTGTTGATGCTGAACCATTAGCTGTCGAAAGATATCCCAAAGCTGTAGATCTAGCTCCTATAGCGTTTGTGAATAAACCCGCTGCAAGAGATGTTTCGCCTGAAGCATATCCTCTGCCCAAGGCCGTTGAGTATTGGCCATCAGCGATTGTTCCATATCCTAATGCCGTTGAATACTCTCCTTTTGCGATTGTGTAAACGCCTAAAGCAGTAGAACCTTTCCCTTCTGCCACAGTTCCTGCACCAATGGCGTATGCGAAATCGCCTGTGGCGGAAGCTGCTGGCAACCAATTACCTAACGTGTCGACTCCGTTGCTGCCAAAGGCATAACTGCTTGTGCCTTTGGCTATTGCTCCAGAGCCAATAGCGTAACTGCCGCGACCTGCCGCTTGCGCACGTTCGCCAAAAGCGAATGCGTTTGTTGCGGTGTCGGCAGTGTTTGCGCCCACACCAATGGCAACAGAACTTGCGCCTGCAGCGGTTGTTTGCTCGCCAAAAGCGAATGAACTATTGCCTGTGGCTTTGGCTTGATTACCAATGGCGGTTGAAGTCTCACCTTCGGCCACGGCCTTGTAACCCATAGCCTGAGAGTAGTTGCCGCTTGCTATATTTTGGAAACCAGCATTGAAAGAATTCGTACCCACTTGTGCTGCGCTGTCAACTTTCAGATTACCAGCCATAAAAGCGTTTCTTTGTGGATACCAGAGTATACGGTTCTCGTTGTTTATCACTTCTGCTGTTTGATCAAGATTGATACCGAAAAGGTTGTTGGCTGTGCCTTTCGAGCCATCGCGGCCGCTAACTGCAAAGCCTGCGGTACTGTTGCCTTCTTTGGCGCCATCTTCACGGCCGTCAACACCAAAATTGCCTTTGGCGCTGCTGCCACCGTTAATGTAGAAGCGTGTGCTGTCGGTGTTGATGGTCAGGTAATCATCAGCTTCACCATCTTTTGCAGCACCGTGGCGTCCTGCAACGGCAAAACCTGTGGCGATAGCCTTATCGCCTTCATCACCATCGAAATAAACC
>JAGCNL010000015.1 GCA_017645945.1 Salinivirgaceae bacterium
CGACCATCACGTTTGGAGCATCAACGATATCGACACAAATCGCAAAATGCGCACCGCATACATAACCTTCGGCAGCGACCTTATCGGCAAATCGATGACGCAGTGCGACTTTGAACAGAAAAACGACGTTGTGCTTGTGGCCGTGGCGCGTCAAGGGCAGCGTGTTGACGGTCAGCCGCGTGAGATAACGCTTCAGGCAGGTGATACGCTTCTGCTGGAATGTCCCGCAAAGGGCGAGAGCCAACTCGAGCGCAACAACCACCGCAGCCTGACATTCTTCGACTCACATTTCGTGCCCGAAATTGGCTCAAAAACAATCACTTCAGCCGCCATACTGGTGCTGATGTTCATATTCTCGTCGTTCCACGTGATGCCGCTGATGGCCACCACAATGCTGGCCGCTGGGCTGATGCTCGCCTTCAAGTGCTGCCGTTTCGACAGCGTGGTGAAATACATCGAGTGGGACATTCTGCTCATTCTGGGCGCCACCGTGGTCTTCTCAACGGCCATCACCAAAACAGGTATTTCCGATGCGCTGGCCCACAATATCATCGATATTTTCGGCAGCAACCCCTACATAATTCTGGCTGTGATGTGCCTGATTGCGTCGGTGGTGAGCGAGTTTGTGAGCGATGTTGGCGCAGCCGCCATTTTCTTCCCCGTAATGTACGGTCAGGCCGAAATGCTGGGCTGCAACCCGATGCCGTTTGTTATGTCGCTGATGCTCTGCGTCACGTTCAGTTACTCATCGCCCATCGGGTCCATTCAGAATATGCTTGTTTTCGGCCCGGGCTCGTTCCGTTTTTCCGATTTCGCGCGGGTGGGTGTCTGGCTTCACATTGTTCTGCTTGTTGCGATGCTGGCCGTTGTAAATATTATGTATCCAATGTATATTTGACATCAAAATTGAAACGAATATGAAAACCGAAATTCAACAACAAGGCGACACCGTCACAGCCATTCTTGAAGGCCGTCTCGACACCGCCGCCGCACCCGAAACCGAAAAGGAAATTCAGCCGCTCTACGAACTGACCGGCCAAACTATCGTGTTCGATTGCTCGAAACTCGAGTATATCTCGTCGAGCGGTCTGCGTATTTTCCTCGGGGTGTTGAAGAACGCCAAACCCAAAGGCAGCCGCGTCAGCATTATCGGTCTCAATCCCGATTTGAAGAACATTTTCGCAATGACTGGCTTCAACCATCTGTTTGATGCGGTGGATTGAGGGCGGCTGGAAGTTTTGTCCGTAAGCGGATATTAAATCTTCAGCTCTCTTCCGTAGTAGAAATCAAGAATCTTCATTCGGAACAGGTACTCGTATTTTGCCTGAATGAATGTTGATTGCGCTTGTGCCAGACGGTTTTTGGCCTCGTTGAACTCGAGCGGGGTGACAATACCCAAATCAAATTTCTCCTTCACGTAGCGGAACGATTCGTCGGCGCTGTTCACAGCCTTCTGACTCGACTCATAGCGTTTCAGAGCGGCCTGCGCGTTCACATACACCTGCTGAATCTCCTTCAAAAGAGTGTTTTTAGCCTGTTGCAGTTCGAGTTGTGAGTTTTGGTAGTTCAACTTGCTGTTTTTCACGCTTGTGCGAGCCTGCCAACCGTTAAAAATTGGGATACTCAGCGACAGACCGATGCTCTTGCTGCCGTGGACGTCAAGCTGGTCGCTCAACGATGGATTTTCCAACCCTGACATTTTGTAGTAGCTGTTGCTGTAGCCGGCATTTGCGCTCAACGACGGATATTGCTGTGCCCGTGCCACGGCAATCTGGCGGTCGGCGCTCTCAACGGCCAACTCGCGGCTCTTAATCTCAGGACGCTCCTCAACAGCGCGTTCATACACGGTGTCAACCGACAACAGAGTCGCTGCCACCTGGTCAAAATCGATGTTGGGCACGGCCACATCAAAATTTTCGCTAACAGGCAGTTCCAGCAGTTGTTGCAGCGTAATCTTCGAAATCAGCAGCGAGTTCTCGCGGTTTGTCACGTCCAGCTCTTCCGATGCTGCCTGCGATTCCGTCTCCAGCAACTTTCCAGCGGCCAGTTTTCCTGCTTCCACCTGCTGGCGGTTTGTCTCAATCTGTTCGCGCGTCAGTTCCAATTGCTCACGCGATGTTTCGAGCAATTCCTTGTTCAGCAGCACCTCAAGATACGCCGATGTGATGTTCAGCGACATGTTGTTCTTTGCCTGCTCCAGATTCTGCAAGGCGGCCTCGTAGTTGAGCTTGCTCACCTTAATCTGGTTGTATTTCGACAGACCGTTGAACAGCGTCATATTGGCCGAGATGTAGCCCGAAGTTGTCGATGAGTTGTTGTTGACGTAGGTGTTGTCGCCACCTGTCGACTGACCGAATGAATACGACTGGCTCAAACCCGCATTGACTGACGGCAGCACTCCGTAGCGCGTCTGTTCGTAAGAATTGTGCTGTTGCTCAACGTTCAGTTGCTGTTGTTTGATGGTTATGTTGTTTTCGATGGCGTAGCCGATGCAGCGCTCCAGAGTCCACTCGTCCTGCGCAAAGCCGGTGCTTGCCGACATTGCCGCAACTATTGCCAATATTGCTGTCTTTTTCATTGTTGATTTTTGATTTTCGATTTCTGATTTGGCTTTGAGCATTGAGCCATGAGCCTTCAACACCCTCACCTCACTACTCTTTACTCCTTACACTCTAAACTCTACACTTTACTCTTTACACCTTACTCACTAATGCCTAGTGCCTAGTACCTAATGCCTAACACCTACTTTATCACCGCATTACCCTTCAGCTTGTCGTCCCAGTCAAGGCCGTTTTTAATCTCGATGTTGATGCCGTCCGACAGGCCAATTTCGACATTGCGGCGCTCAAAACGCTGCTCGGCCTCGGTTGTGTCGCTCACCAGAATGTTGACAAACGAGCTGTCGTTCTCGAAGAAGAGCAAGCCTTCCGAGATGGCCATAACGCTATCGTGACGGTCGAGAATGATGTCGGCGTTGGCGCTGTAGCCTGAGCGAATGAACTGGTCGGCCTGCAGTTTCACCTTCGCCTTAATTTCGAACTGCACTGCGCCGTTCTCCTCAACACCTTTCGGCGAGATGTACTCCAGAGTGGCGTCGAAATGAGTGTCGACAATGGCGCCTATGGTCAGGTCTAGATTCATGCCTTCGTGGATTTTGCCAACTTCGCTCTCGTCAATCTTGCCCTTGAAAATCATATCGCTCATGTCGGCCACCACGGCAATGGTGGTGCCGTCGTTGAATGTGTTCGACATTGTCACGCTATTTCCCTCTTTGATTGGAACATCGATAATCATTCCGTTGATGGTTGAGCGGATGAGCGTGTTGGTGGTGTTCTGCGCCTTTTTGCTTACACCATCTTTGATGATTTCAAGGTTGCTCTGCGCATTATTGTAGTTCTCAACAGCTTGATTGTAAGCTAATTCGGCTGTTTGGAAATCGCTTTCCGAAATCACCTTGCGCTCATATAGCTGTTTCTGGCGGTTGTAGTTGATGGTCTCGTTGTCGAGATTCATTTTCTGCATTTTTACCTGCGATTCGGCCGAGTTAAGCGATTGAACATCAGGAATAATCTTTACTTTGGCAATCACTTCGCCCTCTTTCACCATCGAGCCTGCCTCAAGGTATATATCCTGCACAATGCCCGAAACCTGCGGCTTGATTTCAATCTCCTTGCGCGGCACAATCGAGCCAGTCGCCATTGTCTTGTTGATGATGTTTGTCTTTTGCGGCTTCTCGATGTTGTAAACCACAGGCTCCTTCTTGTTTTTGCTGGCCAGGAACACAATGGTTCCGATGAAAAGCACAATCACAAAAATCAAAGCCAGAATCTTAAAAAACTTTTTCATTTTATTGTTGTTTAAATGTTTAATCGTTCAAACGGTGGATTTTCCACCTTCAGTAGAGACGTGGCATACCGTGTCTCTACACTCAAACCACAATCTATAGACTGCGAATGTTGCGCAATGTTACAGAAAAAAGGAATTTTTTTTGGATGAATTGTTTCTGCGGCAAAAATCGGATTTGTCCGTACCGAATATCGAGGCGGCATGAGTATCTATTGTTTTGAAACAGTGATGTTCACGCAAAAAAACACCCCCGACAAAGTTGCCAGGGGTAAGAGTTATAATCATTCGGACGGATAGCCGTCTTGCGATTTTTACGCAATTAATAGAGCGAGCCTAATGCGAAATTTGAGTTCTTGCGCGGATTGACGCACATGACAGGAATGCGGGCGGTGTTGGCAATAATATATTGCTCACTTGCGCCGAGCACATAGTCAAGAGTACCAATGTTCTTGGTAGTCATAATCATCATCATGTCAGCCTCAATACGTTTTGCATATTCAATTGTCTGCTCCTCAAAGTTGCCGCTCGAAGCGGTTTCAATCTCATATTCAACCTCGTATTTTGTGAGGTATTTCTTTGCAAATGAGAGGTTCGTGTTAACCTTGCGGACAAGATTTGAGTCGTTAACCTCTTGTTTGATGAAGCATATTTTTGCATTGAATATTTTGCCGAAATAGATGGCCCACACCAGTTTCTCGCGGTTTTCGTTCTTGAAGTCAACTGGGAAAACAATCTTGCTGTAAGTGGTGTTTTCGAGCGGTGGGTCTTGCACAACAATGAAAGGAGCGTATGAGCTGACAATCACTTTAAGCGCCCAACTGCCTGTGAGTTTCTGCAGACCCTTCATTCCGTGGGTTCCCATAATCACCAGGTTGACATCGTCGTGGTCTTTGGTGTATTCGCCGATGGTGGTGAAAATGCTGCCTGCCAAAGCGACACCGGAAACTTTCAATCCGTAAGTCTTCTCCGCATTTGCGGCAACTTCATTCAATTTCGGTGAAATTGCGGCAATATCTTTCTCCTCTTTTACGATGTGTAGAATAATTATGTCATTTTCAAGGACTTTTGCTATTTTAGCTGCATGTGCCAACGCGTTTTGTGCAACTTCTGTGAAGTCCCAAGGAACAATAATTTTTTTACCAGAATCCATATTATAAGCAGTTATGAGATAGTTGCCTCAAAGATAATGCTATTTTTCAACAATCTGCAATATTCTTTAAATTATGGATTATGTTTTTTTACGGACAGAAAACGACGCGGCTTTTGTAAATATAATCATGTGTATTGCAATAATATACAAGGTCCGATAATTTTGCGGATAACGCGGAAAAACAAAAATCGGAAGCTGCACTTTTCCAATATTTGATGGCCGAAGAAAAGCGATTCAGTATAAAAAATGAATCGATTTCAGCTGACACTATCTTGAATTGTGGTGTGCTTTTCGCTCAACCGTTTCTTTTGTCCGATTCTCTTCTCGGCTCAACGTGCAGAATCACCTGTGTGCGCTGGCCGTAGTGTTCGCGCAGGCGGTGCTCAACGTCGTCGGTGGCTTCGTGGGCATCGCTCACGGTCATGCTGCCGGGCACACGCACGTGCATCTCAATGGCAATTCCCGAACCGATGCGGCGGGTTTTCAGATTGTGCACATCGCTGAAATGCTTGTTGCTGAGCACTATCGATTCAATCTCGTCTTCCTGTTCCTTCGGCAGCGAGCGCTCGAGCATTTCGCCAATGCCAGGTTTGATAAGGTCGTAGGCCACTTTGGCAATCAGCAGGCTGACAATGATGGCGGCAATTGGGTCGAGCACGGCCCATTTCTGACCAAGGAAATAGGCGCCGCCAATGCCCAGGAGCGTGCCGATTGACGATAATGCGTCGGAACGGTGATGCCAGGCGTTGGCCACAACCACCTGTGAACCAACCTTCTCGCCAATCCGTTTGGTGTAGCGATAGAGACCTTCCTTCACGGCGATTGACACGGCGGCAGCAGCAAAAGCAATGGCCTCGGGTGGCTCAATGGTCTGTCCGTTGGCAACATCAACCACAAGTTTGATGCTTTTCCAGAAGATGCCAACTGCAACAACAAACAGAGCCATTCCAATGATGATGGTTGCCAGCGTCTCGAATTTGCCGTGGCCGTAATCGTGGTCGTCGTCTTTCGGCATGGCCGACACCTTGACGAAAATCATCACCACAAGGTCGGTGGCGAAATCAGAAATGGAGTGGATGCCGTCGGCAATCATGGCGCCGCTTCGGCCCACAATGCCAGCCGCAATCTTGCCCACTGACAGAAACAGGTTGGCGAAAAATCCAACCCACGTCACACGATAAATCTGTTGTTCGCGATTCACAAAATGCCGTTTAAGTATGGCAAAGATAGTTCAGAATTGGCAATTGAGTAAAAATTTTTAGGCAGGGCAGAGGCTTTATAAAAAGTCGTGGGGGAGAAGATGAATTTGAATACTTTTGCCGCCTGATTTTGCAAGCATCGATGGGCAAGGTAATTGGTTTTGTGAAGGATTGGGCGCTGCCGATAGTCATGGGCTCGGGTGTGGCAGCCTATTTTTTGTTTTCCGCTATTGGATTCAGCGCCGAGACACGCCAACTGGCCAACAGCGCTGTTGGCGTGGTTCAGCCGTTGCTGCTCTTTGCCATGCTCTACATCTCGTTCTGCAAAATCGAACCTTCAAAAATCCGTTTCTGCCGATGGCATTTCTGGCTGGCGCTCATCCAGTCGGGTGCGTTTGTGGCGATGGCCGTTGTGGCGTGCCTTTTGCGTGGGAGCGAGTGGGGTATCATTGTGGAAAGCGCCATGGTGTGCCTGATATGTCCGACCGCCACTGCCGCCGTGGTGGTGACCGACAAACTCGGGGGCAACACATTGTCGCTGGTGGGCTACACCATTCTGATAAATATTGTCACTGCGCTGGTGGTGCCTGCGGTGGTGCCAGTGGTTAATCCAGGCATTGGGATGAATTTTGCACATTCGTTTTTTATCATCATAAAGCAGGTGTTCCCGCTGTTGGTTTTCCCGTTTGCACTTGCGTGGATAACGCGGTTGTTCTTTCCGCGTTTTCTGCAGATAGTGGTGTCGGTCCGCGATTTGGCGTTCTACCTATGGATGGTGGCACTGGCACTGGCCATGGCCGTCACCACACGGGCCATTGTCAACAGCCGCATTTCGGTTTTGTGCTTTGCGGGAATGCTTGCGGCCACGCTTGTGTGCTGCGCTCTGCAGTTCTGGCTGGGCAAACGCATCGGTGGACATTACGGCGACCGCATCAGCGGCGGGCAGGCCATGGGGCAGAAGAACACGGTGTTTATCATCTGGATGGCCTACACGTTCATGAACCCAGTGGTGGCCGTGGCTGGCGGGCTCTACAGCCTTTGGCACAACTTTGTCAACTCGTACCAACTCTACAAGAAAAGGCATCGCAAGTGCTGATAATTGGGTTGTAGCCGCCAATTTTTGCCAAAAATATGCTGGCGGCTGTCGCAACTTCAATAAAAAGCATATTTTCGTATTGGAAAGAAGTTGATTCGGATGGCTGATTATAGTTTTAATCCTTCAAACTTTCTGATTTTGTGATAAATAAAAACCGAAATATGAAAACGCACATTCTCTTGGCAAGTATGATGCTGGCTTTGCTGGCTGTTGGCACTTCGTGCTCCGACAAGGTTGAAAACAACACTCCGGCTCTCAAACCGCGAATTGTGGTGATGACCGATATTGGCCCCGCCGATGTTGAGCCTGACGACAACGAGTCGGCTGTGCGGCTGCTTGCATATGCCGACCGCTTTGAGATTGAGGCCATCATAACCTCAATCGGCTGGAACTGTGACCCTTACCCCGAGGAGTGGGCGGTTTATCTGACTCAGGTAATCGATGCCTATCAAACTGATGTGCAGAATTTGATGAAACGCTCTAATCAGCAAAATTTCAACAAAATAGAGAAGGAGCAAGGACAGCAGGAACTTGGCTATTGGCCAAGCGCTGATTACATCCGCAGCCGTGCCATGATGGGTAGCAAACGGGCAGGAATTGGTGTGATTGGTGCTGATAACGACTCGCCCGGAAGCGATTTTCTAATCCGCCTTGCCGACGAGGACGACCCCCGTCCGATTTGGCTCTGCTCGTGGGGCGGCGCCAACACTTTCGCTCAGGCCGTATGGCGCGTGAAGCAGGAGCGAAGCGCTGAGGAGCTCAAAAAGTTCCTGAACAAATTCCGTCTCTACACCATCACCGATCAGGACATGCAGTACAATATGCGCATGAACCGCGCCTACAGTTCGCACCAATGGCTTCGCCGCGACTATCCGTTTGATTTACTGATGATTTGGGATGAGAGTGCGTGGCTTAATCAGAACGAGTTAGGAAAATCGAACTGGGACAAATATGCAAGCCAGATTCAGGGCAAAGGCGCGATGGGCAAGGTATATCCGAAATTCCTTTGGGGTGTTGAGGGCGACACTCCGAGCTTCCTGAACTTGATGCCCAATGGCCTGAACAATCCCGACGACCCGACGCAGATTGGCTGGGGAGGTTGCCATCAGTTTGAAATCTCACCCGACGAGGAGACCTACGCCTGGACCAATTGGCAGCAACCGCTCAAAGACATCTCAAACTCTTACGAGCAGAAATTCTATCCCGATGAGTTCAATGACTTTGCGGCCCGCATGCAGTGGGCTGACACTGGCGAGGGCAACCACAATCCAGTTGCGGTTGTCAATGGCTCGCAGGATTTGAGACCGCTGAACATCAGTGCCAAACCAGGGCAAACGCTCAAATTTGATGCCTCAAAATCATTCGACCCTGACGGCGACAAGCTCTCGTTCAACTGGTGGTTTCAGCAATTCCCTGATGAAACTGATTACCCTACAATCAGCAATTCCGAATCAGCAAAAGTCAGTTTCACTGTTCCCGACAGTTCGCAGGGTAATATCTGCCACTTAATCTGCGAGATACACGATGACGGACCATTCAGTCTGACGGCTTACCGAAGGGTGATTATTAGTGTGGAATAGAAATTGGCGAGAAGAAGATTTGAAAGATTATTTGATTGAACTTGAGAGATTAGAACTAAAATAAATATTATGGATTTGATAACTGATTTTGAATGGTTTAATGATAAGGGAATGGTTGTTACGTTTGACAGTCATATATATCAGCAAACGCCAACAATGAACTTTCCAAATGAATTTTCTTACTATGAGGAAGAAAATGAATTAGCAGTAATCGGAGTTCGTTGGAATTATAATGGTCAACCCATTGTTTTCCCAGATGTTTGGTATGCAGGGTCTCTTCCAACCCCAAACATGGACAAGGTTATCGTAACAACAATTGAACTATTGGGGAAATACCATTCTAAACTATTTGGAGAATTACATCAGAAAAAATATACAACAGCCATCTACAATGCCGATGGCAGCGTGCACAAGGTAGTGGAGATGCCATACCCCATTATGCCAAATTTGGGGCGAGGACCTACTAGAGATGAAAAGCCGGAGACAAGTAAAGTCTATTGGTGCAGAAAAAAGGTTGATGATTACTCAATGCTAATAAAATTGGGATACCATGATGCTTGGGAAGAGCGTTATTTCAACCCGGAAACAGGTGAGATTGGCGGCTTGTTTTCTAACAAAAGTTATGGGTATTATTAAATAAGGTGGGCAACCTTTGCACCGCCTGCGGCATTATAGAACAGGAGCAGATGAAAGAAAATAATCTGCGTAAATCCGTTCAATCTGTGTTATCTGCGTTCAGAAACAGTGTCTCAATTGTGTTAACTGCGCAAGAAAAATATCGCCTTATGTATTGTCGGTTCGAGAAATTTCTACTTTTGCGCCCTGAAAAGAATGGGGTGCCGCAAGGCTGAGATTATACCCTTTGAACCTGATACGGGTAATGCCGGCGTAGGGAAAAGGCTTTGTTTCCGACAAAAGCCGCTAGTATAATTCTTTCATTACCCCCATTTCAATCTTTTTTAGGTGGGTTCTGTGAATTCATTTCGAGAGTTTTTGAGATTTATGTCGAGCAGATTGGCGGCTTGAATGAAGGAGCGATGCGGGCATCGTGAGTGAATGAAAGTTGACAAGATGCCGATAGAAAGCCAAAAACGCCGAAAAATTTGTCAGAAACCACAATGTTTTTTTAAAAATGGTGAATTCTTAGAACTCACCGCAATAACAATTTAAATTCTAAAAAGATGAAAAGGGATTTTCTGACAACAGCAGCCATCACTCTCACGGCGTTTTGCGCAATGGCAGAGGAAGTTACGCCAACTGACACGGTGATTACCGCCGAACAGTTGCAAGAGGTGGTTGTGAGCGGCGTGAGGGCGCCGAAAAACGCACCATTTGCGGTGTCGAACATCAAAAAACAACAATTGAGCGAGTTTTCGAAGACGGGACGCGAACTGCCGTTCCTGTTCTCACAGACGCCTGGCGTTGTGGCTTGGGGCGAGAACGGACTCGGAACGGGCACGACCTATATGCGCATCCGCGGTGCGGGCGATTCACGCATCAACGTCACTATCGACGGTGTGCCACTCAACTCACCTGAGGACCAATGTGTTTTCTGGGCCAATATGAATTCTTACGGCTCGCTGCTCGGCAGTGTGCAGATTCAGCGCGGCGTGGGCTCGTCGACTAACGGCGACGGCGCTTTCGGCGGAACGGTGGCTCTCTCGTCGGCTGCGCCTTCAGTAGTGCCAACGGCTGAAGTGTCGGTTTCGTACGGCTCGTACAACACTCTCAATTTTGGTGGAAAGGCTTCCACGGGCTTGTTATTCAACAGGTTGATAATCGATGGTGCCTACCACGAAACTCGCACTGACGGCTACATTAACGGCACCGACGCCCGCAGCGGCAGTTACTACGGCGGTCTGACCTGGCAGACTGGCAATCTGCAAATCAGATACAAAAACATCGGTAACTTTGAGAAGACGGGTCAGGCTTGGAACGGCGTGACGGCAGGCGACAACGATATGAGCCTGATGGACGGCACCTACGGCACGAAAACTGGCATCAAGACATATAAAGATATGTACGATGCAGGCCTTGGCCGATACAACTCGCTCTACGAGGCTTTGGTTTACGCCGAAGACGGCAGTTTCGCCAAAGATGCTGACGGAAAATATGTTACAGCCCGTTATCAAATGGCCGACGGCAGTTACTGGGACCGTACAACCGACAATTTCTGGCAAGACCACAACATTCTGTCGGCGGCTTGGCAAATCAACGACAAACTGGCCACAACCGCTTCATTGCATTACACTTACGGCTACGGATATTACGAGGAATTCCGCCCGAACAACAAACTCAAGAAATTCGGCTTGACCGCGAAAGACGCCGAAGGCAACAGCATTAAGAAAACCGATTTTGTGCGCAAGAAGGGCTTGTCGCAAAATACCTACGGCATTGTTTGGAACTTAAACTATACCAACGAGTTAACGGATATTATCGGTGGCTTGTCGGTGCAGAATTTCGACGGTAATCACTTCGGCTATCTGACTTACGCAAAAGACGCAACAGTGAGTCAGAAAATTCTGTCAGATGGTGACTATAAATATTATGATTCGGACGCTAACAAGTTCGATGGCAGCGCTTTCGCGAAAGCGACCATCCACATCAGCGAGCAATTCGACGTGTTTGCCGATGTGCAGTTCCGTCACGTGGGCTACACTACCGACGGCATCAACGACAAGTTTTACGACGACGAGAGCGGTTACTACAACCAACGGCTCGACATCGATGAGAAATACAATTTCCTGAACCCGAAGGCTGGATTGAGTTACACTGTCGGAAACAACCGCCTATACGCTTCGGTGGCCGTGAGTCATCGCGAGCCTGAACGCAACAACTTCACCGACAACGGCAACTATCCCGCCCCGAAAGCCGAGCGCCTAACCGACATTGAGGGCGGCTACCAATTCAGCGGCAAGACCTTCCGCGCAGGCGTCAACCTTTATTATATGAACTACACCGACCAATTTGTGCAGACAGGCGAACAGAGCGACATCGGCGAGAAACTGACCACCAACATCAAGGACTCGTATCGCGCTGGCGCCGAACTGCAGGCCGCTCTCGACATCACCGAATGGCTCACTATTGAAGGCAACGCTGCGTTGAGTATCAATAAGATAAAAGACTTTGACGAGATGGCTGAAGACTGGGATGACGTCTATGACAACTATTTGGATGAAAATGGCGTTTTAGATGAAGCGATGGTGCAATATGCTATTGAGAACTATCACATTGACGGTAATTTGGATGGTTTCCGTTCTTTTCACTACGACAACTCAACGCTGGCTTTCTCGCCATCGGCCATTGTAAACGGCTTTGTGAACTTCCACCTCAAGGGCTGGCAGGCCGTTTGGCACACCAACTATGTGAGCCGCCAATATCTCGACAACACTGAAAACACCGACCGCTCGCTGCCGTCGTACTGCGTTTCGGCTGTCAATTTGAGTTACACATTGAAACCGAAGGCTGTTGTGAAAGAGACGATTTTCGGGCTGAATTTCAATAACTTGTTCAATGCCCACTACGCCGCCAACGGTTGGGTTTATTCGGCCAACTATGAAAGTGGCGGTCACCCGAACGACAACCGCTACTATCAAATCGGCTTCATCCCGATGGCTGGCTTCACAATGATGGGAAGCGTGACGGTGAGGTTTTGAGAAAACAACAATAAATGATAGGAAAGGGGCTGCCCAATAGTTTTTGGACAGCCCCTTGTTATGTTTGCCAATAGTCTTAAACTGTCAGACAATCAGAATTTTGGACGGCGATTGGCTTTGCTGTGGAACAACTCGTTAACATCAAGTACCACGCCTGCTTTCAAGCCCAAAGACATTAGCGATGCGCGGTCAATCTGGTTCGACTGCATTGTGCCATTGTACTCATAATCCTCATTAAGAATAGGTTGCGTTGAATCTTTGTGAAGATTTGTGAGGCAGTAACCGAAATAGAGTGCGGCACTGAAACGAATGGTTCTATTGAATCTGTAGTGCGCACCGCCTTCAATCGCAAGCTGTAAATTGACAGGGTTGAGCTTCATCTTGCCCTTCTCGCCGTCAACCTCGTATTTGCCGAAACCATGGACATACATTGTGTCTGACGGAGAATAAATCTCATGCCCGAGGAACGGATAGTAGCCGCGAGTCTCGTATGAGCCTTTCAGCAGTTTGTATTTGCTCGACACTGGGAAGCCGACTTTGAAACCTGCCTTGCCAAATATTTCGAAGCGCCGCTGCGAGATGGGGTACTCATAATAAGCTTGGATTGGAATTTCCAAAATGGCGGCCTTTTGCTTCTCCTTGAATCCGTCGAAATATGTTCGGAACTCGTAATTGAGCTGATTTATAGAATCATACGACGGCGTTGACTCGAAGGTTTGATTATATCTTGTCTTCGAATTGTAGGTTGTGATGCCTATGCCGCTGCTGATGGCCCAATTGTCGTTGAAAAAGAAGCGGTAGCCGAGATTGAATGTCATTCCGGCGCCACCTTTTCGGGAGCCGTCATTGGGCTTGTACTGGATGCTGTGCAATCCACCGCCAAAATCTGCCGATATATATTGGAAACTGTTGCGTTTCTGCGCATTAGCCGATGTTGCCGCTGCAACAACGGCTGTTGTCAGAAGGAATTTCGACAACAGACCGTTAATTGTTTTTCTTGATTTATTCCGATTCAAATTATTCATAATGTAAATGTTAACAGATTAGAGCTTGATTATTGACACCGATTGTGTTCCGACTTTCACAATGTAAACACCTTGTGGCAAGTTCGACATGTTGATTGTTTCACCGTTTTCGTCGGTAATATCTTTTGTCATGCGCACTTTACCGTCGCTGTCAACAATGCTGATGCGGTTGCCAATCTTGACATCAGAACCTTTGACAAGCACTGTGTTGACGACTGGGTTTGGATAAGCACTTATCGATACATATTCGTTGTCGCCGAATGTCATTTCGCACGATGTTATTTCGAGGCTGTCGACTGTGGTGGCCACAAGTTTGTAAGTGCCTGTCAGTCCGCCCATTTCGTAGTGCATGTCGGTTGTATCGACAAGCACACCGTTGCGGTACCAGCGGTACGACTCGAAGTAGCCTTTGCCGTTGACAACGGTAATCACATCATCCCACATTATGCGCATCATATCCTTGTTACGCTGATAGTTAATGGTCTTTGTAACGCGGGTGTCGCCCAAGATGCCTGTAACCTCGATTGTTCCTGACAAGGCCATCTCCTCAGTAAACTCGAAGTAGCCGTCGGTTTGAGTTGAGTCGATGTCGCCATTGACATTCCATTCAAAGGTTATCTGACTGTTGTTGATGTCCTTAAGCTCGATATGGTCGCTACCGCTCTCGCAAGTGTTGAAGGTCTCGGGAGCTGTGAAGCTGACAAGAGCCTCCCAAACAGCGTAGAATGCAGCACCATTTGCCGACATTGTGCCAAAGTCGGTTGTCACTGAGCCTGTGGCCGATTTTGACCAGCCTTTGAACACATAGTCATCGCGTTTCGGGTTCGAAGTCGGAGCCGTGATTGTGGCATCCAAAGAAACTATCGTAGTTGTGAAGGCCGAATTTGTGCCGTCGTTGAAGTACCAAACTGCTCTGTATTGCGGAACAGTTATTTCTTCCCAAACAGCATAGAACGATGTAATATTAGAAGTGGCTGTTCCGAAATCGACAATCACACTGTCGCCTGCCATTGCCCAACCTTTGAATGCGTATTGTTCACGCTCCGGATTTACGGTCGGTGCGATAATGGCGTCGCCATAGAATAATGTGTCGGTTTTGAACACGCTGTCTTCTTCAAAAATCCAAGAAACCAGGCAAGTTTCTTTCAACCATACTGCGTAGAAGGCAGTGTCAGCGGTTATTGTTCCGAACTCGGCAACCAATGTGCCGGCTGTTTCGGTCGACCAACCAAGGAATGAATAACCTTCACGGTTAGGAATTTGCGCAGGAGTAACAATGCTGTCGTTCTCGGCAAAGAGGCTTGTGGTGAAGACAGAGTCGGTTCCATTATTCATAAACCATGTGGCGACGAATGTTACTGGAGTAATGATAATGATTGTATCATCAATTTCCTCCCAAACAGCGTAGAATGCAGTGTCAGCTGCAGCCATCAAGCCGAAGCTGTCGATTGCGCTGCCAGTCTCAGTTGCAGCCCAACCCAGGAATGTGAATTGCTCACGTGCCGGATTGTCTACTGGAGCTTTAATAGTATCACCCTCAGCAAGGCTGTCGGTCTTGAATACCGAAACAGTGCCATCGTTCAGTTTCCAAAGAACAGCGAACGTATCCACAGGAATCTCAATTTCTTCCCAAACGGCAAAGAATGCAGTGTCAGCGGCAGCCATCAAACCAAAGCTATCGATTACGCTGCCAGTCTCAGTTGCAGCCCAACCCAGGAATGTGAATTGCTCACGTTCAGGCATTGCTGCTGGAACTTTGATTGTATCGCCATAATTAACATTTAATGAAGCAAATACGCTGTCTTGGTCGAAATGCCATTTAGCAACGTAGCTGTTGACATCCCAGATTGCGAAGTACTCAACATCGGCATCAGGCATTCTGCTCACATCAACGCTGTGCGGAGCCTCAGCGTAAGTGCCCCAGCCGTTGAATGTGTAACCAGTGCGTGTGGCCGAAGGAGCCGTAATTACCGAATCATACTCAACCAAGCCATCGGTGTATTCGCCGCTCAGCTCACCGCCATTGCCGTTCCAGGCAAGCGTGTGCGAGTTAATCAGCCATTGAGCATAGAATATCTCATGTTTGCTGGTCATTGTGCCGAAGTCGGTCAGAACGTCGCCATTGGCATCTTTCGACCATCCAACAAACTGATAATGTTCGCGTTTCGGTTCGGTTTCCGGAGCCACTATTGCTTCGCCGTAATTAACAGTTGTTGAGATGTAGTTGTTGTCAGTACCATTGTTCAAGCGCCATTCAACTGCATATTCTGATGGTGTCCAATTGGCCACAAAGGTTATGCTGCTGTCGGGCATGGTGGTTATGTTGACAATCAAATCGGGGTTGTAGATTGTGCCCCAGCCACCGAATATGTAATTATCCATAGTTACGGTTGGTGCAGTAATCTCAGTTCCATATTCAACTTCACCATGAGTGTACTTATCTTCATCAGTAATCACTTGGCCGCCATGAGCATCCCATGCAAGTTTGAACTTACGTAGTTGCCATACTGCATAGAAGGTTGCACCCTCGGTTTCCAAAGTTCCTAAATCGTCAGTTGCTTCTATTGCTGTCGATGATTCCGACCAACCGATAAATTTGTGATAATCACGTGTCGGATTTGTATTTGGAGCAATGATATTCTGACCAAAGACAACTTTGGTTGTGTCGAATGACTCGTCGGTGCCGTTGTTGTATTTCCAAACAACATCGTAAGTCTTTGGTGCCCAAACGGCATAGTAAATTGTTGGTGCATCTGGCATATTCTTTATTTTGACAGTATCGTCCACTGTGGCGGTTGACGACAATGCCCAGCCTTTGAATGTGTAGCCCGTACGCTCGGCGGTTGCAGGAGTCAGAGGAGTGTCAAACTCAACATTGCCAGTAGTTCCGTTTGAAAGAATCGTTCCTCCGTTGGCATCCCACGCAAGTGTGTTCTTGTTCAATTCCCATTGAGCGTAGAATTTCTTTTTGTTGCTATCCATTTTGCCGAAATTGGTCAGCACTTCGCCATCGGGTGTTGCAGCCCAACCAATGAATTTATGATGTTCGAAAGTTGGGTTTTCAGTTGGTGGAACAATGTCGGCATCAGTTACAACATTAGAAAATACCCTGAAGTTGAAATCGTCGCGTTCTGTGCCATCGTTATATTTCCACTTAATTTCGTTGTCGCCTTTAGGAGACCAAATGGCAAAGTAAGTCAAATCGTTGTCGGGCATTGTCAGAGCAGGTTCTGTGGCATCTGTCTCGCTTGTATTGGCAGTCGGACCCCAACCTGCGCAGTTGTAACCATCGCGGTTGACTTGCGGAACAGTTATTGGTGTCCCAAATTTCACCTTGCCGCTGGGGTTAGGTATCTCATTCCGATTTTCATCTACAAAAATGCCACCATTGGCGTTCCAAGTCAAATTATGCTCGTGTTCTTTCCAAATGGCAAAGTATGTCAAATCGTTAGCGGGCATTTTTGAAGCAACATCAATCGCCGTTTTTGCATCGGCCGATGTGTTCCAACCAACAAAATCGAAGCCGTAGAGAGTCGGGTCATCAGGAGCAACAATGTCGGTATCATAATCAACCTCGCCGTGAGTGTAATCGTCTTCGTCGCTAATCAATTGGCCACCATTGGCATTCCAAGAGATTGAGTATTGATTGATTTCCCAGATTGCATGGTAGGTCAACTCGTAATCGGGCATTGTTTCGTCAACATCAAATGATGGAGTGCCGTCTAACTCTGTTGCCCAACCTTTGAATGTATAACCTTCGCGTGTCGGGTTGTTTGGTTTTTTGATTTCGGTATCATAAGCAATCTCCCCTCTTGTGTAGCCGTTGTCTACGAGAGCATCACCTCCATTGACATCCCAGGAGAGTTGGTGGGTGTGAATCTGCCAAATGGCGTAGAATTTGGCACCTTTGGTTGTCATTCTGCCAAAGTCTGCATCATTGGTTATGATATTATTGCCTGTGGACTCTTTCGACCAACCAACAAAGTCATGATGACCATCATAATCAGATGATTGTGGTATGCCGAAAGGTCTTGCTATTACTTCATCAAAATTCATGTAGCCGCCAGTAAACACTTCGTTAACATGATTGGGGTTGTTGTAGTAGAATGCGGCATAGTATTGGTTTATAGTCCAAATGGCATAATAAGTTAAATCATTGTCTGGCATTGTGGTTGCCAAGGTTACTGTCTCTGTTGGGTCAGTCGATGTGTTCCAACCGAAAAAAGTGTAACCATCGCGTGTCGCTGTTGGAGCGGTAATTGGCGTGCCAAATTTGACATTTCCTTTTGTATAATTACCAGTAAAGGTTTTGCCTTCGTTTTCATTCCATGTTAATGTATGTATGTTGCGGTTGTATTTAATTATCACTTCGGTTCCAGTTTCAGCAATAGTTTTTTGTTCGAATGGTTGCGGAGTGAATCCAATGTATGTTTCTTTATCGGTTGCTGAGATTGCTGAAGCCGCTGTCGACAAACCTACAGTGCCGGTACCTTCTTCGGTGTCGGTCGGCTCACTGGGGAAAGTGCCGTCAAGGTTTTCCTGATAGTGTTTTACTGTGTAGTGCACGATTGCGTTGGCGGCAAAGATTGCGTAATAGGTATTGCCCTCAACTGCCACTGTCTCATCATCGAGATTCATTGCCAAATCGGCATCCTTGTCGGTGTTCCAACCAACAAAGTGCGTTCCTGCTTCAGCTACTGGGTTAGTTTCGGGTTTTAATTCTATAATGGCTCTGCCGAACAACACATCTTCGTTAGTTTGAAATACATCATCACCATTCTTCCATATCACATCGTAGCGATTGCGGGTGTAGTAGATTTTCACAACAGTTCCGCTCTCGGCAATAGTTTCCTGATTGAACGATTGCGCTGTGAAGCCTGCGTATGTGTTGGCGTTTGCTGCTGTTGTTGCACCAACAAGTCCGTTGCCGCTCTCGGTATCACCGTCAACCCGGGTGTAAGTTTGTCCGTCAAGGTTTTGTTGATAATGTTCAACGGTGTATGTTTTGCTTTCGTTGTCAGCAAAAATGGCGTAATAGGTGACACCGTCAACTGGAACGGTTTGCGAGGCAACTGGCATTGCCGTTGTTGCTGAAGCGTTGGTGTTCCAACCCACAAAATGTTTGGTAGTGGCAGGTGCTGCAGGGTCATTAGGAACAACTAATTTGCTGCCATATTTGTAATCACCGCTTTCAGGCAATTCAGTTGAACCATTCTTCCATATTACAGGATATTTGTTGCGTTTATATTGGATTTCAACTACAGTGGATTCGTCTTCGGCAATGGTTTGTTGGCTGAAAGGCTGTGCGGTAAAGCCTTCGTACGATTTTGCCACGGCGTTGGTTTGAGAACCAAATGGTTTTGAATCCTCATCAGTGTAAACTTTGGTGTAGTTATCGTTGTCGGCATTTTCCTGATAATGCTCAACATGATATTTCTTGCTTGCGTTGTCGGCAAAAATAGCATAGTAAGTTGCACTTTTTGCCACTTTCTCGTCGTCACTGAAACTAATTGCAACGGTGGCGTCAGGTGTTGCTCCCCAACCTACAAAGTGCTGGCCTGCTTCTGGCTCCTGGTCAGCAGGCTTGATGAGTTTCTGACCATAGCGATATGTTTTTGTGCTGATTTGCGTCTCGCCATTCATCCATGTAACTGTACATGGCTTACGGTGATATTTGATAATAACAGTCATTCCATTGTTATCCAGAGTTAACTGGTCGAACGGCTGAGGAGTAAAGTTTGCATAATCGCCAGTGGTTATGGCTGTTGCGGCAGTTTTGCCAAACAAAAAGCCAGGGAGAGTGTTTGTTTCTTTAACAGTATATTCGTCATCGTCAGCGTTTTGCCAAAGATGCTGGACATCATAATCTACTTTAATCTTACGGATTTCCTCATCAAATTTACTTGTATCTTGAACAATTATGAATCGGTTCCATATTGACGCGTTTTTATATATTTCAACAGCTCCTTTTTCAAGAGGAACAAAAAGTTTGATTCTACCGCTAGTAAGCTGCGAATTTGTAAATGTAGATGTTGTTACTGTAGGCGGTACCATGGTTCCCACTTTTATGGCTTGTAGTCTTTCCATCCCAGCCAAATTGTTGCAGTTGCTCTCAACAACTGATTGAATGTCTTTGCCCAAATCCAAAGCCATCAAATTTTTATTCTTATAAAAAGCGTAAGTTCCGATATTTGTGGTGCCATCAATCACTCTATAATATGCCCGAGTGTTGCCACGCGGATAAGCGATAACCTTTGTCTTTGCGCTGTTATATAAAACACCATCTTCATCAGCCCACATTTTACTATTGCCTGTTTTAACCCGATACTCTTCCAAATTCTCCCATTTGTAAAAATCTTGTGAGTCGAACGAGGTTAGGTTCTTATTAAATTCAATGGTTTTTACATTTACGTTCTTTTTTACTGCAGAACGTGGCAGAGTTGTAGTTTTGTCGTGCATTACAAAATGTTCGAGTGCAACATTTTCACCGTACATTTCCAATCTCTTATAGTCGCTGCTATACCATACTCCGTCAACATTATTGTATATATTGGATACTCCGTCTCCAGTAAATTCTATAGTATTAACTGTTCCTATAAAGGCATCTTTATCAATGTGTGAAGCATCTAATTTTGTGTTTTTTGGAAATTCAATAGTTTTAAGATATGCGTTAGGATAAAAAGCTCCATAAGGGATATCGGTTACATCTGAAGGAATGACGTAATGTTCAGTTTTATTGCCACGTAAGAACCAACACAATGTCACTTTAACGGGGTCTGTTTCATATTTAAATAACACGTTTTCTATAAGTTTGAATGTGGTATTGGAGGGATCAATATCTGGTACAAAACTTTCGCCACAGTACATGAATGCTGATGAACTCATTGTGGTAAGATCTTTCCCCATGTGAAGCGATGTTAAACCGCTTATCACACTGCCCAAACGTACCACTTTATTACCGCCTGTAACCGTTCTGAGTTTATTCATCTTGTAAAAAGCATAACTCCTTACGGTTGTTACTGATGCGGGGATTTCGAACGTTGTAGTATTTCTATATTTTGGGAATGAGATAAGAGTCGTCTTATCAGAGTTGTACAAGACTCCATTTTCGTCAGTACTAAACGAAGTGTTGTCATCTGCCACTTTAAAGGCAGTAACGTTAATCATGTTGCCCCATGTATGCCAGTTGTCTGTGCTTGTGGCGCTTGATGGACCGAATTGTGTGATGTTTTTTCCTAACAGGATGGTATTGTCTCCAGAATTAGCTCGTAAAACTATCTGGTTAAAGGCGTTTGTTTCAATTGTTGTCAGTCCGTCAGATTCCAAATGCACCTTTACGGGGCGGCTGTCTGTTCCACAACGATAAAACGCGTTTTTCTTGATGGTCGTCACATTTGCACCGAAGACTACCTCATCCAAATCATAGCAATAGTAAAAAGGAGAATTGGCTTGTGTGGCATCTCCTCCTTTACCAATGGTTGTAATTTGATACTTTGTGCCGCTCCCTTCGGGATACTCCACCTCGTCAGGAATAACAATTTTGCCAGTGTATTCCCAGTCGCCACTTACCACGGTTGCTTTCTTTGTCGAAGTGTTCATTTCAAGATAGATTCTCTTGAGTTCACCGCCCTCATCCGTGTAAGTGTAGGTGTATTTTTCTGCACTAAACGCACTCGTCATCAAACCCAGAACAAGCGCACACGTCAATAGAAATAATTTTCTCATATAAAATAAATTAGAGTTATTTTCCCCTTGTTTACGTGCGGAAACATTTCCGCATTCTCAGGCACAAATAAACTGATAAAAAAGCAGTTAGCCAACGCTTTTATTAACAACGGCTTGTTCTTATTGATACAAGTCGGTTTTTTCTTTACGAATGACGAATTTTTATAAGTAAAAGAGTTACAAAAGGAACGAAAAGAGTATCAAATACATTTATGGACGGGCATCGAGGCCATAAAAAAAGCGGAATACCCTCATCGGAAATTCCGCTTTCATTTAATAGCCAAATCATTCAATCCTTCAATCCTTCACGCCCTCAATCCTTCAATCAATCTCTATCTCCCCCTCAAACACCGTTGTGGCCGTGCCAGTCATTAGCACGCGGCGGGTGTCGGGATTCCAACTGATGTGAAGCGAGCCGCCGTCCATTTGAATGTTGCAGTTGTCGGGGTCGGTCAGGCCAGCCATTGCGGCGGCTACGGCGGTGGCGCACGCACCTGTGCCGCAAGCCTGCGTTATGCCGCTGCCTCGCTCCCAAACGCGCATACGGATATGTTGGCGGTCGATAACTTCGGCAAACTCAACATTGGTGCGGTTGGGGAACATTGGGCTGTACTCAAGGTCGGCGCCCACTTCGGCCACGGGCGCCAGTTCCGCGTTCGTCACCAGAAGAACCAGGTGCGGGTTGCCCATACTAATGGCCGTGCCGTTAAAGATGTGCCCGCAAGACTCAACTCTCTCGCCCACAAGCAAATGCTCCTGACCGCCCAAGCCAATGACACCCATTGGGGCGCCTTCGCCCATATCAACGGTCACGGTATCGACATTGCCGTTGGCGTCAAGGTTCAGACGGATGATTTTGATGCCCGAAAGAGTCTCGAGCCGTATTTCGGTTTTGTCGGTTATATGCTTGTCGTGCAAATATTTGCCAATGCAGCGCGACGCATTTCCGCACATTAAGGCTTCCGAGCCGTCGGCATTGAAAATGCGCATACTGAAATCGGCCACCTCCGAGCGCCCGATGAGCACCAGGCCGTCGCTGCCGATGCCTTTGTGTCGGTCGCTCCAGGCCACCGACAATGCCGACGGATTAGGCAACTCACGCTCCGTCACATTGACGTAGATGTAATCGTTGCCCAAACCGTGCATTTTGGTGAAATGAACTTTCATACCTTATCCTTTTTTACCACAGAACACACGAAACACACGGAAAATTGCGAATCAAATTCCGTGTTTTCTGTGTTTTCCGTAGTTCAATCATATTCGTGGTGAATTACTATTTCCGCAAGTAACTGTCAACCTGTTGGGCAGTCTCCCTTCCGCTTGCAATGGCGCGGACCACAAGGCTTGCGCCCGATTTGGCGTCGCCAGCAAGGAAGACGTTTGGCGCGTACTGCGGGTGTTCGGGTTTCAGAAAGCCCATTGCCAGAAGCACCATATCGCACTCAATAACCTCTTTGCGGCCAGTGAGTTTCATTTGCGGACGGCCTCCGTCGGGTGCGGGAACCCACTCAACCTCTTCAACCTCAACGCCAGTGAGTTGTCCTTTGGCGTTGCCGATGAAGCGGTTCGATGTCAGGCACCAGCGGCGCTCGCAGCCCTCTTCGTGGCTTGTTGTGGTTTTCAGAATCACGGGCCACCACGGCCACGGTGTGGCGGGGTTAGTGCCAACGGGCGGTTTGGGCATAATCTCAATCTGCGTCACGCTCACAGCCCCTTGACGGTGGCAGGTTCCGATGCAGTCAGAGCCAGTGTCGCCGCCGCCAATCACAAGCACGCGCTTGCCTTTGGCCGAGACGGTCTCCGCGTCGGTGAACTTCTTTCCCGCAAGGCGCTCGTTCTGCTGCGACAGAATCTCGAGAGCGAAATAAACGCCCTTCAAATCGCGGCCTTCAATCTTCAAATCGCGGGCCGTGGGGGTTCCTGTGGCAATCACGTAAGCGTCGAAACCAGCGGGCAGTTGGTTCAAATCAATCGCTGTATCGAACTTAAACTCAATGCCTTCCTGCTCCATAAGGTTGGTGCGGCGCGTAACCACATACTTGTCGAGCTTGAAGTTTGGAATGCCGTAGCGCAGAAGGCCTCCCGCGTCGCTGCGGCGGTCGAAAACGGTGACCGCATAGCCGCGGCGGTTGAGCTGCACGGCTGCCGACAGACCTGCGGGTCCAGCGCCGATGACGGCAACCTTCTTGCCGTTGCGCGCATATTGTTTGGGTGTTACAAAACCCTCGCTGAAAGCTTTTTCAATTATCGAGCACTCGTTCTCGCGGATTGTCACAGGCGCGTCGATGCAGTGGTTGAGCACGCAGCCCTTCTCGCAAAGCGCGGGGCAGATGCGTCCTGTGAATTCAGGAAAGTCGTTAGTTGCTGACAATATCTGATAGGCAAGTTCCCATTTTCCTTTGTAAACGGCGTCCTGCCATTCGGGCTGCTTGTTGCCCAGCGGGCAGGCCCAGTGGCAGAAGGGCACTCCGCAGTCCATACAGCGCGATGCCTGCAGCATACGGTTGCTCTCGTTGAGCGTCTGCTCCACCTCGCCAAAATCCGAAATACGCTCGTGAATCGGACGGTGTCCTGCCTCCTGACGCGGAACGGTCAGAAATGCTTTTGGATTTCCCATATCTCTATCCTCCTAATAATTCTCTTCTTGTTGAACATTTTCCATTTTTTTCTGCAATTGGCGCAGAGCCTCCTCGTGAAGTACACGCTTGTACTCAATCGGGGTAACCTGAATAAAGTCGTCGATGTAGGCCGACCAGTTCTCAATCATTTGTTTGGCCAGCTTCGAGCCAGTGTGACGGTAGTGCTTCTCGATGAGTGCGAAAAGCTCGTCGCGGCGCGATTTCTCCTCAATCAGGCTCAACTCAATCATATCCATATTGCAGTAGTAGTCGAAGTCGTGGTTCTTGTCCCAAACGTAGGCCAGACCGCCCGACATACCAGCGGCGAAGTTCCTGCCAGTGGTGCCCAGAACAACCACGCGGCCGCCAGTCATATACTCGCAACAGTGGTCGCCTGTGCCCTCAACAACGGCTGTGGCTCCCGAGTTGCGCACTGCAAAACGCTCGCCCACACGCCCGCTGATGAACACTTCGCCGCTTGTCGCGCCATACAGAATGGTGTTTCCTGCGATTATGTTCTCCGACGCCTCAAAAGTGGAAGTTGCTTGCGGATAGATACTTATGCGGCCGCCCGACAAGCCTTTGCCAACATAGTCGTTGGCCTCGCCCTCAAGCGCGAACGACACTCCCTTCATAAGGAAGGCGCCAAAGCTCTGTCCAGCCGAGCCGTTAAACTGCACATTGATAGTGTTTTCGGGCAGACCAGCCGCACGATAGCGGCGTGCCACCTCGCCCGACAGCATTGCACCCACTGTACGGTTGGTGTTCACAATGCCGTAACTCAAGCGCACAGGGCGCTGTTGGTCAAGGGCGCAGGCCGAATCGGCAATGATGCGGCTGTCGAGAGTGGTTGAGAAGTCGCGCGGATTGTCGTGCTCCTTGTGCACTGCAGCGCTTCCGCCGATGTGCTCCAGAAGGCGGCTGAAGTCCAGACCGCGAGTCTTGTCGGTGAACTTCGACTCGTCAATCTCAATCAAATCGGTGCGGCTGATGATGTCCTCAAACTTGCGGAAGCCCATTTGTGCCAGATACTCGCGCACCTCTTCGGCCAAAAACATATAATAATTAACAAGATACTCGCTCCGTCCCATAAAGCGCTCGCGCAGTTTGGGGTCTTGTGTGGCGACGCCCACAGGGCACGAGTTGGTGTGGCATTTGCGCATAAGCACGCAACCCAGAACAATCAGCTGCGCAGTGCCGAATCCGAACTCGCCAGCACCCAGAAGAGCCATAGCCACAATGTCGCGGCCAGTCTTCAGCTGTCCGTCAACCTGAACCTCAACACCACCGCGCAAGTTGTTCATTACCAGCGTCTGTTGTGTTTCGGCCAAGCCGATTTCAGGTGAGATGCCCGCATAGCGGATTGACGATGCAGGCGATGCGCCCGTGCCGCCTTCAGCGCCCGAAATGACAATCAGGTCGGCTTTGGCTTTGGCAACGCCAGCGGCAATGGTGCCCACACCGCTTTCGGCCACCAGTTTGACGCTGATTTTGGCCCGCGGGTTCACATTCTTCAGGTCGAAGATGAGTTGCGCCAGGTCCTCAATCGAGTAGATATCGTGGTGCGGCGGCGGCGAAATGAGCGAGATGCCAGGAATCGAGTTACGCGTTTTGGCGATAATCTCGTTCACCTTGTAGCCAGGCAACTGTCCGCCCTCGCCAGGTTTTGCGCCTTGAGCCACCTTAATCTGAATTTCGGTGGCGTTCACCAGATATTCGGCCGTAACGCCGAAACGTCCGCTCGCCACCTGTTTGATGGCGCTCGAGAGCGATACGCCGTCGTGGTCGGTGTAGAAGCGCTCGCTGTCCTCGCCGCCCTCACCAGTGTTGCTGCGGCTCTTCAGTTTGTTGAGCGCCAGCGCGATGGCCTCGTGAGCCTCCTTGCTGATGGCTCCGAACGACATTGCCGCGCCAATGAAACGCTTAACAATGTTTTCGGCAGGCTCCACCTCGTCGATTGAAATCGGGTTCTGTTTGAACTTGAAGAAATCGCGAAGGAAGAGCGGTTCGGGTTTGTTATCGATAATGCTTGTAAACTCTTTGAATTTCTTGTAACTACCTGTGCGAGTGGCCAGTTGCAGAGTTGCAATGGCTTCGGGCGTCCAGGCGTGACGGATGCCGTCCTTGCGGAAGGCGAATTGGCCAACGTAAGGCAGCAGGCCGCTTGTGTCGGCGTCAGAGCCGAATGCCTGACTGTGCATACGCAGCGCGTCGGCAGCCACAGTGTCGAGACCGATGCCGCCCACTGTTGATGATTGAGTACCGAAATACTCGCTCAACAGTTTGGCGCTCAAGCCGATAGGTTCGAAAATCTTTGCACCGCGGTACGAGCGGATGGTGCTGATGCCCATTTTGCTCATAATCTTGAGCAGGCCCTTGTCGATGGCCTTGATGTAGTTGTGCTGCGCGGTCTCAAAGTCGAGATGAACCTCGTCGCGGCGAACAAGGTCGTCAATCACGGCGAAAGCCATATACGGGTTGATGGCGCTTGCGCCGTAGCCCAGCAGCAGCGCGGCGTGCATAACCTCGCGAATCTCACCGCTCTCAACAATCAGAGCCGTCTGCACACGTTTCTTAATCGACACCAGATAATGGTGGATGGCGCTCACCGCCAGAAGCGACGGAATGGCCGCGTGACCTTCGTCGATATCCCTATCGGTCAGGATGATATAGTTGATGCCGCGGTCAACCGACTGTTCGGCGCGGCGGCAAAGGTCGGCAAGAGCCTCGCGCATACCCTCACAGCCTTTCGATTTCTCGAAGACGATAGGCAGTTTTTCGGTGTTGAAGCCCTTGTAGCGGATGTTGCAAAGGGTGTCGAGTTCTGTGTTGGTGAGCACAGGCTGCGGCAGACGCACCATTTTGCAGTGCGACTCGTTTGGTGTCAAGATATTCATTCCAACTGCGCCGATGTACTCCGTGAGCGACATTACAAGTTCCTCGCGGATTGGGTCGATTGGCGGGTTGGTAACCTGCGCGAACTGTTGGCGGAAATAGTTGAACAGCAGTTGCTGACGGCCCGAGAGCACGGCCAACTGCGTGTCGTTACCCATTGACGAAAGCGGCTCCTGCGCGTTCAAGCACATTGGCGCAATGGTGCGCTCCACGTCCTCGCGTGTAAAATCGAAGCAGCGCAACTTGCGTTGGAAATCGGGCACGGCGTTTTCGGCGTGGCGTCCGCTATGCAGTTTTGCAAGTTCTATACGGTTGGTTTGCAACCATTTGGTATAATCACAGCCGTCGGCAAGTTGTTGTTTGATGGTGTCGTTCGAGAAGATTTCGCCAGTCTCGCTGTCCACAATCAGAATCTTGCCAGGCTGAAGTTTTCCGTTCAGTTTTATTTTGTCGGCGTCAACGTGCAGTGTGCCCGCCTCCGAAGCCAGAATCAGACGGTTGTCGGTGGTGACCACATAACGCGCAGGACGCAGACCGTTGCGGTCGAGCATACCGCCAGCGTAGCGGCCGTCGGTGAAGATGAGCGCTGCAGGACCGTCCCACGGCTCCATAAGAATAGAGTGATACTCGTAGAAGGCCTTCAGGTCGGCGCTGATGGGGTTCTTCTCGTTGAACGATTCGGGCACCATCATTGCCATTGCGTGCGGCAGCGTCATTCCCGAACGCACAAAGAACTCGAGCGCATTGTCGAACGACGCGCTGTCGCTCATATTGGGCTGAACAATCGGCGAGAAGTTACGCATATCGCCCAGCGCCTCCGACGAGAGAACGCTCTCACGAGCCTCCATCCAACTGCGGTTGCCGCGGATGGTGTTGATTTCGCCGTTGTGAGCCAGCATACGGAACGGCTGCGCCAGCGACCACGTTGGGAACGTGTTGGTGCTGAACCTTGAGTGGACGAGCGCCAGACCGCTTGTAAAGTTGTTATTGGCAAGGTCGGGGTAGTAATCGCGCAACTGCGACGGCGAGAGCATACCCTTGTACACAATCACGCGGTTCGACAGTGAGACGATGTAGAACCTCTCGTCTGTAATCTGCGACTCGATGCGCTTGCGAAGCAGATAAAGTTCCGTCTCGAAGCGTGCGGCGTCAGTCTCGCCAGTCACAAAAATCTGAACCACAGAAGGTTCGGTTGCCAGAGCGGCCTCGCCCAGAATCTCCGATTTAACAGGCACCTGACGTGTCTGCAGAAGTTTAAGGCCAGCCTTTTCGGTTTCAGCCTCGATGGTGGCCAAGTATTTGTCGGCCAATGTCTTGTCTTTTGGCAGGAAGACCAATCCTGTGCCGTATTTCAGTCGTTCGGGAACGGCAATTCCCTGAAGCAGAATAAATTCGTGCGGAATCTGCAACAAGATTCCCGCACCGTCGCCACTCTTGTTGTCGGCAGCCTCCGCGCCGCGGTGCTTCATATTGTCGAGCACCGTCAGAGCGTCCTCCACCAACTGATGGCTTTTGTTTCCCTTAAGGTCGACGAGCAAACCCACGCCACACGCGTCGTGCTCATTCTCAAACCTATATAATCCTTTATTAATCATACCGCACTATGTTTTTTTGATTCGGTGAACGGTTAGGGTTTAGTGGTTAGATATTGGGGGTGCGGACGTGGCAATGCCGCGTCCCTACACCCTCAACTCTTACCTTTTATCTCTCCCCCCTTACCTCTCACCACTCACCATTAATTAACTGATAAACAGCAACTCTCTGTATTTCGGCAGCGGCCACATATCGTTGTCAACCACTTCCTCAAGTTTGTCGATTGGCTTGCGGATGTCGAAGAGCGATTCGGCAATCTCGTGGTAAGCCTTCGCCTTCTTGTACTCGCAATCAATCTTGTTGGCCACCTTGCGAGCCTCAATCATTGCGTCAACCTTGCTGCGGATTTCGGCAATGCGCTCCGAAATCTCCTCAACCAGAGCAATCTCGACGGCTGCCACCTTCTGATACTTGTCGGGGAAGATGTTTTTAATCTTTTCGATGTTCTCAAGAAGTTTGGTCTGATAGGCGATGGCTGCAGGAATGATGTGGTTGGTAGCCATACGGCCCATTACGCGAGCCTCAATCTGAACCTTCTTCGTATAGATTTCCCATTTAACCTCGTTGCGTGCCTCGAGTTCCTTTTCGGTGTAAACGCCCATACGCTCGAACATTGCAATGGCTTCAGGTTTTGTGAATTCGGTAAACATTTCAGGCACAGACTTTTCGGTGTTCAAACCGCGGCGTTTTGCCTCAACATTCCACTCCTCGCTGTAGCCGTTTCCGTCGAAGCAGACAACGTCGATAATCGAAGCGATGATTGGTTTCAGAGTGTCCATAATGGCCACGTTTTTAGCCTTGCCAGCGGCGATGGCCTTGTCGACGTCGGCCTTGAACTGAACGAGTTGGTCAGCCACGATGGTGTTCAGAACGGTCATTGCGTTGGCGCAGTTGGCGCTCGAACCCACGGCGCGGAACTCGAAGCGGTTGCCCGTGAAGGCGAACGGCGATGTACGGTTGCGGTCGGTGTTATCGATGAAAATTTCAGGAATCTCAACCAAACCAACCGACTGACCTTTCTTGCCAGCAATCTCGATTGGCGTATCTGACGGAACCTCAAGCAGTTTGTGCAGAACGTCGGTCATTGTCTTGCCAAGGAAGGCCGAAACAATTGCGGGTGGTGCCTCGTTGGCGCCCAGACGGTGAGCGTTGGTTGCCGATGCGATGGAAGCCTTCAGCAGGCCGTTGTAGCGCTGAACGGCGGCCAGAACGTTAACAAAGAATGTCACAAACTGCAGGTTGCCGCGTGCGTCTTTGCCAGGTGCCAGCAGCAGGGTGCCAGTGTCGGTTCCGAGACTCCAGTTGTTGTGCTTGCCCGAACCGTTGATTCCCTGAAATGGCTTCTCGTGAAGCAGAACAACAAAACCGTGTTTCTTTGCAACATTGTGCATAAGATTCATTATCAATTGGTTTTGGTCGTTCGAAAGGTTGGTCTCGCCAAAAATCGGCGCCAATTCAAATTGGTTCGGTGCAACCTCGTTGTGACGGGTTTTCAAAGGAATGCCAAGACGGTGGCCCTGAATCTCAAGGTCGCGCATAAAGGCTGCCACACGCGACGGAATGGCGCCAAAATAGTGGTCGTCCAACTGTTGGTTCTTCGACGACTCGTGGCCCATAAGCGTGCGGCCAGTGAGCATAAGGTCGGGACGGGCGGCGTAAAGGTCCTCGTCAACAAGGAAATACTCCTGTTCCCAGCCCAGATAAGAGAACACCTTCTTAACTTTCGGGTCGAACATTTGGCAGATTGGCACTGCGGCGTTCGAAACGGCGTTCAAAGCCTTTTTCAAAGGTGTCTTATAGTCAAGCGATTCGCCTGTGTACGAGATGAATACTGTCGGGATGCAGAGCGTGTCGTCCTGAATGAAGACAGGTGAAGTCGGGTCCCAGGCAGTGTAGCCGCGAGCCTCGAAAGTGGCGCGGATGCCGCCCGATGGGAACGATGATGCGTCAGGCTCCTGCTGAACGAGCGACTTGCCGTCGAACTCCTCAATCATACCGCCCTTCCAGTCGTACTCCATAAATGAGTCGTGCTTTTCGGCAGTGCCTTCGGTAAGCGGTTGGAACCAGTGGGTGCAGTGCGTAACGCCGTGCTCAATAGCCCACGCCTTAATGCCAGCGGCCACCTTGTCGGCCACGGCGGTGCTCAACGGTTTGCCATTGTCGATGCAGTCAACCAGGGCGTTAAATGTCTTAACGTCAAGGTATTTGTGCATTTTCTCGCGATTAAATACCAACTCGCCAAAATATTCCGACGGACGAGTTTTTGGAACCTCAATGTCAACCGCTTTCTTCCTGAAAGCATCTTGAACAACATCAAATCTTAACTTGCTCATTGTCTTAAGTTTTAAGTTTATAAAGTTTAAAATTCAAATTCCTAAATCAAAAAAGGCCGATTCGTTTGAACCAGCCTTTGTCTTTTTCGGTTTGCAACCTGTCAGGCTGGATTGGCAGGCAAATTCTTTTTATAATTATTCCATTTCGAATTCTTTTTGGAATTCAAAGCGGAAGACTTGCCGTTATTCAATCCTTTGTTCATTGTTATGTTTTAAGTTTCTAATCATTCTTTTTTTCGTCTTTCGACATTGCAAATATACAGTCGGTTTTAAAATCGCAACTAAAAATCGATTATTTGTTAGGTTCTATTAGTATTTCTCGTACATTGCTTACGATTTATAAATTTAAACACCCATTTTTGATATTTTTATTAAGTTTCGATTAGTCAGAAAACGTTTCCGCTAACAATTTGAAATTTGCAAAAGGGGGCACAAATGCGGGTTTTGTGATTTTTAGGAAGAGATTGACGCATTTTGGTTGCAGTTTGACGCGGATTTTGGGAAAATTCTTATAGAATGTAAACAAACATGGCTGCGAATTGCGCCTTTGTTTGTTACATAATTGGAGTTTTGTGGTCGCAAATTGCAACCAAATAATAATTATGTAGGAAGAATTACAGAATCTCCTTCAATTCCAGCAGATTGTGGATTTCGTAGGTTACAGGACCTTCGGCGGGTTTGTTGCGGGTGTTGAAATAGACTTGGTCGATGCCGGCCTGACGGGCGCCAACAATGTCGGTAGGCCATTCATCGCCAATCATCAGGCTCTCGCGCTTGCGGGCGTTCACATATTTCACTGCATAGTCGAACGCCAGTTTGTGCGGCTTTTTGTATCCCATCTCGTCGGAGGTGAAAACCTTCTCAAAATATGGCGCAAGTCCTGATTCTGTTGTCTTAATGTGTTGAATTTCAATGAATCCGTTGGTGAGCAGATACAGATGGTAGCCTTTCTCTTTCAGATAGTCGAGCACCTCAAAAGCATGCGGAACAACGCGCGTCTGGTGTGGCGACATTTCAAGGTAACGCTCGCCAAACGTCTCTGCCACAGTCTTGTCGGTGATGCCGAAATGAGCAAGCGCATCGTGGAAACGCTTCCAACGCAGCATTTCTTTAGTAATCTTGCCCAGACCGTACTCAACCCAGAGAATGTCGTTGTAATGGTGGTATAAATCAAGGAATTCCTGCTCGTGCGGAACAAGCTCGGGAAGCATCTGGCGCATGATATGCCGCAAGGTGAATTCCGAATTGGCGGCAAAATCCCAAAGGGTGCCGTCTAAATCGAAATAGAGCCACTTGTAGCGCATGAAATGCCGCCTATTTCTTCAGTTTGACAACTGCCTTTATGTTCTCAATCTTCTTGCCCGGACCATTGGACACGTTGATTTTCATCGAGAAAGGCTCAATTGTCTTTCCTTCAATTTCAAGCACATAGTCACCAGGCAGCAGAGCAATGTTGACGCTGCTTGTTGTAGGATTGTAGTTGTAAGTGCCGAAAAGTGTTTTGCCTTTGGTGAGTACTGAAACCTTCAAATCTGTCTCAGTCTCAGCAAAATCCACTTTGTTTTCGCCTTGGGCAATCTGAAGTTTGACAATGTAGAGTTTCACCATCGGGTCCTTCTCGTTGAAGACCACACGATAGATGTCGCTATAGCCGTATGAGTCTGGTTTTATGGCCGATACGTAGGCATAATTTCCGTCGAGAGTGTAGCAGATGGTCAGGTTGTCATACACGTCGTTCAATGGGTAGCCAATGTTTCTCGGCTCACCGATTTTCAGGTTCTGCACATCGAAACTGCAGACAAAAACATCAAATCCGCCCATCGATTTCGGACCATTGCTGCAGAAATAGAGCTTTTTGCCGTCGGGCGAGAACATCGGGTACGATTCGTCGTATTTGCTGTTGACCACGTTGCCGAGGTTTGTTGGTGCGCTCCATTCGCCGTTCGGCAGACGGACGCTGTAGAACAGGTCGAGGCCGCCCATGCTGTTGAAGCCGTTGCTTGAGAAGATGAGCGTGTCGCCACCCAGAGTTGCGCAGGCGCCTTGCTCCAGTGTCTTCCCGTTGATAATCTCCGACAGACTGTTCTTTCCTTTCGGTGCGCCGTTTTCAATTGTCGAGACAACCAAATCCTGAAGAAATTCCATGCCGTCGAGTTGGAAATAGATTTCGTCACCACGATTCGACACACCAGCAACAAACTCATTATCAATGGAATTGATGGCCGAAGCCATTTTGCTTTTCTTGAAGTCGCCATTATCTGACGGCGAGAACAGCACGTCCCAAGTGTACTCTTTAATGCCCGTATCAAACTTGCGGTTGCTCGAATAGAGCAGCATTTCGTTGTCGGCGGTTAGGATAGGGGTTATGTCGTCCATGTCGCTGTTGATGCTCTTGCCCAGATTGACGAAAGTAACATCAAGTGGCGACTTTGTCATTTTCTCAGCATTGTCAATATACGCTTTCAAAAGAGTAACATCTTGATTGTCTTTGAGTTTTGCTGATGCTTTTGATGCGGTCTCGCGAGCCTTTGCAAAATCATAGTTGTAGAGGTAGGCGCGGGCCAAAGCCAGCAGAAATTCGCCTTCCTGTCCATATTTGCTTTCTGCCTTGAGCAGATGCGGCAGTGCCTCAGCTGGAGCAGTGTTGGTTTTTGTACGGCAGATTCCGATATAGTAATTCAAATCAATATTGCCTGTATCTTTCTTATATGCACCTAAATACTGTTTCAATGCAGTGGCATAGTTCTCGATTTTAAACTGATAGTTGGCCTCTCTGATATCTTGAGCCGCAACCATCAACGGCAATAGCGTAATAGCTATGGAAATTACTGAAAATCTTTTCATTGCGCTATATGTTTATTTGATTGGTTTCAAATATATTTCTTTGACAATCATATCTCCTTCCGCTCCGATATGCACTTTCTCGCTGTACCCCGAAGGCTGGCCTTCAAATCTGACCTCAACCGTATAATTGCCCTCATATAATTGCACAAAGAATTCTCCTTCGTCAACGTTTATCTGGCGGATAATATTTCCAAACTCATCATAAACCCATGCGTACGCTTTTGGCATTCTCTCGTCATGCGGAAGCGATGTGTCTTCAGTTTCACCCACCAACACAAGACCTCGAATGAAACAAGCCTGGGCGTTTTCGTCACTGGCAAAAACAACTTTGTAAATGTCGAGATTGCCGATTCCCTCTTTTCGTTTGGCGGCAATGTAAGCTGTGCCGTCTTCAGCAAATGTTATTTTGGTATCGTCGAGCGGAGTGTTCAGCGGGAACCCAAGGTTTACTGGTTTAAACCAGTTGTTAGCCTCGTTGTTGTACGATACTTGGAAAATATCGTATCCGCCCATACTGTCGTGTCCCTTCGAAGCGAAATACAATGTCTTTCCATCAGGACTCAACGACGGATAGTTTTCATCATATTCCGTATTTATAGTGGTTCCCATGTTTTCCGATGGTCCCCACCGACCATCGAGGCCACGGTGAGCAACATACAGGTCGAGACCGCCACGGCCGCCAGGGCGGTTGCTGGCAAAATAGATGGTGTTGCCGTCGGCAGTGATGCAAGCACCCATCTCAATGTCGTCGGTATTCATGTCGGCTGGCAAGTCGGTGGCCAAAGCCTTTGCGAATTTCGTGCCTTTGCGTGTATACATCTTGATGTCGTGGGTAGCATAGTCGCCGTTCGCATAAATCAGAACTCTGTTGCCGTCGGGCGTGGTTCCAACCACATTCTCATCGTCGTAACTGCTAATCGGAATCTGCACCGATGGCTGCCATACGCCCTTCTTGCGCTCGCTGTAGCGGCCAGCGTAAACGTCAGCGTCATACTCTTTTATATGATGTCTGTTGCTCGAAAAATAGAGCAGATTGTTGTCGGGTGTCACAACCGGGCACATATCGTCAACATCAGAGTTGATGGTGGTGTCGAGGCGCGTAAATGTCACATTTTTAGGGTTGTTCATAAGCTCCTTGGTATAGTCGCACATCTTAATCATGCGGTCAGCCTCAAACAAGTCGTTCTCATCAACGCCCACCATTTTGTAATCGTAGAAAGCGTCAATGGCCTCGGTGAACCGATAGTTGTACATGTAGGCTTTGCCAAGGAAGAATTTCGTGCGGATGGGGTAGTTGTTGAAGCTTGCCACATACTCCAGATGCTCCACAGCCTTCTCTTTGTCGACATTGGTTTCAGTGTAGCAAACGCCGAGGCGGTATCTTAAATCGATGTTTTCCCTGTCGTGGGGGAGAAGAACAAGATAGTTTTGAAGGGCAAACTCGTAATCTCCCTTTTTAAACGCGCTTTCGGCAAATTTCTTTACCAGAATAATATCATCGTCCTGAGCTTTGGCAGAAAAAACTCCGCAAAGCACAGCGATAGTCAGCATCAACTTATTTTTAAACAGCATAGTTTGTGTTTTTGTTTACGAACAAAATGCAAATATAGGAATATTACCAAATTACAATACAAACTTATACGTTTGCCGCAACTCAGCCGACGGATAGCGCTTCAAACCGCTGTCCGCCAAACTCAACTTCCGATTCAGCATAGGTTTTGCCAGTCATCGATGTCAGTAGTTTCCGCATGGCTTCCGTCTTTCCCGACGACACGAACAAATCCGTGCCGATATGGTCGTTGTTGTTTTGCAGATTGTTGGCACTCAGCATTTTGCTTGCCTGACGTGCTACGGCTGGAGCAGGGTCGATAACAGCCACACCGCTGCCAACCATCTGCTCAATTTGCGGCTTGAAAAACGGATAGTGGGTGCAGCCTAAAACAATCTGGTCCACGCCGTGCTCAATCATCGGCATGACATACTTTTCAAGTAATGAGTGCGCCTTTTCCGTGTTATATTCATCTGTCTCAACCAATTCAACCAGTCCGGTGCCAATCTGCACCATGACATCGATATTGTTGGCATATTTTCGGCTTGTCTCTTTGTAGAGTCGTCCGTCGAATGTGCCTTTGGTTGCCAAAACTCCTACTTTGCCTGTTTTGGTGTTGAGCGCGGCTTGCTTTATGGCTGGTTCCATTCCCACAAATGGGATGGAATAATTCTGGCGTAAGGTGTCGATTGCCGCTGCGGTGGCCGTATTGCACGCCACTACCACCATCTTGCATCCGGCGGCTATCATTCCGTCGACAATTTCACATGCCAGTTTTGCAATTGTCTGTGGCGGTTTTGGTCCGTAAGGGCAATTCTTGCTGTCGGCAAAGTAGAGAATGTCCTCATTGGGCATCTGCCTGCGGATTTCGCGCCACACGGTCAGTCCGCCCAATCCTGAATCGAACACTCCAATCCGACTGCTGTTCATTACCTTACCGTCTAAAAAAACAATATCCAACATCAAATGTTGGATATTGCCAGTCATTTAAAATCGTAATTATTTAACACCAAGTTTCTTAAGCACCAGCGGCATCAAATCCACGCTTTGGTCAGAATTGTAAAGAATTGCGCCCATGCTCAGGTCGAACACATAGATGAAACCGTTCTCAACGGCCACATCGTCAATGGCTTTTTTTGCCTTGTCGATAATCGGCTGGAGCAACTCACCCTCTTTTGCGCTCAAATCTTTCTGTGCAGTTTGCTGGAAAGCCTGGAAACGCTGTTGGATATCAGTCAGTTCGCGCTCTTTTGCCTCAAGCAGAACCTGTGGCAGCGAGTCACGTTGCTCAAGATACTGCTGATATTTGGTCTCGAATTCCGACTGCATGGCAGCCATCTGGTCCTCAAGCTGTTTGGCGTATTTCTCAAGTTGCACGCGGGCTTGTTCGCGTTCAGGCATTTGCTGAAGCAACTGCCCCGAATCTATATGACCGAACTTGTAGTTTTGAGCATTTGAAACTGTTGCAAAAGATGACATAAATGCCACTGCAACAACGATTAAAATCTTTTTCATCATTCTATTGTTTTGTTATTGATAATCGCAAATATAGAAATTTTGTTTAGAGTTGCCACTTTCACATAAAATTATGCGGGCAACTGATTGTCAGTTCTTGTATCCCAATTTCTGAAGCACATCGTCGCTCTTGTCGTATTTTGGGTCGGAGTAGAGGAACGACGCACCGCCTGCGGCATCCAGAATGAATGCGTAGTTGCCCGATGTGGCAATGTCCTTGATTGCGTTGAAGATATCGTCCTGAATGGGTTTGATAAGCTCCTGACGTTTCTTGAACAGTTCACCTTCCTGTCCGAAATATTTTTTCTGCAACTCTTTGGTCTGGCGCTCTTTCTGCACAATCTCATCCTCACGTTTCTGCTTCATCTCGTCGGTGAGAAGCACCTTCTCAGCCTGATATTCCTTATACATTTTCTCAATTTCGGCGTATTTGGTTTCAATTTCGGCCTGCCAGTCTTTCGACATAATCTCAAGTTGCTCTTGAGCGGCCTCGTATGCCGGGATGCTTTTCATTATGTAATCAGTGTCAACATACGCAAATTTCTGCGCAAACGCCGTTGTTGTCAACAATGCTAACGCTCCGGCAAAAATCATCTTTCTCATAATCATGTGGTTTTATAGTTAAACATAAGTTAGAAAGCTTGTCCGATTGTAAACGCGAATTGGCTGCCGTTCGAGCCCGGATTGCGCGGGTTGCTGTCGAATCCATAGCCCCAGTCGAGACCGAGCAGACCGAGCATTGGCAGATAGAACCTCACACCCATACCGGCAGAACGGTATAAACTGTACGGGTTGTAATCTTTCAGCTCGTACCAAGAGTTTCCTGCATCGAAGAATGCTGATGCCCAGATGGTTGCGCTCTCTTTCATCACTAACGGGTAACGCAGCTCAACCGAAAGTTTCTGATATACGTTGCCTTGCGGATAAGCTGTCAGCGAGCCGTTGCCTTGACTGCCGTTGTCGTAGCCGCGCAATGGTATCACATCGTAGCCATAGTAGTAGTTGCCGCCCTGCATTCCGTCGCCGCCAAGCTGGAACGACTCAAACGGTGAGTAGCCCCAAAGACTGTTGTAGTAGCCCAGCAGACCGAACTCGAAATTGGTTCGGAGCACAAGGTTCTGATAGATGGCGTTGAACCAGTCGGCTTTGAATTTCCATTTGTGGAACTCAATCAAACCGTATTTCCGGCGTGCCTCTTCCTCTCTGATGGCTGTCGGGTTGGCATCGAGCGATTTTTTCTCGTTGTTATCGAGCTCCCAGAACTTGCGCTCACGTATCAGCGAGTAGGGAGGAGTCAGCTGCAGCGAGAGCGAAATGTTGGCGCCGCTGCGCGGATAAAGTGGCTGGTCGAGTGAGTTGCGGCCAATAACAGTGGTGAAACTCAAGTTGTTCGACACGCCAGTCGAGAATTCGCTAAGTATCGAGTAGTTCTTGATGTCGTAACGCTGATAGCTGATTTCGTTGTACAAGGTGAAATAGTTGTCGGGCCATTCCAAACGGCGGCCAAGTCCGACAGAAGCACCTGTGATTTTCATGTACTGCGAGATGTTCGATTTGTACACGTTGCCGCTCGACCGTACAGTGTGGTATACCGAGAATGAGAGAGAGTTCGGCTTGCGGCCGCCGAGCCATGGTTCGGTAAACGAGAAACTGAACGAGCGGTAGTGTTTGCCGCTGGTTTGTGCGTGAATCGACAATCGCTGTCCGTCGCCCGATGGCAGTGGACTGTAGGAATCGAGATTGAAAATGTTTTTTGCCGAGAAGTTGGTGAACGACAAGCCTAGCGTGCCTATCACCATTCCGCCTCCCCAGCCGCCTGACAGCTCAATCTGGTCCGATGCGCGTTCAACCACAATATACTCAAGGTCAACCGTTCCGTCGGCCTGATTAGGCACTGGTCTGACATCAAGTTTCTCGGGGTCGAAATAACCCAGAGTTCCCAACTCACGGATGGTTCGTATGATGTTGGTCTTGCTGTAAAGGTCGCCCGGGCGGGTCCAAATCTCACGACGAATAACATGCTCATTGGTGCGGTCGTTACCAGTGATTGTCACTCGGTTGATGCGAGCCTGCTTGCCTTCGTAAATCCTTATCTGTAAATCGATTGAGTCGTTTTCAACATTCACCTCCACAGGAATGGCCTGGAAGAACAGATAACCTCTGTCAACATAGAGCGCTGACACAGCATCGTCGGCCATGTTGAGTCTTTTTTGAAGATTCTCCTGGTCATAAACGTCGCCGGTCTTGATGTCGAGCTGGCGGTTGAGTATCTCGGCCGGGTATTTCGAGTTGCCAATCCATTCAATGTTGCGGAAATAATATCTGTTGCCCTCCTCAACTTTGATGAGAATGTCGAACATGTTGCTCTCATTGCGGTAAACAGTGTCGGAGACGATTTTTGCATCGCGGTAGCCGCGCTCGCTGTACTTTGCAATCACCTTCTGCTTGTCTTCCTCATATTTTGCCTCAATGAATTTCGACGATTTGAAGATGTTGTACCAAACCTTACGCTTGGTGCCCTTCATCGCACGGCGCAATTTGCCGTCCGACAACACCTCATTTCCTTCAAAATCAATATTTTTAATCTTGACCTTGCCGTTCTTTTTGACATTAAAATGAAGGATAACCGTGTTTGCCATCATGGTGTCCTCTTCCTGTTTCACGTTCACTTTCACATCATGGAAGCCCTTCTTCACATAGAATTCCCTGATTTTTTTCACCGCCGAACTGATCATATCGTCAGTAATCTGAATTCCGCGGACAAGTTTCACTTCGTCTTGTAAATCAGTTGCCTGCGATTTTGAAATGCCAGAAAACTCAACTTTCGACAGGCGGGGGCGCTCTTTCAGATAGAAGTTGAGGTAAATCTTGTCATCAACAATTTTGGTCACTGAAATCTGAACGTCACCGAACAGACCGTGTTTCCATAATTTGTTGAGTGATTTTGTGATATCATCACCAGGGACGGTAATTTTCTGCCCGACTTGCAAGCCCGACAAATTAATCAGCGTAGTCTGGTTCAAATATTTGACACCGCTGACAGTGATACCGCCAATTTCATATTCTTTCGGTTTCGAATAGTCGATTTTGGTGTTATTGCCAGACGCCGATTGAGCCCATGCGGGCGCAACGGTAAGGATCAACAAAATCGCAACTATTACTTTTCTAATCATCTGCCTAAAATTCAACATCTACCCCAATTGTTCGCTTGTCATTCCGAATCTGCGCTCTCTTTGCTGGTAGTCAACAATTGCTTTGTAAAGTTCCTCCTTATCGAAATCGGGCCAGAATGTCGAGGTGAAGTACAACTCGGAATAAGCCAGTTGCCACAACATGAAATTGCTGATTCTCAACTCGCCGCTTGTGCGTATCAGCAAGTCGGGATCGGGCATGTCGCCTGTGTAAAGGCTGCGGCTTATCACTGTATCGTCAATCTGGTCTGCACTTATTTTGCCGTTTCTCACATCAGCAGCAATTTTTCTGAACGCATCAACCAGCTCCATCTTCGAGCTGTAACTCAGCGCCAGAGTCAAAGTCAATCCTGTGTTGTCCTTTGTTCTGCTGATAGCCTCTTTCAAGTTTGTCAGAACTTTCTCGGGCAGGTCGGTGAGCCTGCCTATGGCATTTAAACGGATATTATTCTTAATTAGTGTCTCGGTTTCGGAATTAATTGTCGACACAAGCAAATCCATCAGTGCCGAAACCTCCATCTTCGGACGGTTCCAGTTTTCTGTAGAAAAAGCGTAAAGAGTCAGATATCCGACTCCCAATTCAGCACATCCCTCGCACACGTCTCTAACCGCTTTTATGGCGTTTCGGTGTCCGAAAATACGAGCGTTACCCTGCTGTTTTGCCCAACGTCCGTTGCCGTCCATTATTATGGCTATGTGCTTGGGCAAGCGTTCCTTTATGATATTTTCCTTGAGAGACATCCCAACTCTTTTAAACGTGCAAATTTAGTCAAACGTAGGACATTTCTGCGGATATTCTAACCTATAAGAAAAATAAATTGAGAAATACGACATCCAGTCTTTATTGCTCGATACTCGTCTCTGTTTGAGCGAGTTCGTCTCCGATGTCGCTTGCGAGATGAAATCAATATCGTCAGAAAATGTCTTTATCATCAGCATGTCGGCACCGCAGACAAGTTTTTTCGTGACATTGTATTTCACTCCGAATCCGAACGGCAAATCGAAAATAAGGTTGTCGAGTTTGCTGTTGTCGGGGAAATATGATAGTCCGACGCCGCCCTGCAGATAGGTCGTGAACGGAGAGCTCTTGCTGCCGCTAATGAACGGCAGGAAGTTGAACTCTCCCAGCACGTTGAGTGAGGCCACATCGCGTTTCATCGAGTAGTCACGCTCCCTCTGATACTCGCTTTTGTACTTCGAATCGAAGGCGCAGAGCCGTCCGTATGACGCAATGGCTTTGGCTGAATACCTGTAATTAAAATTGTGGCGGTAAAAAATGCCGATTGCCGGTCGGGTGGATTTGAACGGTATTTTATTGATATCGCCTAAATAATACATCCCGCCCGCTTGTGCACCGAGTTCCCAGTTGGGAAATTCCTGTGCGTCAGATTTGATAGGGAGTGATAGCAATACAAGACTTAAACAAAGAAGCTTGATTTTCAACCTCATCTGCTTGTTATCTTCCTATTGTTTTGAAATTAGGCATATGATTGCGTTTCTCACGCATCTTATACACCAAGCTGGCTGTTATAAATTGGTATTGGTCAACCCATTTTCCGAATACCCACGGATGTTCTTCCGTGCGTTCCTTGTTTCCATCGCAATGGTCAATTCCGTCGCTGAGAGCCAGGCGGTTACCAACCTCAAAGCCGACATAAGTGTTTCGGTCGATACGAACCTTGCATCCGAGACCGCCCATAATCACAGGAGCGAAATTGTAGTAAAACTCATGGTATCTGTCTCGCCCTTTGACGGGTTTGCTTGTGAAATCGTTCCAATAGAAATTACCGGCATTGAACATACCACCTGCACCTATAAATATATAGGACGGCATAGTAAAGTTCTTCAGTTTTGTCTCGTTCAAGCTTCTATAGACGTTGCGGCGAGTCTTCTCCTTAATGAACATAAACTCGTAGCGGGCAGCAACTTCGGCGAATCCAGTTTTGAATGTTATGCCGTCGCGATAGTAGTATTTTGCCTGCTTCTGGATGGTCTCGCGAGCTGCCATATAACCAACACTTACGCCGCCACTTACATATTGGCGCTCTGTAAGCTGATATTTCAGCAATCCATTGCTGACGTAACCAGTTGTTTTGAAGGGCAATACCCAAACTTGCTTGCTCGAGCTTCTCGGGCTGCAAATGTCGCCCATGAAGTTTGTCAAGCCAATACCTGTATGCAACTCATACCTGCGCTGGCTCCATTTGCTCAAACTTTTCGAGCTAGTTTTCACGCCACCTTTTCCTGCGGCATAAGCGCCAGAACAGCATAGTATGGCTGTTATGATTATGATAATCTGGTTTAAAAGTGTTTTTTTCATTTGAGTCAGTCTTTCAGCTAGTTAGAATTTCGGCAAACCATTTCGGCCTGTCTTCAATTTATATGTTACGGATGCGACTGTAAACATATAAAAATCATTGTACTTAGGTTCACCTCGTTGGTCACCCGGACCATATCTTACGTTTGGCAGCGGGTCACTGTCATCGTTTGTCTGAATGCTTCGGTCAGACATTCTGGCTGCTTGCGGATTCACGCGTGCCAGCCATTCAGTATCAATATACGAGCGGCTCACGTCATCGATATAGTCGGTTGTTGTGTATCGCGGTCCAAATTCAAGACCGACACACATGTCTCTTGTAATCTGATATTTGAAACCAACACCGAATGGGAAAGAGGCTGCAATGCGTTTGTATTTTTTGCGGCCTTCCATCAATCCTTGTCCCTCTGTGCCAAGTTTCTGCAATGCCACCCATTTGCCTGTTCCGTCCTCGCCATCGTCCTTGGCTTTAGGATTGTAGTAGAACATTGATACACCGGCAAATACATAAGTGTTGATGTTCAACAGACTGCGCCATGTGAATTTGCGGCGGCGGCGTGAACGGTAGTTGATAGGCTCGGGAATGATTGAATATTCAAGCTGAACGCCAAGCTCCCAAAGATTGGTGCGGAAGCTCAAGTTTCGGTCCAGGCGGTACATTTCATCGGTCTTATTGTCGTTGCCAGAAAGCATTGCGTACGATAATGAACCTTTGACTGCGAGCGGATTTAAAATCTTATAGCGCATTCCGCCTTGAAGAACAAATCGCTGCGATGTGAAATCGTAATCGGAGAGGAAGTGGCCGTTTCCGGTGTTCCTGCCGCCTAATTCGCCAACAAAAGTTGAAACGCCTAAGCCTCCAACAAGCTCATATCGTGTTCGCTTCCAGCGGTTTGCTTGAGCTTCTACGATATTGGGTATCAGCAAAATAAGTAGTACAAAAACGAATATTTGGCGTCTCATAAAATCCAAAAGATAACATTTCTACAACAAAGCCAAAAGTAAGAATATTTTTGTTTCAACAGATATTTAATGTATTTTTTACGGCAACAGCCAACTATCGTTGATTAAAATACGTTTAATTCCGTTTGTCGGCACCCCACATCAGCTTGTTGCGCAAGGTCGAGAAAAATCCGTGACCGTCGAATTTTATCAGGCTCACGCTGCGTTCTGCCTTGCTGATTGTGATTTCCGACGGGTTGCTAAGCACTACCGATGTTGAGTCGAGCGAGAGCATATAGTTTTGTTCACGGCTCTCAACCGTGATGCGGATGGTGCTGTAGTCGGGGATGACAAGCGGACGCACCGTCAGATTGTGCGACGCGATGGGCGTGATGATGATGTTCTGCGATGCGGGCGATAGGATTGGACCGCCGGCGCTCATCGAGTAGGCTGTTGAGCCTGTCGGTGTTGCAATTATCAGTCCGTCAGCCCAATAGCTCGCCAAATATTTGTCGTCAATGTAGGTGTGAATGACAATCATACTCGAACTGTCGCACTTGTGAACCGTAATCTCGTTGAGCGCAAACGGGTGCTTAATCTCGTTGATTTGCGGCTGAAGCGCAAGCAGCGGACGTTTCTCAACAATGAACTGATTGGCTGCCAGTGCGTCGATGGCGTTTGCCACATCGTCGGGCGAGATGTCGGCCAGGAAACCCAGCCGCCCCGTGTTGATGCCCACAAACGGCACGTTCAGGTGCTCAAACTCGCTGATTGCCTTCAGAAAACTGCCGTCGCCACCTAAAACGATGATAAAATCGAGATTGTCAGGCATTTTGCCCGATGTGTCGATGTTTGCGTAGGTCAGGCCGCTGTTCTGCTGCCAAAGGTTGAAAACTGGAGCAAACAACGGGTGCAGCCATATCCGAGCCTTGTGCCGCTGAAGTGCGCCAAAAAGCACTTCGAGCAGCGGCTGGTGCTGTGAACCAAACAACTGACTATAGATGGCAACGTTCATGGCTGATTATTCGAGAGTTACAATGAAGCTGCCGCTGAAATCTGTCAGCTTTTTGTTGAAATGTTCGGCCTTCTCGCGCGTCTCAAACGGACCAGCAATGATTCGGTAAACCTTCACGCCGTCCTTGTCGCCGATTTGAATCATTATGTCTTTGTTAACCAATGATTTGATTTCGGCGCAACGTTTAACCAGATTGGCAGCTTCCTGGAATGAGGCAAGCTGCACCCCGAATCCCTTCGGCTGGATGGGCGTCGATTCAATCTTGAAATATTCGTTGGCAGGTGCCTTGACTTCAGTTACTTGAGTGGTGCGCGGCGCTGCTTCGGTCTGAGCCTCAACCTCAACGGGTTCGTCGTTGGTTGCCGTTTGCGAGCCTGGCCATGCTGGAGTCGATGAATTGCGTTTCATCTCTGATGCCGAAGCCGCGTTCGATTCGGGCAGACTGATAACCTCAACTTTAACGCTTGCCGTGCCTTTAGCCACGAATTTAAGCTTTTCGGCAGCTGCTTTTGAGAGGTCGATAATGCGTTTGTCAACAAATGGTCCGCGGTCGTTGACGGTCACATCAACAGAAATGTTGTTGTCGAGGTTCGTAACCCTGACCACTGTGCCAAACGGCAATGTGCGGTGAGCGGCTGTCAGCTTTTTCTGGCTGAAAGTCTCGCCACTGGCGGTTGTTTTTCCATCGAACTTGTCGGCGTAGAACGATGCCACACCCACTTCGGTTATCTGCGCCATTGCTCCGCTTGCAACTGCAAGCAGCAAGGCAGTCAATGTCAGTCTGATTTTTTTCATATCTATTTGAATTATTGTTGTTTAAATCGATTTTTAATAAATCCGAGCATATCCCATTGTTTCTTGTTTTTCTCCTCGTGTGCCGCCTGAATGCTCAAATTCAGTTCAAATCCCAAAATTAGTATTGTGGCGTTCAAATTGAGCCAGACAAGTATCGCGATAAGCGTTCCGATGGAGCCGTAGAGTGCGTTGTAGTTGCTGAAGTTCGACAGATAATAACCGAATCCAGCAGAAGTGAGCAGCAGTAGTGCCGTAGCCAAAACGGAACCTGTGGATATGAATCCCATGTGAGTGTGCTTGGCAGGTGCGAAATAGAACACTATCGAAACACTTACAATGGTGAGCAACAATATCACTATCCATTGGCTTATGTAGAACATCACTGTCGAGAACATACCATATATAATATGTTGCTCCTGAAGAAAATCGAGGATTGTGCGTCCGAAAATGAGCAGACCGATAGCGGTGGTTAGCAGCACTCCAATCAGTGCGAACATGATGAGCGATGACACCCGCAGCATTATGAACGAACGGTTTTCGGGGGCGTTGATTGACGAATTAAATGCCTTGATGACGGCCGTAATACCATTCGATACGATGACAATTGTGGTGATGCAGCCGATTGACAGCAATCCGCTGCGAGGCGACATCACAATGTCGGTGACAGTTGACTCAATGGTTTCGAACGTGTTGGATGGAATTACTTGCGCAAGAAGCGCCAGCAGTTCCGCCTGAAAATTGTCGATTGGAATGTAGGGGATGAGTGTCGAAAGAAAGAGCAGAGCTGGAAAAACAGCCAAAAAGAAATTGAAGGCAATGGCGGCGGCGCGGATACCGATTGTGCCGTTGGTCATGCCGCGGACAAAAAACGAACCCACCTCAAATATCGACAGATTGCCGAAGCCCGGCAATGTGTGATGCTTGGTTGGCTCGATGATTTTGTCGAGCAGGTCCTTGCCTTTGTCCAGCAAGCCTTTGCCTTTATCAATTATCTTTTTAAAATCCATTATTTTACGGCTTTCAAACTCAAGTCGAGACTGCGGATTTGATGCGTGAGCGCGCCAACCGAAATGAAATCGACACCCGTAGCGGCATAGTCGCGCAGGTTGGCGTCAGTGATGCCGCCCGACGCTTCGGTCTCATATTTTCCGCCAATCATCTCAACGGCTTTTTTAGTGTCGGGAATCGAGAAATTGTCAATCATGATGCGGTCGATGCCGCCGATTTCCATAATCTGCTTTATCTCATCGAACGAGCGCGCCTCAACCTCAATTTTCAAGTTTTTGCCCTTGGCTTTCAGATAATCTTTTGCGCGGTTGATGGCTTGCGGAATGCCGCCTGCGAAATCGATGTGGTTGTCTTTGATGAGAATCATGTCGTAGAGCCCGATGCGGTGGTTTTGTCCGCCACCCATCACTACAGCCATCTTCTCAAACACGCGCATTCCAGGTGTGGTTTTGCGGGTGTCAAGAATTTTGGTGTGCAGACCTTTTACCAACTCAACGTAATGGCTTGTCTGCGTGGCAATTCCGCTCATGCGCTGCATAAAGTTGAGCACCAGGCGTTCTGTCTGCAGAATTGAGAGTTCGCGTCCTTCCACGACAAATGCCACGTCGCCTTTCTTCACGGGTGTGCCGTCGGTTATGAACGTGGTCATTTTCAAGTCTTTGTCGAACTCTTCAAAAACCATCCGTGCCACTTCGACACCGGCCAGAATGCCGTCTTGTTTGACAAGCAGTTGCGCCTTGCCGCGCTGGTCGGCAGGTATGCAGCTTAACGATGTGTGGTCGCCGTCGCCAACATCTTCGCGGATTGCGCGGGCGATAAAGTCTTTTATGTACTCCTGATTATCCATTTTATTCTTCTATAGATATTTGATATACTGATTGTTGTGATGATTGCTGCTTGGTGAGAAAACTCACGCGGTAGCGGTGGTCGCCGCTGTTGAGAGTGCCGATGACGAAAAATCCGCCAGGGTACTGGTTCTCACCGGCAACGGCAAACGAGTCGGGCTGATGAATCATGAAGAATTTGCGCAGAATCATTCGTGCCTGGTCGCGGCTGCTGATGGCTGTATAGTTGGGCAGCGATAGCTCGACGCGCTTATTGAAAAATGTGGCTAACGAATCGGCGTTGCCGTCGGCGATTGTGGCAGTGATGCAGTCGATAATCGAATCAACCACAATGACTTGCGCGTTAGTCCGCTGGCTGAAACCCGCCAACGCGGCTAGCAAAGCCGTCAAAAGAATCACTTTTTTTGCCGAAAACATTTTCCGATTCATTTTTATTGACATTGGCGCAAAGGTAATAATGTTTTAGCATTAATGTTACATCGACGGCGTGATGAAAACCCGCCATGAACCATCGGTTGTGCCACGTTCAATGTAATGTTTGTCAATCAGTTGGTCAACTAACTTTTTCACTGCCGACATATTTATTCCCAAATGTTTCTGAATATCAGCCAACGTCAGCACTGGCTCTGACATCATTAGCATCAGTAGTTTTCCGTAGTTAGGCGAACGGAATTCAATGCGCTCACCATCGTACCACCACAAATTTGCGTCGTGCTCTGTCAGGAAACATACATCATTATAGATTTCTCGAGCCATCATACTTTTGAAGTAGCTTGCAAATGGTCTGATATCTTGTAATTTGGCTTTGGCACCCGCATATGGTTCTGGTCCGACAATCATATCGGCAGCGTGTAGTGCTTCGAGATACTCGTTTTTCAGTCGGCTGCGCACTACAATCATTGGATAGTTGTGTTTAGTCAGAATGTAATTGACTAACAACCGCGCGATGCGACCGTTGCCGTCCTCAAACGGGTGAATGCGTATGTAGCGGTAGTGGAACAATATGGCTAGTTCAGCAGGCGACAGGCGGCCGTCGGCTTCAGCCTTATTGTACCAGTCTACAAGGTCGGTCATCAGAGCGGGCGTCTCTTCGGGCGAGGCATACTCAAATCGGTCGCCGTAGCGCGTGATGACGCTGTTCGGACGAGTTTTGTACTGTCCGGCGTGAATGGTGTAACTAGTTTGCATTCCGCCTGGCAGTGTACGATGAACGGTGTAATCCTCGCGTAACAAAGTCTGATGCAGAGTGCGGATAAAGTTCTGTGTCAGTGGAGTTTCCTTTACAAGCGATTCCTCTTTCATCATATTAAGAGTAACATTGCTGGCCGCCATGTCTTGCACATCCTTCACATTAGCCTCGCCAATAACCTTGCCAAAAAGTAAAAGAATTTCAGTTTGTCCGTAAGTCAGTGTGTTGCCCTCAATGTGGTTTGAGTTGAAGTTGAAATCGATTGTAAACTTACGGCTCAAACGGGCTTTGTCGGCTTCCGATAGAGGCTGTAATTTTTGCCATTCATCAATGGCCTTTTGTAGTGTGAGGTATCGCATGTCGATAAAAGTTTGTCAAAAGGTGGTTGTATGGCCACCATTTTGCTAACAAAAATATACTGTTTTTTAATTGCCCGGATATTTTTTGAGCGTTTTTTTTGTCGCAAAAGTCATTAAAAATGCAAAAAAAAGCAAAAAAAAGGTGGTAACCATACCACCTTTTTGCTGACAATTTTGACATTCTTTGATTCCTCACACTTCCATGGGCAAGCATTATTACAAATTTCGGTTATTTGTGGCGATTTCTCCGGCATTAGCTTGATAACCATTGAAAATTTCATCACATTTCGAGGTTTCCTGTTACATTAAAAATGGCACAATGTTTGCCGCAAAAAACTTATAACTTTGAAAACTTAAAACTTCTAACTAAGCAATGAAAACCATTCTCTACGCCATAGGGAAAACTGACGATGATTATCTGAACACAGGCATCAGCAAATACTGCCAGCGCATTGTGCGGTACACGCCGTTTGAGTTTGTGACTCTGCCAGACATCCGCAACTCGAAAAGCATGAGCGAAGCTGTGCAGCGCACGAAGGAAGGTGAGCTGATTCTGAAGCAGTTGGACAATGGTGACTATGTGGTTCTGCTCGACGAGCGCGGTCGCGAACTGACATCGGTGGGCATGGCCGAATGGATGGGCGGGGTGTTTGCGCAAGGCCACAAGCGGCTCGTGTTTGTGATTGGCGGTCCTTATGGCTTTTCTGATGAAGTGTATGCACGCGCCAATGCAAAAATTTCGCTCTCAAAACTCACTTTCCCACATCAATTGGTTCGATTATTGTTTGTTGAACAGCTGTACCGCTGCCACACAATTTTGAAAGGCGAGCCGTACCATCATGTATAATTATGAATTTAGAAGTTAGAATTCAGAATAAGCTTAAACTGTTAATTATCAACAATTAAATCTAACACCGCATCTCAAAATGCACTTCCTTGCCCGCCACCGATTATTGTTTTTCGCCATAATATTCTTTGCGGCAGGTATTTACATTTTGAGCCCCGACCATAAATCGAAAAGGCTCGAACCAGAACGGCAGAAATTCATCAACGGGTTGCACGAGCGCGAGTTGCTGGCTGAACAATTGGTCGATTCTCTGCTTGTTTATGCTGAGCGTGAGCAAATTAACGAGTTCGCCAACAACGGCGATTTCCGCCCCGACAAACTTTTTGAGCGTTACGGCATTGTGCTTTATGTCTATTCGGGGCGCAGCCTTATCTACTGGACAAACAATTCAGTGGCTATCCCCGACGGCACGCTGTGGTACAAGCAGTCGTTCGTGAATACGGGCAACGCCTACGTTATTCCTCACTACAAGACCAACAAGAAGCAGACGGCAGTGAGTATCATCACCGTAAAGTCGGAGTATCAGTATGAAAATGAGTTTCTTAAGAACGTGATTCATCCATCGTTCGACATTCAGAGCGACTTCGACATAACAACCGACGACGCGCAGTCGGAGAACGCAATCTACAGCACTGACGGCAACTATTTGTTCACTTTCAGCCTCGAAAGCACCGACAATGCCACCGTCAAGCGGCGAGTTGCCTTCCCGTTCCTCCTGCTGGCCATACTGATGTTGCTACTCTATGCGCAAAAAGGTATCAAAAGGAACCGTTTGAGCAATCGCAAGTTCTTTATAATTACAGCGATAGCAATAGCGACAAGAGCGGCCATTCAGGTGTTTTTGCCGGAAGAATTCTACCAGCAGTTGTCGATTTTCTCGCCCAAATTCTTCGCGGCGTCACCCATTTTTCCGTCGATAGGCGACCTGCTCATCAGCGTTGTGCTTGTTTTCTACCTGCTTTTCGTTTATTTCTTCAAAGTTCACCTCAAACGTCTCGATAAATTCCCAACAGCCTCACGGATAGCTATTTCGGTAGTTTGGTTTTTAGCGTTGTCGGGATATTTCCTTTTCGTCAACTATGTGACAGGAATCTTGATAAACGATTCCAACTTTACCTTTGAGATGTATGAGATTACCAATGTCAGCAGCATCAGCGTATTGAGCCATCTTATTCTGATACTGTGTTTTACGGGTTTCATGCTGCTGCTCGACAAGGCTGCCATCCAGATGCTCAAAACATTTAGCTACTGGAAGTTGGTCTGCATTGAACTTCCCGTTATGGCGGTTGTCGCATTCATTGACTATAAATGGAATCTCTCACCAACTCTGCTGCAGAACTGCTTGACATTCGGCATAATAACTCTGCTTTGGTTCAAGTTGCGCGAGTTGAAGCGGGTGAACTTTGCCACTGTGGCCGTTGTCGTCGGTATTTTTGCAATTTACTTGACCGACCTTACACGTACTGGTTCCCAGAAACGGCAGGAAGAGGAGTGCGAGGTGATGTGCGTCAATCTGTCGCAGATGCAGGACCCAGCAGCCGAAGTGGTTCTTGCCGATGCCATTGCCGACATGAAAAACGACGATGACATTGCTGCTATTCTCAGCGAGCCTGAACCTGACTACGACTATTTGGGCCGATACATTCAGAATCAATATTTTACGGGCTATCTGAACCGCTATGTTTTTGAACTTAACGTGTGCGCGCCGAACGAGATGTCGGCAAACTGCAGCCAGTTCTACAACCGCTATCTGCGGCAGCATGGTATTCAGACGCAAGTGTCCGGCTTATATTGGATTAAGGACGCATCAACGGAAACCATTTATATGGCGAGGGTGTCGTTGCCGGTGAGCAATTCGGGCAAAACGGTGACGCTCTATTTCAGCTTGTCGCCAAAATTCAACTACGAGGTGCTGGGTTACCCCGAGTTGCTGCTCGAAAAACCTCTGCAAACCGACAAATACAAGCAGCACGTCAGCTATGCGAAATATCAGAACGGGCACCTCACATCGCACTCTGGAACATTCCCATACGCTTTCGACAGCCATGTTTACGGCGAACAGGGCGACAGTGAATTCCGCCATTTCCGCATGGAGAAGTTCAACCATGTGATGTTCTCAAGCGACTCCGAAAACTGCATCATTGTGAGCACTCCAGTCATCACGGCATTCGATATTTTGATTTCGTTCACCTACACATTCGTGTTCTTCCTGATAATCACCACCATACTTCTGGTTTTTGGCAATCAGTACACGCGAATGTTCGACATCAGGTTCACCATTAAAAACAAGGTGCTAGTGTCGATACTCACGGTGTTGCTAATTTCCTCAGTTTCAGTTGCTGGCGGCGTGGTTTACTACACAATTAACCATTACAAGCGGTCGCAGAACGACATTATGGCAAGCAAATTGCAGTCGGTGCTGATGGAAATCGAACAACGATATTCCAACACAAACGATATCAAGAAGATACCAGCTAATGAGCTGAACAATCTGCTGACATCGTTCTCAAACACTTTCCTCACCGACATCAATCTTTACAGTCAGAGCGGAGACTTGATTGCCACATCGCGCCGCGAGATTTACTCCCGCAAGCTGACAAGCCGTAAGATGAACCCTGCGGCTTACCGCGAATTGGAGATGAACCGAAAATCGAGGCTTGTGCAGAAAGAAAATATCGGCGAGATGAGCTATTACTCAGCCTACGTGCCGTTCATCAATTCGCGCAACAAGTTGCTGGCCTACATCAATCTGCCTTACTTTATCAAACAAACGCCTCTGCGACAAGAACTTACGAGCGTGTCGGTGGCCGTAATCAATATTTATGTGGTGCTGGTAATGTTGAGTGTTATAATTGCCCTTCTGCTTGCAAAACGAATCACCAAACCGATTATCGATGTTCAGGAACGAATCCGCAGCATCGACTTGGGCAAGAGCAACCAACGAGTTGAGTATGAGGGTGATGACGAGATTGCAGAACTTGTGAACGAGTACAATCTGATGCTCGATGAACTGAGCATAAGTGCCACGCGGCTAGCCAAGTCGGAGCGCGAGAGCGCATGGCGCGAAATGGCCCGGCAGGTGGCTCACGAAATCAAGAATCCGCTCACCCCGATGAAACTGAGCGTGCAGCTGCTTGAGCGCTCGCAACGCAACGGCGATCCTGATTTCAACGAGCGGTTCGAAAACACTGCCCGCACGCTGATTGAGCAAATTGACAGCCTATCGTCGATTGCATCGGAATTCTCGCAGTTTGCCCGTATGCCTGAAGGCCGCACAGAGCTGGTGAACCTCAACGAGCGCATCAATCAGAGCGTTGAGTTGTTCCGCGACACCACCAATACCAAAATCAACTTTATTGAGCCCGCTGGGCTGACAGTTTACATCATTGCCGACAACGAGCGAATGTTGCAGGTATTCAATAACTTGATTAAAAATGCGATACAGGCCATTCCAAAGAAACAAAAAGGTCGCATCAATATCTCGTTGAGGTGCTTCAAAGGACGCGCCGTGGTTGAAGTTCAGGACAATGGAATCGGCATTTCGCCCGAAACGGAGAGCAAACTGTTCCAGCCGAATTTCACCACCAAGACAAGTGGCACAGGCCTTGGACTCGCCATTGTCAAAAACATTGTGGAAGATGCGGGCGGTGCCATCTGGTTCTACTCAAAAGTTGGCAAGGGCACATCCTTCTTTGTGTCGTTCCCGCTGCCGCAGGACGAGGAATCAGAGAAGTAACTTATTATTTTTCAGTTGCAGATGCTTGTGGTTTGAACGCAAACACCGATATCAGCACGTAGAGTAGGATGATGGCCGGAATGGCGGCAAAATGCAGCACGATAATCAGTATCAGGCTGAGCAGTAAGAAAATATAACGTATTTTGTTGCTGCCGAAATCCCACGTTTTGAATTTGAGCGAGAAAAGCGGCAACTCGCAAACCAACAAAAACGACATAATCAGCGTCAGCGGTATAAGTATTTGTGGTACAATAACATGCTGTGCGATATAGCTGTCAGCGTTGTATGTCAGGATGAATGGCAGCGATGCCCAAACCATGGCGTTGGCAGGAGTGGGTAGTCCGATAAATTTGTCGGTTTGGCGCTCGTCGAGGTTGAATTTTGCAAGACGCAGAGCCGAAAAAGCGGCCATCAGGAATGGTAGGAGGCAGATTACCATTGTGCCCAACGACAATTCTGTGAATCCGACGCCATTCGGGTTAAGTTGCTGACTGACAATTACAAATGCGATTGCCGACGGAGCCACACCAAAGCTGATGTCATCGGCAAGCGAGTCGAGTTCCTTGCCAATGGCCGAACTGACTTTGAGCAGACGGGCGGCCATGCCGTCGAAGAAATCGAATACTGCGGCAATCAGAATGAAAAGCCCAGCAAGCGTCAAACTGCCTGTAAATGCGAAAGTTATGGAAAGACATCCCGAAAGAGCGTTCATCAGCGTGATGGTGTTCGGAATGCATGAAACGACTTTGTTTTGTGCCATTGTTCAGCGGTTTAAAAACATTTGCAAATGTAGCACAAATTTTATTGAGTGTTAGGTTTTGGGGGCATGTTGGTCGGACCGTCGATTTAAGATGGTCGTTGTCTGAAGTGATTCTATTCACGCACTCTTTACTAATCTTCTTTTCTTCTTTTTCCATCAGATGTAAATTGAAAAACACAAGAAAATGAAAACAATATATTGTTAGGAAATAATATTTTATATATTTGTCGCGACATTAGTCGGTGCATGTATATTTATCCAAGGTATATGGGCACGTTAAAATGGAATTGAAAGAGGGAATATTTCTGAAGGTATTCCCTCGATTTTTTTAGAATCTATGGAAATCAAATTAGCAACAACAACCGACGAACAAATTGCGAAACTGAAAGAACGCGGAATGATAATAGCCAATGAACAATTGGCAAAGGATGTTTTGTTGGATATTGGTTATTATAGTTTGGGATTTTTCTGGTTTCCTTTAGAACAACGTTATCCTAATAAAGATGACAGAGACCATAGATTCAAGAACAATGCAAAATTCGAGACAAGCGTCCGCCTTTATCATTTTGATAAGAAATTAAGGAATATCTTATCAGAATACCTGCAAGACATTGAGGTAAATGTTAGAACAAAAGTTATTTACCACATATCTAACCGTTATAAACAAAATCCCATCTGGTTTGCTGACAATAGAATTGTAATGTCGCAATTCATTTCAGAATTTGACCAGAAATACTCAAGGGAAGTTGCAAATAATGAAGTGATTATGCGGCATCACAAAAAGCATATAAGTGACAAATATGCACCTGCGTGGAAAACTTTGGAGTATTTGTCGTTTGGCGATTTGGTTCGTTTAATACGGAACTTAAAAAGCGATGAAGACATAAAAATCATTTACAACTGTTATGGTCTCTACGACGACAAAACATTCTCAAATCACATTGAAGTTATCAGACAGTTGCGAAACATCTGTGCTCACGGGCATCCTTTGTTTGATATGAAACTCTGTAAATCAATAAGGGCAGGAAAATTCCGCAACCATTTGAAGGGAAAAGATGTGTATTCAAACATACAAGGAGTATTTCTTGTTATGCAATATTTCCTTTATTATTTGTCGGAAAAAAGAGGCAATGAATTTAGAGACAGTCTGATTGACTTTTTCAACAGTTCCATTACGGATGACATTCGCCCAATGGTTGGCTATATGAGTGAGACACCATGGCTAATGGGAAAATTATAAATACATTTTTTTCTATAAAGTTGTTGGACAAGCCTCATGGAGTATTTTGTCTGACCTTCCTACACTAATCTTCATTTGCCTTTTTCTTTTTGATTTTTGAGCGGCGCGTGCTTACGCCAATTTAGTCTTCAGTTTTGTGCGGCGGGTGCGGACAGTTACTGGGGAGATATTTAGAATTTCAGCCACATCTTCGTCTTTTTTGGAAAAAGCCTCGTCAACCATGACAAAGATTTTCTCGTCGATGGAAAGATTCCTATAGTGATTGAAAACATTCTTCACCCTATTTGCATCGTTGTACATGCTGTAGAATATGCAGTGAACCCAAAAATCTTTATCGTTTGCAATGCATTCGTTGTTCTCGATTTTGTGATAAATATTCTGCCCAATTTCCAGCACTTCAGCAATATATTTCTTGGTGTTGGTGTATTCTTGATTATCAGACAATTCGTTAAGCTTTGAATTTTCCGATTCCAAATTCTTTATGTGCAACTCATGGTCGGTGATTGTACGTTTGGCTTCGCACAAATCGTTAAACAATTGCAAGTTGCTGTTTTCCCATTCCAGTTCTTTTTGAATGGTCATTTGCTTTTCGTGTTTGCGCCTTAAGTGAAGAATAACACAGATGGCACACAAAACCACAATGGCAGAAATGCAGATACTTACATTTCTGGTATATACAATTTGTTGTTTCTCAAAATCGAACTTTCGCTGCATCTCCAATAAGAATTTGTTTCGGTCTTCAACCAAAATCTCTTCATAAGTGCTAATGATTTTATCTGAAACGCTTTTCAAATCCTCTATGTCGTTGCTATCGTAGTGTTTTTGTGCAAGTTCCGCATAGATTGCAATTTTTTCTTTATTCCACGTCAACATAAGAGCCGAATCACAATAAAGATTTGCTGTTGCGCAATCGTTTTTGGTAAAAAAGATTTTCATTAAATTATAGTAGGCCGATGACATTTTTTTATGCTTTAATGCGATAACAAAATATCTCTGGGCAGAATCAATATTTGTCCCCATAAAACTCTCACCTAATAAACTATAGACAAAAGCTTTGTCATTGTCATTAATGAATTTGACAAGTTTGGTGCACTCATTAATGCAATAATCAGAACTGTCTGGCATTTCCATTCTATGGTAAACGGTTGAAAGTCTTAATAATCCGTAGGCAATATCTCTGTCGTTTTTAAGTTTTTTCGCATAGTAATACTCCTTTTTGGCATATTTTAACGATTCTTCATAATTTCTCAATATGCCATTAGAATATGAAAGTGCCGAACATATTTTGTTTTTAAGGTTGTTGTCGGAGGTTTCTTCCGATAGCTTTTCGGCTTCTTTAAGCAACAGAACTGTTTCTTGTGTCAGCATATTGTGGTCTACATCTATCATTGCCTTATAGTAATAGGCGGTTGCTAATTTCTGCGCGTTGTAATGTTTTTGGTAGTAGTCGATGCTGAAATCTATATCCTTGAAATCATATTTGGTAGCGTGAAGCATATAATCTGTCTGGGTTTTCAGAATGTTGTAATAGGCGCTGTCTGCTTCTGTCTCGGGTGTTATTCCTCTTAACAATGATTTTGCCGAATCGGGGAAATTGGCGAATAAGACGGAATCAACGTGTTCGAGTTGACGGTATGTGTTGCTTTTTGGGGAACAAGCAACAATAAAAACCATTGAAAACAATACTACAATCAGACCGTTTTTCTTCATATCAATATCTCTTTTTTACAAAATTAGTTTTTTTCGGCGGTACAAACAGGCGTTTTTGTCCTAAAAATGTGCATATAACAGCTCTTTTTGGTGTAGAAAGCCCAAACGACCACACTGTTGCAATTATTGATATATTTATCTGTGTATCAATAATTTGCCCCCCCCTATTTTCTATGATTTTGTTTGTTAGGCTTTGTTGTGTTTTGGCCTTCGAAAAGTTGTTCCCAATGGGAACAAAGTTGATAATCAAACAAATAAGGTGTTCCCGTCGGGAACAACCTATTGCAAGCCCGATAGTGCCCCCTATAATTTTGACACAGCTAAACAAAAATTTCTTGAGATATGAAAAAAGTATTTTTTATGGCTGTATTGTTTGCAGTATCGGGTATGATGGCAGAAGTTTCTGCACAAACAACAGAAAGTGGGACGTCGGGTGGTAGTAATAATGATGACAATACATTTCACATGCCGCACAAATGCCCCAAACCAAATCAGACACCACAAGTCTCCTATAACACCGCATCAACAGTATTAAACGTGTTGTTCCCTGGCAACAGCCAAGGTGGCAAAGTTGAAATATACCGCAATGGTGCGAAGGTGGTTAACGCTGCGGTTCCAGCAGGAGCAAGTCTTAACTATATGTTGCGCAATTATGGCAAAGGTGAGTTTAAAATTATTGTCAGACAAGGGAATACGGTGGTTTTCAGCAAACAAGTTACAGTGAAATGAATATGTTCTTTAAATAACTAAAAACTCTAATTATGGTTAAACTAAAATTATGTGAAAGATTTTCAAGGAATTTCTTTTTCAAAGCCAGCGGTTTGGCTCTAATAACCGCAATAACAATGTTCTCGTGCAACGACGAAAGCCCTATTGTCGAGAATAATGAAACGAATGATTATTTGTTGGATGAGTATGCGTTTTTCGACCCGTCTGATACACTAAACATCACAGTATGTGAAGCAGAAGACATTGCAACTGCATTTATGGATGAACTGGGTGGAATTGACAATACGTTCAAATCCAAAGGTTTACGTTATAGTTGCCGCAAAACGACAGTGATACCTGACGAAAACAGAGAACCTGCTCTTTATGCAATTAACCTTGACCCTGACGGATTCTGTATTGTTGCAGCCACAAAAAAAACAGAAAGCATTCTCGCTTATTGCGATCAGGGGAAATTCGATTTTAATAATTTGCCAGAAGGCTTGGCTGAATGGATGATAGAAAAGATAGAAATTATACAGGAGACTAGAGGTGAAGCGTCAATTTCAACATTCAACCCCAATATACCGCCCAAAGATAGTGGAATGTTGCCCAATGGAAAGAGGGAGGCTGATGATCAATATATTATTGATACATACGGACCTCTGCTAAAAACCGAATGGGACCAATTTTCTCCATATAATATTATGTGTCCAAGTTGTGGAATAAATGACAATTGTGCTGCAGGCTGTGTGGCTATTGCTGCCGCTCAAGTTATACGATATTGGGAACCTTGTGTAACATATAATTCTCACACATATTTATGGAAAGATATGCCAAATACAACTAAAAACTATAACATAGATAATTTCATCAGACAAGACAAGGGGGTTGTTTCTATGGCTTGGCTCATTAATGATGTTGGAGTTGCTGTTGATATGGATTATGGCTGTGATAAATCAAGTGCGAAATCAGAGAAAATACCTAACGTATTGAAACAATATTTTGCGTTCAACGATGACTGTATCTGCGAAGAACTATCAAATAGCAAGGCGGAGCCAAAATTGATAAACAATATAATGAAAAAACAACCTGTAATAATGGCAGGTTACAGAACAAAAAAATATTTGGGATTAGTCTATCAAAACGGTCATGCTTGGGTTTGCGATGGATACAAAAAAATTACGCACAAGTATAAAAATTCAGTTGTTGAAACTTATAAATATTACCACATGAACTGGGGGTGGGGAGGAACAGATAATGGGTGGTTTACACTTGACTTAAAATATCACGAATCTGACCACAATGACAAGGGAGATAAGGGGTATATTTACAAAAGAAAATATATAACCAATATCCGTCCAAAGGCAAATTAAATGAAGGACTTAAAACGTAAAGAAAATGAGAAACATATTTTTAATAGTAGCGATTATTACTACATTAATGGCTTGCAAAAAAAATGATGTCGAGCGTGAATGCATTGAAACTCAATTATGCCTTATAATACTCGACAAGGACAGCACCGATATGCTGAATCCAGATAATCCTAATGGTTATAAATTTTGTGAAATGGGTTTATATAAAGATTTGGAATTGAAGGATAGACTCACAAATGGTTGGTATTTGGGTTCGGAAGAGTGTTGTGTTAGTAACATTAAATTTGAAAAAAAAATATACTATTTCATTCGGTTCATTGCTCCAATGGATAGCATGGAAAAGAGAGATGGAAAAGTGGTATGGTGCGCCACATCGTACTTGAAATTAAACGAAACCACTATAGACACTGTTTATACCGAAGTTGTGGAAACCGAATATTCACAAATTCTAAAAAAGGTTTTATACAACGGCGTGGACATTTCAAGAACAAGGTTGGTAATAAAAAAATAACAACGCCAATAATAGCTGAAATCCGTAGGTAGTCTTTTGAGTTCGGCTCCTGCGGTTTTCAGCAAATGTTAAGCACATATTTTAATTTAATAGATAAATGAATTACTAACAATTAAAAGAGGAGGTTTTTATGAATTACAAAGTGCATAATTTGCGAGCAGGTGGCCGCCCTGTCCCAAATGGATATTCTTCATGGATAGATTATTGGGAAAAATCAACTGGTCTAAAAGCTACATCCTGTCACAATACGGTTTGCAATGTTTCATCTCGTAATGCCAATATGGACGGTGCTCACGTACAACGTGACACGCCTAACGATAATCGTTGGTGGATAGTTCCACTTTGTCATAGATGCAACACCCAATTTGGGGCGCATTTTACAGTATCGGGGCCATTGGTTAATGTTTTAGATCCATCTATCATTTTATGGTAATGCTGTTTATGCGTTAAAAGTAGCTATTTTCGTTTTTTCTGCGGGCAGTTTGTTTGTCGCGCTGTGTTCAGTGCCTCGCTGTGAGTTGGCGGTGACATCAAGAGCGAGCCTCGCAAGTACGACAGCCAGTGAATGTTATCGCAGATGCTTACAAATCCGCAGATGGCCTTTTGCAAAAGAGGTTGCCTGCGGATTTTTTTGTGGATTAAAACTCTTCTTAATGTTTCATGTAACTATGCTATATGTTCACATATGTTAAAAGATTAGCGGGTGAGGTCTGTGATTGATGAAAAGGCTAAATACTACCAAAGAATTCTGCAAGAAAAATCCTCCGGTTTCATGTTGCGCAGTTTCTCCATTTCGGTGCGTTTGCGCGCCTTCATATTCTTAACCGCCTCCAAAAGCTTTTCCGAAGGGTTGTTGATGATTGCTGGTTCTTTTGTATGTGACATTTTCTCAAAACATTACGATTGTGTCGCACAAATTAATAACTATTAAATACAATTTCAAAATATAATTCAGTGCTGCTTGTTAATATTCAAATTTTGATTATACATAGTTATTAAATGAATGGCGTAAAATACAGCGTTTTGCACCTTCGCCACTTTATTATCCCTCATCTCAAAAACATGTTCCCAACAGGAACAGTGCTGATAACCAGCCAAATGAGTTGTTCCCAGCGGGAACAACCTATTGCAAGACAGGTGGTGCCGCCTTTATTTTGATGCAGCAAACAAAAAAATTACTGAAATGAAAATTGGATTTTTTTGGCAGCAATACTTGCAGCATTTTGTGCAACTTCAAAAGTGTCGGCACAAACTAATGGTGAGGAAACGTGACGTTTCCGACCAATGGTCAAGGAGGCGAAGTTGGAATTTACCGTAACGGTGTAAAGGTGGTTAACACCACGGCTCCAGCAGGCGCAACGCTCAACTACGCGCTGCGCGATTATGGTAAAGGCGACTACTCAATTGTTGTAAGTCAGGGGAATACGGTGGTTTATAGTAATAATGTAGTAGTAAAATGAAAAACGACTTTTTATGTATAACTTTTAAAATTAATATTTTATGAAAAAACATTTTTTATTAGGCTTATTGGCCTGTGCAATTATTTCGTGTGACAATCAAGAAGAAAACAATTTTGCTGGTTGTGGCACAACCTTTGTGAAATATGTTTATAAAGGCATAGAGTATGCGGTGGAAATGAAAGAATTAAGTGATGGCTCGTTTGTGGAAGTTTCAGAAATGGCTCCAGAATTGGAGCAAGCATTATCGTTGCCTGCTCCCTATTTTGTCCAGGACTCGCTCGATACTGACAAGTTTTACTTATATGATTGTGTACCTCAGGATGTAAAAATCAGCGACGAAGAGAATACTCTTGTGGGCAAAATGGGCAAACATATGGCTAAAGCGTGGAACGATGATGAATACGATAATGCAGGACTAGTGTACACTTATGATAGGGCAAACTATTTGGGAGATATATGTGTCTTTTTTACTGTCCGAGAATCGAATTTTAATGCACGAATGATGATTGATGGAAAAAATACGCAATATTGGGGAATCAGATATTTGTCAGTTTACGGTGCAGAAGACAAAATCACATCCATTAGAGTGTATGCAAATAAAAGCGGACAGAAGTGTGGCTATTTTAACATTAGGTTTTTTGAAGATCCTAATTATGAGGGTTCTTGTATTGAGCTGAAATGTAATTTTATGGATGCATTAGATTGTTTTCCAACAGACGAACAATACATTTGTGATATGCAAGCAAATTTGAATAAAGTTATCCGGAAAAAACGGTTTTTAAGAAAAAACATAACATGGGATGACCGAATATCGTCACTTTATTATTACTATAAAAATTATTGATAATTAATGATTTTCCGACATTTACTCCCGACTCTGTCTCTTATTGCCTTGCTATCATCGTGCGAAAAAGAGATTGAGTTGGCAACTAAAAGTAATAAGTGCATTGTCGCCAATGCGCTTATTACTGAAAATGAGCCCATTGCGATAAGGATTTTTAATGGGGTTGATTATATTGGCAAGAAAAGAAGCGAATTGTTGGAAAACGCAAATCTGACAGTTTATTGCAATGGGGAGTTGTTGGAAGAAATCAACGGCATAAATAGCGACAGCAGCTACCGCACATCAGTTGTGCCAAAATTTGGAGAAATATATTCAATAAAAATTGATTGCCAACATTATCCGACAGCAACCGCATCGGCAACCGTGCCAAATCCCATACAGATAAAAGTACTTCAGCCCGACAGTGTGCAGATGTTTGTCGACATTGATGGTTATAAAACCTATGAATCATCGGGAGAAGTCGTGTTGTCTGTAACCGACACAACCGATGAGTTACGCTATTATTTGCTAACCGTAACCGGATATGTTAAATATCCTGGCAACCCTGACACGGTAAAATACAGAATGACACCTGTTTACAATAATTTAACCGCACAACCGGCTTCGCTGTCCGATATAATGACACACATGTTTGAATCGGCTGATGTGGAGCATGTTAAAGACAAAGAATATATTTTGTTTTCAAACCAGAATTGGCAGGGCAAATCCACAACGCTGCGTTTCGGGCTTTACAATTTTTCAGAAAAAGATGCTGACATTTATGTGATGGCGTTCGATGAGGAATATTATAAATATTTTATATCCAAAGAATTGCAAAGAAATGAGGATGAAGAAAGTCTTATGTTCAGCGAGCCGGTCAGCATCTACTCAAATGTGAAAAACGGATTGGGGCTGTTTGCGGGCTATAGCATGGCTACAACAAAACTCTGCTCCGTCCGCGACACTATTTATGAGCATTGAAAAAGGAATTAAATGACATTTAAAATCAACAAATATGTCATTATACTGCTATTGCTTGTGTGCGGCAATATGACGATGGCGCAGAAACACACTATCAGCGGTGTTGTGCGAGATGCCGGAAGCGGCGAGTTGTTGCCATCGGCCAATGTCTATTTGAATTCTGGAGTTGGTACGGTTACCAACAATTACGGCTTTTTTGCCATCACAACAACCCATCCGGAAGTCATACTCAATGTCTCATACGTTGGTTATTCCGCATACAGTCAGACGTTTACAACCACCAAAGATACCGTTGTCGATATTAAAATGTTGTCTGACAATCAGATTGAGGAGGTGGTTGTTACTGACAATTCGAGCCAGTCGAGGTTGCGCTCGTCGCAATTCAATATTGCCAACATCACAATGAAAGAGGTGTCGCAACTACCCACATTGCTTGGCGAACACGATGTGCTGAAAGCCATGCAGACAATGCCGGGCATAGGCTATGGTGCTGATGGTATGACAGGGCTCTACGTGCGTGGTGGCAGCCCCGACCAGAACTTGATTCTGCTCGATGGCGCACCAGTTTACAATGCCAACCATCTGTTCGGCTTTTTGTCGGTGTTCAATGCCGAAGCAATAAAATCGGTTTCGGTGCTCAAAGGCGGTTTTCCGGCGCGTTACGGCGGCAGGCTGTCGTCGGTGCTCGACATTCAGATGAAAGAGGGAAACATAAACGAGACACACGGAATGGCATCGGTGGGATTACTCTCGTCGCAATTGGCAGTTGAAGGGCCAATAAACGAAAAAACATCTTATTTGCTTGCTTTGCGCCGCGCCTATTTCGATTTGATAATGTGGCCAATGTGCAAAATATCTGATATAAGGGATGGTGTGGGAAAATCATCGGCAGGCTACCATTTTACCGACATCAACGCTAAAGTCAACCATCGGTTAGACACTAAAAGTCAGATATTTGCGAGTTTTTATTCTGGAATTGACAAATTCAGGTCAAAGTCGGAATTCCCGAGTGGTGGCTATGATGTGGATGACAGATTCAGGCTCAAATGGCAGAACCAAACGGCAACTCTGCGATATAACCTCACCTTGGGCAACAAACTGTTTATGAATAGCTCGCTGATTTACAGTCGCTACAAATATTTTACAAAGTCATCTGTTCGCTACGATTACTTTGAGAGCGACCGTTATGAGTATTCATCGGCGAAAAGTGAATCAGCGTTGCAAGATTGGGCGGCAAAGACTGATTTTGACTGGTACCCAACCGAAAACCATATTATTAAAACAGGCATCGGCATAACCCGTCACCGATTCTCGCCCGAACAAAGCGCATACGAGTCGGGCTACAGCAGAAATGCTTCATCCGTTGCCGACACTTCATACGGCACAAAAAAGGTGAAATCTGTCGATTTATCAACCTACATTGAAGACGATTGGACAATGACTAAATCGCTGAAAGCCAATGTAGGAACACGTTTGACTCTGTTCAATGTCGAAGGCCGCACGTACACCTCCGTCGAGCCTCGAGCATCGCTCTGCTACCTGATAAGCGACAATCTTTCGGTTAAGGCGGCCTACTCAAAAATGACGCAGTATGTTCATTTAGTTTCAAACTCATCAGTGGGGCTGCCCACCGACCAATGGTTGCCCTCAACAAAGAAAATAAAGCCCGAATCGTCCGACCAGATTTCAGCGGGTTTGCAGTACAACTCGCCCAACTACGAGTTCACAGCCGAAGGTTTCTACAAGAAAATGAACAACTTGATTGAGTTCCGCGAGGGTGCAAATTATATGTCGTATCAAAATTGGGAGGAAAAACTTACCTCGGGCAACGGCAGGGCGTACGGCCTTGAGTTTATGGCGAAAAAGAGCTCGGAGCACACCACGGGCTGGGTGAGTTACACGCTGTCATGGAGCAACCGCAAGTTTGCCGAACTGAACAATGGCGAGTGTTTCCCGTTCAAATACGACCGCCGCCATGACATTTCAATCGTCGCAATGCATTCATTCTCAAAGAAATTCGACATCAGCGCCAATTGGAATATCAGCAGTGGAAACCGCGTTACCCTGCCAATTGCCCGTTTCACCGATTTGGACGGCGAGGAATCGGTAGCCTACTCAAAGCGCAACGAGTACCGAATGCCACTCTTTCACCGCCTTGATGTCAACGCCAACCTCAACCGCCCGAAACGTCGCGGCATGGCCACCTGGACATTCGGTGTTTACAACCTCTATGCGCGGCAAAATCCCTTTTATATTTACACCGACTGCGAAAAAAACGAATGGTTGGGTGATTGCCGTTATTTCATGAAAAAAGTATCGGTGCTGACAATTGTACCGACAATTTCGTATAAGATTAAGTTTTAGTTTGGAAATAGATGCTTGCAAATCCGCAGGCTGTCCGTTGGTGGCGGCCTGCGGATTTTTTTGTGTGCACAACTCCCTTATGTTACCTTAATGTTTCGTATGGCTATGCTATATGTTTCCTATATGCTGAAAAAACTCAAGTTACAATTTATTCACCTTATCAAAATATCAAACTGAAAAGATTTCATCCAGTGTTACCTCTTTCTGGACTATTCCACTGTGAATGTTCTTTTTGACGCCGAAAGTCGTCACCATTGTGAAATGCAGTGCTTTCTTAGTGCCAGTCGCTTGGCGGAAAGTCTCGATTTTGTTGCGGAAATTGGCCTCATCGTCGGCACTTATGGCATATTCGCCCGACGAGAATTTCATTTCACATAGATTGATAACATTGTCGCGACGTAAGATTACAAGGTCGATTTGGCAGCCACGGTCTTTTTTCTCTTTATAGAACCATGTGGAACATTCTGTTTGTACATCGCTGATTCCTATTGCTTTACGAAGTTGCGGAATGTGATATTTGCAAAGCAGTTCAAAGGTGTAGCCCGCCCACGCACGGCGCGAAGGATTGTCGATGGCGAGCGTCCAAAAGTTGTCGGCCCTGCCGTTCTGACCCTTGATGAAACGGAAGTAAAACAGCGTGTAAAAATCGCAAAGTTGATAGATGGTGTTTTTCTTGACAGACCCGAAAAAGTTGTAAGCCGACACGATTCCCGACGCACAAAGGTCGTCCAAAAGCCGAGTAAAAACGCCGTTGTCGGGAAGTTTTGAGGCAGTAATTATTTCGTTGCGTGTAAGCCCCAAGTTTTTTTTCGACAATGCCTCAACAATTTTCATATACGGTTCGGGATTTTTGAAAAGAGTGCTATACAGTGCGTTAAACTCGCCGGCAAGCAGCGGGGTTGTGCCGAAAAACATTTGGTCGATATTATTGTTGAAACTGATTGTCGGCGAAATCTGTTTTAAGTAAAACGGAATTCCGCCCATCACCATATAGCATTCAGCAATATCGCGCCGCGAGAATTCCACACCTTTTGATTTCAAGTAAAGTTCGGTTTCGCGAAGCGTGAATGGCTTTAGCAACATTCTGAGTGTCACGCGGTTGAAAAAACCACCCTTGCTTTTTAGAAGTTTTTTGGTAATCCATGTTGTTGTCGAGCCGCAAACAATCATCATAATGTTATTTTGCTGAGCCGCCCAGCCGTTCCAAAACCACTCAAAAGCGGCAAGAAAATCGGATTTCGGTGTGTCGAGCCATGGCATTTCATCAATAAAAATCAAAATTCTCTTCTCTTTCGATTTTTTCAGCAGATATTCTTTCAGTTGCGAAAACGCTGTCAGCCAATCTTTTGGTGCAGGAAAATCCATTCCCGAATATTCGGCAAGCGCAATTGCGAAAGTTGAAAGTTGAAAATCCCTTGACTTTTGATAAAGCCCTGTTACGTAGAAATCAAACATTCCTTCGAAATATTTGTTCACGAGGAACGATTTGCCGACACGTCTGCGTCCATAAACAACCACAAATTCGTTTTCGTTTGAGTTGTATCTCCGCTTAAGTATCTCACGTTCAGTCTCTCTGCCTATTATTTCCGCACTATCCATAGTAAAAATTTTTTACACAAAGATAACTGTTTTTTGGGATAACCTATCGGAATCGCTATTTTTTATGCATATTCCGATAACTTATCGGCAAATAACTTATCGGAATCATTCTTTTATATACACATTCCGATAGATTATCGGGGGAGCAGTGGTGGTTTAAGCGATTGTTCCTCAATAATCCGCATCGAAAAGCATAATGCGGTACTCATCGCCGCATCTTGTTGAAATAGAAAAGGTATAATTCATCTACAAAAGAATTCTGCAAGAGAAATTCTCCGGTTTCATGTTGCGCAGTTCTACACTTGGCCGCACAAAACCACTTTATCGCAAAGAAAACAATCGAAAACCGAAGAAAACGCAAGTTGCTCCGCAGTGTCGCAGGCCCCGGATTTGTCATTTTTCTGAATCGGAAAATGGCGTTGGCTTTCCTATATGTTTCCTATATGTTCCCTATATGTTGGATTAACGATAAATCATGAATATGCCATCGCATTTTATGCTTTAAGCAATGCGTGGCACCACTGGGCAAAAAACATTCACATTCCCAGTCATTCGCCATTTTGCCTTGTCAATTCACCAAAAAACTGTGCGTCAAACGTTCAAATGCTTAACTTTGTTTGTTTTTATAGCGTTTGTCTGATGAGGCGATTTTTCGGCATATTATTTTTTGCGATGGCTGCGATGGCTGCCGTTAATGCTGATGCCCAGCAGTTTACAAACGACTGGATAAATTTCAGCCAGGATTATTATCGGTTGGATATTCCGCAGACGGGTGTTTATCGCATTAGCCGAAGCCAGCTTGAGGCCGCTGGCGTGCCGCTTGGCAGCTTCAATCCGCAGAACATTCAACTTTATCAGAACGGACGCCCCATAGCCTGCCATATTGATGGTGAGCAGAATGGTCTGCTGAATTTTATTGAATTTTTTGCAGAGAGCAACGACGGCTGGTTCGATACTGAAATGTACGACAAGCCCGAGAATCAGACTAATCCTCATTATAGCCTGATAACCGACACTGCGGCTGTTTTTCTGACGTGGAACAACAAATTCTCGAACTTGCGCCACACCAGTTGCAGCTCGGCGGATGCCGTAAATCATAGTCAGGCAGTGCATTGCATAATCGACACCGTCTGCCAGTATGTTGGAACATACTTGGGCGGTGAGGAAAACTGTCGGTTCACTGAGGCTGAAGGCTGGTTTGACGGATCGGCGCTGTCGCTTGGACAGAAACTGACTAAAACGGCCCCCACGCCTGGAGTTGTTGGCGGAAAGGCCCAAATTCAGTTGGCTCTGGCCGCCTATTCGTCTCAAGGCCATCACATTGCAATTGACGGACCAGGCATCAGTTTCGACACGGTTTTCTACGGATTGCACACCATCAGGTACAAAGCTGAAATTGATGCAGTCAAATTATTGGAACAGAATAAGTTCGTGTTTTCAAGCATAAACAATATCGATGCTAAAACCGACTATTCGCGGGTGTCGTTCATCGAGATTGAGTATCCGTCGGATTTCAATTTCAAAGACCGCCAGCAGCAGGTTTTCAACATGCCTCCTGCTACAGCCGATTCGAGCATAACCATTGAAGGCATGGGCCTTGACCAAAGCGCTGTGCTGTACGATGTTACGCGCAATCTGCGTATCGGGCTTGTGGTTGATGGCGGTCATGCTACGGCGCTGATTCCCGCCCATGCCGAAACCGTCAAACTTGTGGTGGTTAGCGGTAAGGCTCTGCTCAAGGTTGGCCGCATATCGCACTCGCCATTCACAAACCATGCGGTTGGCGGAAAGCAGGTTCTGATTATTTCGCAGACCTCGCTGATGGGAAAAGCAAAGGAATATGCCAACTATCGCGATGCTTATCTTGTTGATGTTGAAGAGCTTTACAATCAGTTCGGCTATGGAATACGCAAGCACCCCATGGCCATCCGTCATTTTATTGAGTATGCGGTTGCAAAATGGAGCGTAAAACCTGAGTATCTGTTTTTGATTGGTAAAGGTGTGGCTGCCAATGACATGCGCCGCAATGCAACGGGCTATGCCAATTGCCTGATTCCAACAATGGGTGTTCCGGCATCGGACGCGTTGCTTTCGGCCTACATCGGTCGTGCTGGCGACGTGCCGCTGCTGGCAACCGGGCGTTTGTCGGCTTTGCGCGAAAGTGATATCGATAAATATCTCAGCAAAGTGAAAGCCTTTGAGCAGAACGAGCAAAGCGAGTGGATGAAGCGCGTGCTGCACTTTGTGGGCGGCAAAACCAAGAGCGAGCAAGATCAGATTAAAGGCTATATGGCTGAACATAAGCGTATTATAGAAGATACTTTGTTCGGAGCCCAAGTCACATCGTTCTACAAATCGACATCAGACCCAATTTCGACATCGAAAAACGACAGCGTTAAAATGCTCATAAACAGCGGCGTGAGCCTGATGACATTCTTCGGTCACGGTTCTGGCTACGGCGGCTTCGACCAGGACATCGACGTTCCGTCGTACTACAATAATGAGGGCAGATATCCGCTCATAATTTCAAACTCGTGCTACACGGGCAATATCTACGGCGCTTGGCAGTCGTCGGTGAGCGAAGACTGGGTACTGGCCGACAAAAAGGGTGCTATCGGCCTGATTGCCATGGTGAACGAAGGTGTGCCGTACTACCTCAATAGGTTTTCTGTGAACTTTTACAAGCATTTGGCCAATTATTCGTATGCCGAGCCAATTGGAAAGTCGATGCGCAGTGCGCAGGCGGCCATGGTGGGCGGCACCGACCGTCTGACTATCGGGCATATCCAGCAGATGGTTTTGCATGGAGACCCGTGCATTGTACTGAACAGCAAATCTTTGCCCGACTTGCAGATTTCACCGTCCGATGTAAGTTTCACCCCGTCGCTGCTGACAACAGCCATTGATTCGTTCACGGTGAAGGTGGCTTTGCGCAATGTCAGCCGCGCCATCACCAAGGATTTTGTGGTGGAACTTCTACACACGCATCCAGACGGAACATCAACGCTTTACGCCAAACAGCTCGAAGGTCTCAAATTCCGCGACACGCTGCGTTTCCGTCTGCCGATGAATCGGGCCATCGCATCGGGCAATAACCAATTCATTATCAGGCTTGATGCCATGGAGCAAATCGACGAACTGAACGAGGAGAACAACTCGGTTGAGGTTTCGACATACGTGCAGTCGGTTGATGTGACGCCCGTTTGGCCGTACAATTATTGCCTTACCGATGCTGTTCCAGAGGCTCTTAAAGCATCTACTGCCGATGTCGTTTCGTCGGGTTATGCGAGTGTTTTCCAGATAGATACCACTGAAAAATTCAACAGCCGCCAGCAGTCAACCAAGAAGGTGGAGCACAGTGGCGGTGTGGTTGAATGGAAACCGTCGAAAGCAATCAGCAAGGGCAGAACATATTTCTGGCGCGTTAAAGGCGATGCGGGCGACGATTACAGCCCGACCAACTCGTTTGTTGTCCGCAATGGCCTGACTGGTTGGGAACAGTCTCATTTTGAGCAAATTGATGATAACGATTTCTCACGCATCGAACCTGACGGCGAAAGCCAATCATTCAGTTTTGCAAGTGCGGCGCGTACAATTCGCTGCCATAACCTTGGCTCGCCAAACTCAAGCAACTTCATGAAAATCAGCTTTGAAATGGACGGCTACAGCGCACAGTCGTCGTGCGGCGCGGCCAATGCCTTACTGATGGTTGTCATCGACTCGTTCAATCTTCTGCCGTGGCAGTCGGACCGCGGGCGCTTCGGCCATTCCAACTATCCGCACTGCTCAGGGGCGGCCTACGAGCTTTATTTCATCTTCTATTTAGGCAATCTCGATGCAGGTCTCGACTCGCTCATCAGCATGGTTGAGAATCATGTGCCAAACGGCAACTACATAATGATTTACTCGTTCATGTCGGGGCGTTTCCAGCAGTGGCCTGAGCGTGCTTACAGCGCGTTTGAGCGATGGGGCGCAACCGAGATTCGCAACGTGAACAGTTCGGTGCCATACATTTTTTTCACTCACAAGGGTTATCCCGATGAGGCAGAGGAAGTTATCGGCAAATCGGCCACTGACCATATCGATTTTCACAGGACTCTGCTCAACAACTACAACTTCGGAACCATAACCAGCCAGCCGATAGGCCCGGCAAAGAAATGGGCGGGGCTTGAATGGGATTGCGACACCACGGAACATGGCGAGCAGTTTGTAAGGGTTATGGGAATCGGCGCCAACGGCAATTCGAGCATCTTGATTGACTCCGTGTCTGACCGTACGGCTAATCTATCTAACATTGACTCAAAACGTTACGAGCAACTTCAATTGCAGTTCTTCACCAAAGACGATATCAGCCACACACCATCGCAATTGCGGATGTGGCGCGTGCTTTACACTCCGTACACCGATTTGGCGGTCAGTCCGAACAGGAGCTGGAGTTTCCGATCCGATACCGTGCATGAGGGTGAACCAGTCAGTGTTTCAATTGCTTACGAAAATATCGGACAGCAACCGTCGGATAGCGTTCTGGTGCATTATTGGCTGCAAACCGCCACAAACCGCATAGTTGATATTGGATACAAACGTCTGGCCGCTTTGAAGCCTGGCGAATATGTAGTTGATAATGTGGAGTTTGAGACCGTCGGACTTGATGAGGAAAACATCTTCTATGCCGAGCTGAACCCGATAAAACCCAATTCGAAGGAGTATGACCAAAAAGAACTGACGCATTTCAACAACTTCATACAGAAGCAGTTCCGAGTAGTGCGCGATGATGGCAACCCATTGCTCGATGTCACTTTCGATGGGCGCCATATTGCTGATGGCGATATTGTGTCGGCGCATCCGAATATTACCGTCAGCGTGACTGACGCTAACCGTTTCATGACCATCGACGATACAAATTCAATTGCAGTTTATGTGATGCCTTTGGTCACTGGCATTGAGAGCCGCGTTGAGCTTGCGGGTAACAGTCAGGTTGAATTCACTCCTGGAACTCCTGCGAATAATACGGCAAGACTTGTTCTGCCCATGACTTTCGACGACGGCATCTATCAGCTTCGCGTTCGCGCCCACGACGCATCGGGCAACGAGTCGGGCACAGATGATTATATTATCTCGTTCCGTGTGGTTGCCGAGAACACGGTGTCTGATGTTTATGCATTTCCAAACCCGTTCAGTGCGGCTACACGATTTGTGTTCCAACTCACTGGCAGTCAGCTGCCTGACGAATTGCAAATCGACATCTACAATCCGTTGGGAAAGATTGTCAAAACCATCACCAAGGCGGAATTCGGTGATTTGCATTTCGGTCTGAACATGTCGGCTGAGTGGAACGGAACAGGTTCAAGTGGTGCCTTCCTCCCGGTGGGCGTCTATTTCTATAAGGCACGCATAACTTACAACGGCCAGTCGTTCCCCATCCGCAACGAGCCTGGCAGCACGGGAGCACTTGTCGGCGGAGTGGGTAGAATTGTGATTGTCAGATAGATGCGAATAAGTAATTTTCGCCTTCAGAAAATCCGAACAGCTTTACTTTCAACTATATCGCGCAAAAAAGATATCTTTGCGACGTATTTTGTTGCAACTATGACAATATCTACAATTATTACCGTAATCTATATAGCCGCACCGATATTGATAGCTGCGGCTTATCAGCGCAGTCAGTTTGTTCGCAGGGTGGGGACCGTGATAATAGCTTATGCTGTGGGTCTTGTGCTAGCTGTCACAGGCATGGTCAAGATGGGCGACGTGCAGGCGCTCGAATCGGCTCAGAACATCATAATGGATATTTCGGTGCCGATAGCCATTCCGCTTATGCTTTTTAATTGCAACTTCCGGCTTTGGACTCACTCGCTGCCAAAAACTGTGTTAGCTCTGGTTGGCGGATTGCTGTCGATAACCGTGGCTGTGGTGGTGACGTTTTTTCTGTTCCGCAACTCGGGCATTGGCGGCCTCGACCGCATTTCAGGCCTGATGATGGGTATCTACACAGGTGGCACGCTTAACTTCTTCGCTCTCGGCTCTGCGTTAAGGGTCGATGAGTCGGTGATTCTGCTCGTTTACGCTTTCGAGATGCTTGTGACTTTCCCGTTAATCATGTTTATTGTGGCTGGTGGCTACAGATTGTTCCGCCGCCTGCTGCCTTTCCCCGACGAGTCGATCACGTTGAATTCCGATGTCAATACCGACGGAGATGCTGAGGACTATAGTCATTTTTTCGCGCGCAGCACTTTTGGCCGCACCATGATAGGATTGTTGCTTGCAGTTCTGTTTCTGGCCGTTGCGGCAGGTATTTCTCTGCTGATTACAGGCGTTTTGAGTGAGTTGATTATCATTCTGGTAATCACTACATTGGCTATAGCCGCATCGTTTTCTGAAAAAGTGCGCAACCTGCCCAAAACATTCGAGCTGGGTATGGTTTTCATACTGATGTTCAGTGTTGTGGTGGCATCGAAATTCGATGTCAGCTGCCTCAACTCATCGGCACTCACGCTCATGTGTTTTGTGCTGACAATCATGTGCATAACCGTTGCGTTGCATCTGATTCTTTGCCGCATTTTCCACATCAGTGGCGACCTTTTCACGGTGGCAAACATCGGAATGTTGTGCTCGCCGCCGTTCATTCCGCCTGTGGTTGGCGCCATGGGTAACCGCAAGGTGCTCATCAGCGGCATCATCATCGGCCTTGTGGGCTACGCCGTGGGCACATACATGGGCATCGGAATGGCTTATCTGCTCAAAACTTTAATGTGATGAAAAGATTCTCTTTAATATCGATTCTGACATTTGTGCTGTCGGCTCAAGCAGCTGTGGCACAGAATGATGCAAAAACTGGTTGGACTTTCGGCATTTTGCCGTCGATTGCCTACGATGCCGATTTGGGCTTTCAGTATGGCGCACTCACCAACATTTATTATTACGGCGACGGCAGCTCCTATCCAGAATATCTGCATTCAATCTACTTGGAGGCCAACCGGACCACTAAAAAAAGCGGACTTTTCAGGCTGAACCTCGACTCACGTGCGCTTGTGCCAGGTTTGCGGATTTCGGCCGACATATCTTACATGCCCGACGAGATGTGCGATTTCTCAGGATTCAACGGCCATCAGGCAGTTGTCAACTCCAGCTGGACCGATGACGGCGACAGCGATTACCGCTCGCGGGCCTTCTACAAGCACTATCGCGACATGTTCCGCTCTGCTGTTGATGTTCAGGGCAATATCAGTGGCAATTATAATTGGAATGCGGGCGCTGGTTTGCTCATTTTCAATGCGGGAAGCGTCAATCTCGACAAACTGAACCGCGGACAGTCCGACGACAAGAAACTGCCTGATACTGACGCACTTTTCGATAAATATCTGCAATGGGGGCTGATTGACAGATGCGAGACTGAAACGGGAACATTTCCGTACATTCACGGCGGCGTCAGCTACGACAGCCGCAACATCACAGCTGCGCCATCGTCGGGTATTTGGGCCGATGCCTTTGTTACCTACACGGCCGCTTTTGGCAATTTGAAACAATTCAACAGTCTGAAACTGAATGCCGATTTCCGCCATTACCTTGCTTTAGGCACGCCAATTGCAGTGTTGGCTTACCGTCTTTCGGCACAACTCACCATTGCTGGTGAAACACCGTTTTATATGGCCAGTCAGCATAATGTGTTGTATCTCAAACGCGCTCTGTATGAGAGCCTTGGCGGTTCAAGTTCTCTGCGCGGCATCACTCGCAACCGCATTGTTTCCGATGGTTTCGCGCTGGCTAATATCGAGTTGAGGCTCCGTATTGCCAAGTTCGACATCGGCTCGCACCACTTTTATGTAGCCACAAATCCGTTTGTCGATGTAGGAATGGTGCTTCAGCCAACTGATATCGATGAGCAAAAGACGCGTCGTGCGGTGGCTTCGACAGGCGACAATGCCGATGATTATTTCGATTTTAGCAGCAGTGTCTATCGTCCGCACCTTTCAGGCGGCGCCGGCTTGAAAGTGGCTATGAATGAGAATTTTATCCTTTCAGTAGATTGGGCGACGCCATTCAGTTCGAACGACTCAGAAAAGAAGTCGAACGTATATGTGAAGATGGGTTATCTGTTTTGAAATGTTATCTATATTTGCCGAAAATTGGTGTATATATGTATAAGAAAACACTGTATGTCGCATTGGCGCTCTGCCTCGCAGCCTGCAATTCAGGGCAAAAGGAAGTCGAACACCAGTTGTCGGTATCGGGAACAATTGATGGTGCGGCTGGCAAATATCTGAAAATCATTGATATGACAAAGTCGGGTTTTCTGCCCGATTCAATACTGATAGGAGATTCAGGACGTTTTGCTTTCAGCCAGAAAAGTGCTGAGCCAAAGGATTTTGTGCTCTATATCGAGCCAGAAAACAACATTCGCGTTCTGCCTTGTCCCGACGAGCAACTCATGCTGACAGCCACTTATCCCAATGTGGCAGAGACTTTTGAGGTTGCGGGTTCGCCCGAGTCGGAGCGGCTGGCTCGGCTGTTGCGCAAGCACCATCAGTCGAATGCCATGCTCGACACGCTCAACCAATATTATATGTCGCACCAGCTCGACCGCAATATCGCACAGATTGTGGCTGATGTGCGTTCAAAATCCGATTCGGTTTACCGCACCGACCGCCAGTTCCACGAGCAGTTCATTACCGAAAATCCTGGCTCGCTGGCAAGTTACGTTGCGCTGTCGTCGAAGTTGGGGCTGCGCACCAATCTGTTTAATATTCAAGATGATTTCAAATATTTCGAGATGGTCGATACCGCTCTGATGAACCGCTACGACACCATCGCCATCACCACGATGCTCAGTCGGTATGTGAGTCAGGAGCGGGCCATGCAGACTATGCGCCCGAAGCGCGGCGGTCAAATCAGCGTTGGCGACACAATGCCCGACATTGCCCTTTCGAACCCATACGGCGATACCATCCGTGTGTCGAACTTGAAGGCTAAATATTTGTTAGTCAGCTTTTGGGGCAGTTGGTGCCGCCCGTGCCGAGAGTCTCACCCTGAGCTGCGCAAAGTGTTCCGCACCTATCGTTATCGCGGATTCGACATCTACTCGGTGGCTCTCGAGCGTAGCCTCGATGACTGGAAAAACACCATTCGCGAGGACCGCCTGATTTGGGTGAACCACGTGAGCGAACTCAACTATATGGACAGCAAGGTGGCGCGCCAGCTTGGCATCGACGCCGTGCCGTTCAACCTACTTATCGACGAGAACCGCGTGGTTTTGGCCAAAAACCTGACACCGGCGCAACTCGACGCCAAATTGGCCGAATTGTTAAAATAACAGGCAGGTGGGCAAAATCTACTTTGCATCGGACATGCATCTCGGCTACCCCGACCCCGAGCGGTCGAAGTGGCGCGAAAAACTGTTTGTCGATTGGCTCGACATCATCAGTGTCGATGCCGACGAACTCTATCTGGTGGGCGATGTGTTCGATTTTTGGTTTGAGTATCACCAAGTTGTACCAAAAGGGTTCGTGCGGACGCTCGGCAAGCTTGCGCAGATGGTTGAAAGCGGAATCAAGGTGCATTTTTTTGCCGGCAATCACGATACATGGACATTCGGCTACCTGCGCGACGAGATTGGAATGACTGTCCACGACGATGCGTTTGAGACCGAGATTCTCGGCAAGCGTTTCTACATCTCGCATGGCGACGGCGTTGGTCCCGGCGACTGGTCGTACAAGTTTATCAAGTGGCTGTTCCACAACTCCGTGGTGAAGTTTATGTTCACCAATATTCTGCACCCCGATTTGGGTGTGTGGTTTGGCCATAAATGGTCGAATTCGAGCCGTGGCAAAAAAGGGCTTGAGCCGCTTGGCTATCTCGGCGACGACAAGGAAAAAATCGTCCTCCACTCGAAAGAACTCCTGAAAACCAACAATTTCGATTATATGATTTACGGTCACCGCCATCTGGTTGTTGACAAGCAGATTGACGGCGCTCGCATGGTTATTCTCGGCGACTGGCTCACTAATTTCTCGTATGCTGTTTTTGATGGGGTTGATTTTAAGATAATTACGGGTGTGGATAAGAGTCTGGCCGCATCGGATAGTAAAAAAACTGATTAAAAGTTTAGAACTTATCGTAAATTTGCCGATATTCGGTAACGAAATAAAAAATATAAAATTATGCAACTGAAATCTACATTTAAATCCGTGTTGTTTGCTGCGATAGCGGTGACTGTCATGGTATCATGCGCAAGTGATGGTAATAAGAAAAATGAAGAGAAAAGAAAGAAAAGCATTGAGGAGCTGAGCATTGAGGACGTTATATTTGACGGTGATGCAGGTACGATAAACTATAAAATTCCTTCACCGTTGGAAATGTTTGTCAGAATGCAGAAGCGCAATGTGCCTTTCGATGCAACTCTGCCGAACAAACCTGCCAATGGAATACGCTATGTTACTCAGTATCAGCAAGCTGTTAATATGGGTGTGTATGCTTCCGATATGGCTTACTGTTGCATTATCGGCAACTCGCAGAATTCGCTTGAGTATTTCAACTTGGTGAAAAACCTTTCAGTTGAAATCGGTTTGTACGAAGGTGTGAATAAAGAATTGGCTGACAGAGTGTTGGATAATATTTCAGAAACTGACACATTGCTTGCTGTCGCTTCTGATTCGTATTACGATGTTGTCAGCTACATTGAAGAGCAGGGCCTTGTCGATATCCAGTGCATGGTTGTTGCCGGTGCATGGATTGAGAGCCTCTATCTCTGCCTCCTGCCGATGAAGCAACAGCAGCTCGAGGATGATTATAACGAGCTGATTCGCGACCATCAGGTTCTTCTTGAAAACCTTATCGAGCTTCTCGACCAGAACAAGCAGTCGCGCAATGTGGCAAAACTGCTCGATGAGATGAAGCTGATTCAGGCAGCTTACGATATCACTTATCAGAACAAAGACGAGAAAATTACTCATGACCAGTTTGTTAAGATTGTGAACACAGTTGCCGACGTTCGTGCAAGAATAATAATGTAATCGAGTATGAGAACGATTTGCAAATTGATGGTTTTGATTGTGCCGATGCTCGCCTTTTCTGTTGGCGTTTCGGGGCAGAACTGTTCAAAAAAGAAATTAGCCAGCAACGAATTAAAGGGTAAATACGATTATCGCGGCCAGTCGATGTTCAAGCAGATGGCAAGCGGTGACTCGGCAACTCTGAACGTGGTTCTTTATTCTAAACAGAACTACCGTTTGTTTGTTGCCAGCGAGCAGAAATTGGGAAATGTCAACTACCAGATTTATGTTCCGCGCAAAAAGTTTACCCGCGTGGTGAAAGACGTCAAGCAGCGTAAGGTGCCTGTTTACAAGAAAGACCCGATGGGATTCTATCTTTACGACAGCAATGGTGAGAAAATTCCTGACGGTGAGGAGGTTATACAAGACACTATTTGGACTCGCGAAACTTCGTCAATCAACGATTTGGTGTTCGACAGCCGTAACTCGGACATAGGTTACTGGGAGGCCACTTCGGGTAAAACGCAGAATATCACCATCAAAGTTCAGGTTGAGAAAGCTGCCAAAAAGGTTGACGGTTGCATCGGAGTTTATGTGGGCTGCGAATTCTCAAACGCATCGCAGTTTATCCGTTAATTTGTTTAGCGACAATAATATGATGTGCCAAATCGTGTTTCACTGACCGGTTTGGCACTTTTTTTATAACAACTTAAATCCTTAAAAATGAAAGATTTCTTTAAAAGTGTGTTGGCGAATCTGGTTGCGCTGATTCTCTATTCGTTCGTGTTCTTCATCCTTTTTGCCGGCATTGCGGGCGTGGTTTCCGCTTTTGGCGAAAAAACAGTGTCCGTGAAGCCCAATTCGGTGCTGCACCTGAATTTCAAATCTGAAATCACTGACCGCGCCTCGGGCAATGTCAGCTTTTCATCGCTGATGTCGGGCAATTTGCAGCAGGGCATCGGCCTGAACGACATTCTGGAAAGCATCAGCCGCGCCAAAACCGACGACAACATCAAGTGCATCTTCATCGACAACAGCAGTATCAACGCCAATCTGGCCACCATTGCCGAAATACGCAGTGCCTTGGCCGATTTCAAGCAGAGCGGCAAGCCGATTTACGCTTACGCCGACAACCTCTCGCAGGGCATTTACTATCTGGCCAGCGTGGCCGACAAAATTGAGATGAACCCCACCGGTGACATGGTGCTGAAGGGCTTGCAGGCGCAGGTGGCGTTTTACAAGGGCGCACTCGACAAGCTGGGCGTTGAGGTGCAGGTTTTCCGTCACGGAAAGTTCAAAAGCGCCGTTGAGCCGTATATCTTGAGCGCGATGAGCGCCGAGAACCGCCTGCAGTATCAGACAATGCTCGACGCAATGTGGCGCGTTTATCTGCAGAATGTGGCCGAATCGCGCGGCATCGATGCTGCCAAAATCAATCAGATTGCCGATGATGGCTCGGCTCACAATCCGCTGATGGCCAAACAGTTGGGGTTGATTGACGAGGTTGCTTACCGCGACCAGGTTCTGAACGAACTGGTGTCACTGACTGGCGCAGAAAATATTGATAAACTGAATCTTATATCGATTGGCAAGTACGCCAAGGCCAAACCGTTTGTGATGCCGACTGACAACAAGATTGCCGTGGTTTACGCTTCGGGCGAAATCAACCAGCAGTCGAGCGGTTACGGCGAGCAGGAGATAACCGAGAAGCTCTATGTTGAAACGTTGCGCGAGGTGCGTGCCGACTCATCAGTGAAGGCCGTTGTGCTGCGCGTGAACTCGCCAGGCGGCTCGGCTCAGGTGAGCGACAACATCTGGCACGAAGTTGAACTCACCAAGCAGGTTAAGCCTGTGGTGGTTTCGATGGGCGATTACGCTGCGTCGGGTGGCTATTACATCTCGTGCCCGGCAAGTTACATTGTGGCTAATGAGTACACTCTGACTGGCTCGATTGGTGTTTTCGGCTTGACTCTCAACGTTCAGAAACTGATGAGCAACAAGTTGGGAATCAATACCGAAGTGGTGAAAACCAACAAGATGTCCGATTTTGGGAACGCCTACCGCGCTGTCACTCCAGCCGAGCGCGAGATTGTGCAAAGCGAGGTTGAGAATATTTACTCAACCTTTGTGAGCCGCGTCAGCAATGGCCGCAATATGCAGCCCGAGACCGTCGACAGCATTGGGCAGGGCCGTGTTTGGTGCGGTGTCGATGCGTTGCGCCTGCACCTGATTGATGCTTACGGCGGCCTGACAGATGCCATTTCAATTGCAGCCGAGATGTCGGGAACCGAGAAATATTCTCTCGTCGATTATCCGAAGCAGGAAGAAGGCTTTGAAGCGATGGTGAAAATGCTGACCGAAGAAATGACTACTAGCAAGATTTATAATGAGTTGGGCGAGTTTGCCGAGTCGGCGAAGTTTATAAAGAACCTGATTAGCTCGCAAGGCGTTCAGGCACGAATGGAATACACCATCGAGATTTATTAGGATGAAATATCTGCTGCTGCCTTTCGCGCTCATTTACAGATGTATAGCCGTCGTTCGCAACTGGCTTTTCGATTGGGATGTGCTCAAATCGAAGGCCTACGACGTGCCAGTCATTGTAGTGGGCAACATCACGGTTGGCGGCACAGGCAAGACACCGCACGTTGAATACCTCGTGCGGTTGCTTAGCGCGAAACGGCGAGTGGCGGTTGTTAGCCGTGGTTACGGTCGCTCGACAAATGGTTTTGTTGAGGTGCGCCCAGAGTCGGATGTCAGAAGTGTTGGCGATGAGCCGTTGCAGATAAAACGCAAGTTTTCAGATGTTTTGGTGGCCGTTGATGAAGTTCGAACTCACGCTATCGACCACCTTCTGGCCGCTGATGCCGCCGACACCTTCATTCTCGACGATGCCTTTCAGCATCGCCACGTCCGTGCAGGGTTGAACATTGTTCTTGTGGATTATAACCGACCGATTTTCAACGATTTGATGTTGCCTGCAGGGCGTTTGCGTGAGCCGCGCTCGGGCATCCGTCGCGCCAGTATTGTTCTGGTGACCAAGTGTCCCGAAATGCTGACTGACACAGAAAAACAAGATTTTAGCCGCAAGTTGAAGTCTGACGCACCAGTCTTTTTCACCACTTTCGGCTACGGACAGCTTGTGCCGATAGGCAGCTCGCCAGCCGCGCCCGATTTGAAAGGTGCAACAGTGGTTGTGGCAACTGGAATTGCCCGCCCCGAGAAGCTTTACAGTCATCTGACCAGCGCAGGGGCAAAGGTTGTCGGTTTGAAATTCCCCGACCATCATTTCTTCACGCCTGATGATATGGATAAGATTGCAAACGCTTATCAATCAATTGAATCAGAGCAAAAAATGGTGGTTGTGACCGAAAAGGATGCAATGCGCCTGACTCCCGAGCTGACAGCGCGGCTCAACGGCGTGCCAGTCTATTATCTGCCAATTCAGGTGGAATTCCTTGCGGGGCAGGCTCAATTCGACGGACTTGTGGAGCAGTTTGCGGAGTCGGCGGTTGATATCAGCGATAAAAATTGCCATGCGGTTGCCAATCTTCGGTGCTTTGTATAAAAAAACAGCGTTCTTATTTTGAAATAAACTATATTCGAAACATAAAATTTTATTGAATATGAAAAAGATAGTTATTCTGATGGCAGTGTTGCTGAATGCGGCATTCGCCAATTCGCAGGAAAAAACACAAGCCATTTATGGCAGGGCCATAACAATGGGCGATATGCCGGTGCGCGGCTTGACGGTTTCGTCGAAGGTGTTGGGCAGCAAGACAAAAACTGACTCAACTGGCTGCTACACACTTGTTTGCGCCGAGAAAGACGTGATAGTTTTCGAAGGCGAGTTGTTTAAAACCGTCAAGAAAAAAGTGAAACCGGGCAAAGCCGACAGCGTGAATGCCGAAATGACTTTCCCGTTGAACGAAGGCAACATTGACGTGGCTATCGGCTATGGCTATATATCTGAAAAAGACCGCACTACTGCAGTTTCACGTCTGCCGAAGGGCAAGGATTACTGCCGCTACACTAATATGATGGATTTGTTGAGCGAGAATTTCACAACTCTCTCTGTCAGTGGAAATTGCGTATCAATCCGCGGCAACGAGACCTTCAACGGACCGCAATGCGCCCTCCTGATTGTTGACGGCCAGGAAGTGCAGTCGCTCGATTTTGTTACACCGTGCGATGTGAAAGACATTTCAGTGATAAAAGACGGTGGCGCAGCCATTTACGGCAGCCGCGGCGGCAATGGCGCTGTGATTATAACGCTGAAAAAGGCTGGGGAATAACAGCGATTGACATGTTAAAATTCAGGCGATTTACAATTCTGTAAAACGCCTTTTTTTGTGCCATTTCCCAAACCACAGATTACCAAATTCCATTAAACACGTAGAGACGTGCCGTGGCACGTCTCTACAACATATAATCAATATTTTACCAATTCATCAATTCACAACCACCCGTTTCACTGTGGCACCAGTTTTCACAATGTAAACGCCTGAGGTGTTGACGGTTATTGTTGTTGTCTCCGTGCGGCCCACCAATGCGCCCATCGCATTGTAAACCCTGATTTCCTCCGTGGCATTCTCAACCACAATCTTGTTGCCGTAGGCGTAGATGTTTACAGCGTTGGCGGCGGATTCGGTGATGGCTACATCGATTTCTGCCCAATTAACCGTGCTGCTTGGCGAATTCCATTCGTTGTCCCAGCCTTCGGGTTTTGAACTAACCTCGCAAGTGATTGTCAAATTATCGCAATCACCAAATGCGTATTTATCAATGGTGGTCACGCTTTTAGGAATGGTGATGGAAGACAAACCGTAGCAATTCGAGAACGCACCCTCGCCTATTGCCACAACACCATCGGGAATGTTAACCGATTTCAGGTTGTCGCAACCAAAGAATGCAAGTTTGCCAATGCTGACAACCGAATTAGGTATTGTTACCGATTCGAGGTTTTCCATATTTGCAAATGCGGTGTAGTATATGTATTTGCAGCCATCTTTTATTTCATACGATGTGATTACACTATCTATAGAATAGTCACCTACGTGCCACAATATCAAATACGGATTCTCCTCGTTGCCCCAATAGTAAGCACCATCGATTTTTTTAGCCCACACATTGGTAAAGGCATTCTCTCCAATGGTTATGACGGACTCTGGAATGTTGATTGTTGTTTCCATACTGTCGCGGCTGGTGATATACGCCGTCAGGTGAGTTTTCTCGGCATCGGCAAATATGCAATTTCCATCGATGTATCCGTTCACAGTCAGGGCTTCCCACGGACTGCCAGTGGCATTGCCTTTGTAAACAATGTTTTTAATTGTATAGAACGCACCCTCACCAATTTCTGTTACCGAATTCGGGATGGTCAGCGATGTCAGATAAAGATATGCGAAGGCTCCGGAGCCGATGCTTGTGACAGTGCTGGGGATGGTTATTGATTCTATGTCGACGTTATTATAGAAAGCACTTTCGCCAATGCGTGTAACCGTGTATTCTACTCCGTTGTCGGTAACGGTGCTTGGAATTTCAACAAAGCCGCCAGTCCCTTTGTAGCCAGTGATTTCGATATTATTGCCGCTGATGATTTTATATGTGAAACCTGATTCGGAATCGCCTTCACGGCTGAAATTCACTTTAACAACAATGTTACTTATTACGCCTTCAATCCAGTATTCATGACCATTTGTATTTACACTATAGGAATAATAGCCATTTTCGTCTTCGAATTTTACATCAATAATTTTGGCAATGCTGTATCCCTCATCGGGTATGGGCGTTACGGTGACCGTTCCGCCTTCAGGAACAATATAGCTTTCAACCTCAACCGTTCCGTTCTTTATTTCGTCATCGATGGTGACAGTATAGCCGCCGATTATATTCGAGAACATTCCGAAAATTATATCCTTCTTGTAGTAATCGACTCTGCCTGCGGGCACACACACAGTGCAGGTCTCATAATTCGAGAAGCAGTATTCGTTGGCCTGATAAACGGAATTGGCTGCAACAACCATCTTCTTCAAATTCGGGCAGTTGGCAAACGACATACTTCCATAACTGTCGCAAGTTGATGAAATATTTACCTCTTCAAGATTGTTGCAATAGCTGAATGCGTGGCTTCCAAGGTTTGTGATGCCTTCACCTATAACTACAGTTTCTATTTGGTAGGCAATTTCCTGCCACGGTCTGTTGACTTCGGTGCTGAACAAATCCACGGTTTTGTATCTGTCAATTGAGCCTGTGCCACTGATGGTCAGTGTTTTAGATACCACGCTGTAACTCCAACGTGCATCGTCGCCGCAGGTTCCAGCATAAACTTTCTCGGCAAACTCCGCCGTAAGTGTTGTGTCGGATGTTAAAGTAATGGATATGGTGTCTGTTGTCAGGCCGTTGCTCCACTTCACAAATTTGTAACCAGTTTTTGGTGAGGCGAAAACCGTGTATATTGAACCATCGAGATTCGAACCACTAATTCTACCAACAGTGCCTTGTTCGATGTTGGCCAATAGGGTGACAGTCCACATTTTATCTTCGGCAAATTCAGCCACAAGTGTTGTGTCGGAAGTTACGGTTATGGTTTCAGTAGCATTTGTCAAACCATTGCTCCATTTCACAAAGCGGTAGTCTTCCTTTGGAGTGGCTGTGATTGTTGTGGTTGCTCCGTCTTTTACAGTACCGCCGCCGCTCACGCTACCATACGAGCTATTGTTAGCAGAAAGAGTGACAGTCCACTCCTTTCTGATTGAATATCCCCAAACAACCGAGCACTGGCTGAAATTCCAATCATACGCCCAAGTTTCGGGAGCCGTGTCGGCCTCGCAATAAATGGTAAGATTGTTGCAGTTAATGAATGCGTACTCGGCAATGGATGTGACTGAATTTGGTATAATAACAGTCTGCAAATCGGCACATTCGCCAAACGCCTCATACTCTATTGTTGTTGCAGTGGTAGGAATGGCAACCGATGTCAGATGACATTTGCTGAACGCGTATCGCCCGATGCTTGTAACTCCTCTTGGAATCTCAATCGACGTGAGTCCGCTGTTGGCGAACGTCTCCCGGCCAATGCTTGTGATAGAATTCGGCAAGGTTACCGACGTAAGGTTGCCGCAATCGGAAAACGCCTGATTGCCAATGTCTGTAACTGTGTTGGGAATGACAACTGACTTCAGTTTGTTGCAATAGGAGAATGCCGCGTCATCGATGGCTGTAACCGTGTATGTTGTGCCGTCAATCTCAACCGTTTCGGGTATCTCAATCTCCGTCAGCATTTCATAAACACTTGCCCGCACAACCTTAACCGTGCTGCTGCTTGTGATTTCATACTGCAAGTTTTGCGGTCCAGCACCATACCCCCAAACAACAGCGTGGCAAAAAGAATCCCATAAAGAGTTCCATCCATCGGGTTTCGATGGCGCCTCGCAATAAACTGTGATTTTACTACATTGGAAAAACGCGCGGGCATCAACTGTGTCCACCGAAATAGGTATGATTATGTTTGTCAGCGTGGAGCACTGGGCGAATGTCAATTGTCCTATCTTAGTTAAATGGTCAGAAAGTGTGACAGATTCAAGATTGCTACATTGCTGAAACGCTCTTGTATATATACTTGTAACAGTATTCGGTATTTCAACCGTTTTCAGATAGTTGCATTTCTCGAATGCCAAAGAGCCGATGGCAGTAACGGTGTATGTCTTGCCGTCAATCTCAACTGTTTCGGGTATGGTTATTTTTGTCCGCCATATATATTCGTCCGACTTCACAACCGCCACTGTTGAGTCGCTTGTGATTTCATAGTGCAAATCTTTTTCGGCAAATTCGGCCACAAGCGATATGTTTGAATTTACGGTAATGGTTATGGTGTCGTTTGTCTGGCCGTTGCTCCAACGCACAAATTTGTAATCGGCTTCCGGCTTGGCAGTAATTGTAACCTCCGAACCCTCGGCAAAGTTGCCGCCACCCGCAACAGTGCCGTGCGCGCTATTGTCGGCCTTTACAGTAACATCGTAATATTTTATTTTGGCGAACTCGGCCACCAGCGATGTGTCCGAAGTAACGGTTATGGTTTCGGTGGCGTTTGTCGAGCCGTTGCTCCAACGCACAAAGCGGTAACCATCGGCAGGCGTGGCGGTAATTACATTTTGCCCTTCTTCAACTAATCCTCCCCCCTTAACACTGCCGTAGTTTTTATTGTTGGATGTTAACGTTAGATTAAATATCTCCGAATTTGTATCAAATCCCCATTTAACTGGCCTGTTATTGGAATTCCAATTATAGCTCCAACCATCGGGTTTCGATTCCGCTTCACAAAAAATAGTGAGTTTATTACTATTTGGGAACAAAGCACTGCCAATGCTTGTAACCGATTTAGGTATCACAATCCATTGCAAATTACTGCTATTCTCAAACGCACCGCTGCCAATACTTGTAACCCAATAAGTTCTCTCGTCAACCATTATGGTGTCAGGTATTCTAACCATTGTTAGGTCCCTATAACCATAATAATAGAATGGAGCCTTCAATTCAATGGTGCTGTCGCCAGTTACTATATACTCCAGCCCGTTTCTCGAAAATTCTCCATTAGCAAATTCGGCCATAATGGTTGTGTCTGATGTGACGGTAATGGTTGCAGTGGAGGTTTGCAGACCATTATTCCATTTAACAAAACGGTAACCATTATATGGACTAGCAACAATAGTTGCAGAGCCATCAGTGACATAACCACCACCAGCCACTTCACCATACCCGCTGTTATTGACAGTTAAAGTTACAACAAATACACTCAAATTAGTGTCGAAGCCCCATACAACCGGTCTGTTGCTGGAATTCCAATCCTCGTTCCATTCTTCAGGTTTTGACTCTGCGCCGCAATAAATAGCCAATTTATTGCAGTCTCCAAACACATACGAGTCCATCTTTGTAACTGAATTAGGAATGATTACAACTGAAACGTTTTTGCAATTATAGAACGCAGATTTTCCAATATTTGTGACTGAATTGCCAATAGTTACTGATTTCAAATTAGTACACCACGAAAATGCTTTTTCACCGATGCTTGTAACAGAATTCGGGATGGTTATCTCTGTCAGGCCACTGCAACTATCGAACGCCCTTACGCCAATCGAGGTTACGGAATTAGGAATTGATACGGAAGTCAAACTTTCACAATAGTTGAATGTATAGTTTCCAATACTAGTAACAGAATTCGGAATCTCGACAGTTGTAACTTCCTTATCATTTATATAAAGATGTTTGGAGAACAATAATGGATTAGAAAAAACATCGGTAAAATTAATTCCACAGAGACTTTCGATACTAGAGAACTCTGCTTTGGTCAGGTTGTTGCAGCCTTGGAACGCATCACTTCCGATGCTTTTAACAGAACTTCCAATAGTTACTGATTTCAAACCACTGCATCCATTGAAAGCGAAACCGTCAATGCTTGTAACGCCATTGGGAATGGTTACAGATGTTAATCCAACACATTTTTCAAACGCAGTATACCCAATACTTGTGACTGTTTCTGGAATAGTTATGGAAGTCAAAGCACTACAGTTACCAAATGTACCATCTTTAATGCAGGTAATGCCATTTGGAATGTTTATTGATTCCAAACTACTGCAGCCAAAGAATGCTGATTTACCTATATTGGTAACTGAATTGGGAATGGTTAAAGATTTCAAAGCCTGGCAATACAAAAACGCATAATCACTAATATTGGTAACGCTTTCAGTAATAGTTATCGAAGCCAAATTTGTGCATTGATAGAAAGCTCGTTCGCCAATATTGGTTACCTTATTAGGAATATTTATCGATGCCAGACTGTTGCACTCACTGAATGCATAATTGCCAATGTCAGTAACTCCATCAGGAATATTTATTGATGTCAGACTACTACACCTGGAAAATAATGAGCCACCTATTTTGGTAATTCCATTGGGGAGAGTGATTGATGTCAGATTGGTGCAACCAACAAATGCCCCATCGCCAATGTCCTTAACTGTATTTCCAATAGTTATCGTAGTAATGTTGCTACAATATTCAAATGCCCTAGAACCTATGCTTGTCACCGCATATTTCTTTCCAGAATAAACTATTGTGTCAGGTATTACAATCTCTGTCCATTTTTTATAATCGTTTGAACTCTGCATTTTTACCGTGGTATCACTAGTGAATACGAAACAACCAATGGAGAAGCCAGTTTGAACAAACTCAGCCACAAGTGTCGTATCGGATGTAACGGTTATGGTTTCAGTGGCATTGGTCGAGCCATTGCTCCATTTCGAGAAACTGAAGCCCATTGCTGGTTTGGCAACAATGGTTGTTGTCGAGCCATCAGGAACGGCACAACTACCTTCAACTGTTCCATATTTAGTGTTTTGTGATGAAACATTCAAGAAAAATACCTCTACATTTGTGTCATGTCCCCACACAACCGGTCTGTTGTTAGGATTCCAATTATCTGCCCATTCATCGGGTTTCGATTCAGCTTCGCAAAAAATCTTTATATTACTGCACCCCATAAATGCATATTTCCCAATGCTTATAATATCATTGGAAATGATTATGGATTTCAGATTGTTACAATTTCGAAAGGTTCCTTCCGCTATTCTTGTAACACCATTAGGAATGTTAATTGTTGTCGTCAAACCTTTGCAATCAATAAACGCATCTTTACAGATGCAGGTAACGCCATCGGGAATGGTTATCGATGTCAATTCTTCGCAATTCGCAAATGCTTCTTTTGCAATAATATTGCAACCACTGTTAATCTCGCACGATGTAATATCGGTTGATTTCGCTTTAACAAAAATCACAAACGGGTTTTCATTATTTCCCCAATAGAGACCATTATCGTATTCGTTGCATTGTAGATTTTCGCAGCCCCAAAAAGTATTGTCGCAAACATTTGTTACAGATTCCGGAATAGATAATGAAGTGAGACTATGGCATTCCAAAAATACGCAGTCAGAAATAATTTTGCAATTGCTGTTAATCTCGCACGATGTAATATCGGTTGAACTTACTTTAATAAGGGCGTAATACGGATTGTCATTAGTACCCAAATAGCAAGCATTGTCAAAAACATTAAAATTCAGTTGGCTACAACCTCTAAATGTATATCTATAAATATTTGTAATTGATTCTGATAGAATGACAGATGTCAGCGCGGAACAATACATAAATGCATCTTCGCCGAGGGTTGCTACAGAATTGGGAATAGTGACAGATTGCAACGTGTTAGAATACATAAATGCATCTTCACCAATGCTGGTTACTGATTCAGGAATATTGATTGTTTTCAATCTGCCATATGCAAACGCACTTTCTTCAATTTTTGTTACTGTAGATGGAATTGAATAAGATTCACCAGTTTTCCCTACTGGATAACTAACTAATGTTTTTTTGTCTTTACTAAATAATACACCATCTTCCGACGTGTATTCTGTGTTGTCATTATCAACGTTTATTTCTGTTAAACTGGTGCACATCTCAAACGCATCAATTTTAGTAACCGAAGCGGGAATATAAACAGTAGCCAGATTAAGGCAAGAATAAAATGCCCCAGGCTCTACTGTTGTAACGCTGTTCGGAATAGTGACTGATGTCAGATTAACACAACTACCAAATGCAGAATTTCCAATGGTATTGACCGAATTGGGAATAATAACTGATTCTATATTTTGGCAATGGTCAAATGCGTCTTTGCCAATGCTAATATGCGGTTTATTTAGAGCACCCATAAAGAGATATTATCCGCCTTATATACCTAATATACAAGCGTTTAGCAAAATTGGCTATCTATCCCAAAATGACTGAAAAAGGTGCTTTTTTAGCCTTTTTTGTGCAAAAACGTTTCTCTTTTGTTTCTCGTTTCCGAAAGTTTTGCTATATTTGTGAAGTCATTTAACAATTTGAGTATGAAACAAATCGTAAAACTGCGGGTCAAGGAACTCGCTAATTATCAAGGGTCTTATTACCTTGATTGGTGGCAAAATGGCAAGCGCCATTATGAGTATCTCAAACTCTACATCGATTTAACACCGAACGCACCGAGGGCGGTGAAAGCGAAAAACAAAGAGGTAGAGGAAATCGCAATGAACGTGCGGAACCAACGCGAAAACGAGTTAATGACCAACCCCTACGGCATTAACACGGACAAGAAGAAAACAACAATCTGCGAGTACATTGCAAGTTTCAAGAATGGGCAGGCGATTGGACTACACACAATCCGCCACATAAAACTTTTCTTTGGCGGTGACTTCCTGATTGCCAAAATCACGAAGGAAATGATTTATGATTTCTACGAGTATTTGTGCAAGACCGTCAGCCCAAAAACAACCAATATGTATTTGCGGAAAATGCACGCTTGCCTAAAGCAAGCCGCAATGGAACATTTAATGGACGGCAGCGCACTGAACAATTTTCCGCGAGCACCGCAGACAAAAAAGCCTGTTACTTATTTAACACCCGAGGAACTGACAAAACTGAAGGCCACAACAATCAGAGGCAAAGAATCCACTCGCGCCTTTTTATTCGCTTGCTTTACGGGTCTGCGGTTCTCCGACGTTAGAAAACTGACTTGGAAAGAAGTGACGGAAGACAACTATTTGCTATTCTCACAGCAAAAGACACAGATAGACAACTACGGCAACGCCTACGCCTACACACAACTACCGCTCAATGAGCAAGCCCTTGAAGTGTTGGGCGAACGTGGTGAGCCAAACGAGAGGATTTTCAAAAAACTGCCGAACGCAATGAACGTAAATAGGTCTCTTAAAACCTGGGCGAAAAAAGCGGGTGTTGACAAGAACATCCATTTCCACATATCGCGCCACACATTCGGTGTTATAATGTTGCAATCTGGTGTCGACATTTACACTGTCTCGAAGTTGTTAGGGCACGATTCAGTTACAACTACCTCGAAGTATTACGCGAATTTGACGCAAGAGAAAGCGGTCGAAGCGGTTGCGAAGTTCCCGAAGATATAGAAAGCGAGAGCCGAGGGTGTTCCTCGGCTCTCCTTTTCCCTTCCACTACCTTCGGCCGACATCGAGCGGAACCACCGCCGAGGGTCCGCGGCGAATGCCGACCAATCGCCAAGCGTGGGAACCAACAGGGCGCACAGGTGCGGCAAGTCGGCAGAGTGCCAACTCGCTGCACGGCACTGAACGCAGCGCGACGAACAAACTGGCCTGGAAAAAAGAAAAACCGAAAAAAAGAAAAAAGGAATGCAAAACAGAGGGCGTAAACAGAGCGACACGCAAGGTTTTTTGGGGAAAATACTCTTTTCGAGCGAAGCGAGGAAAGGAAGATTTTCCTCAAAAACCCGAAGGGCTTGACCTTGCAGGGGCGCGGCGTGAAGCCAACTTTGCTATTCCTTTTTGGCTTTGCTCTTTTTGCAAGGCAGTTTTCCTATCAAAATCACCTTCCATACATTAAGTGAACATTAAGCAAACATTAAGGAAATCCAACGTCGAGAAATGAATGCCCGCGACAGCCGAAAACTACTTATGCGCGAAGCGCGCCAACTTCATCAACGGGTGGGTGGTTGGGGGCTGGCGAGGGCAAAATGGCGAGTGCGTGGGGTGCGTCGAGAGGGCTGGCTTGTGCGGTTGGGTGCGAGGGCGGCGACGTGTTTTTGTGGGTTGAGGCTGCGGAACATCGGAACGACGACAAGGGCTGACGAGGTAGCGGAATGAGAAGGCTGGCGTTGCGGCACGGCCTCGGACTGTGGGCTGACAACATTGCTGACCATATTGCGTGAGCCTGTGCGGTTGGATATGGTCGGCAACGTGGTGCGCGTGGGTAAAGTCCGACGCCGCGCTTGGGTTGAGAGCCTTCGAGAGAAGCGGACGCGGCTGCTCTTGGGAAACATTGAACACTCCTTTGCTGTGCGAAAACCGTCTTGAAGCGAGGAACGAGCCTCAACGCGGTTTGTCGCTCTGCAAAAACCTATGAACGGCGTTCCGACGTGAAGCGGCTGCGTGGGGAAAAGCGCGAACCGCCCGATTGAGTGCGTGGCGGTTGGGTGCGTGAGAAAGAAAACTTGACAAGGACTGAATGTGTGAGAGCGTGAAGTTTGCGCGTGGCGTGCGAGGGCGGTTTAGTGCGGTGTGTAAGGTAACTTGCACAGAATTGTGGGCTGGCAAGTGCCGCTGTGTTGGTGGAATGCAGAAGGCTTGGCGAGAGCAAAGGGCACGGCATCGGGAATGTGTGTTGGGCGGTGGTACGCCATATCGAGACCGAAGGTCGAGATACGGCCTGCCAACGCGAAGGGTGGAAAAATGACTGATACTGTGCTGTGGGTTGGAAGCCTTCGGAATGGAACGGACACGGCGGCTCTTGAATAATAAACAAACTGCTTGCGGTGCGAGGTTCGCCCTGCATCGAGGAACGAGGCGCAGAGCGAAATGAGCACGGCAAGACCGCTGACAGTGCGGCTGGCGGTGCAAGTTTGGCGGTGGCAAGAGCGCGAACCGCCCATTGGTGGGCTCGCCATAGGCTTTGTATACAGGGATTTGTCGGTTTAGTCGGTTAGTTGCTTCGGCATTTGTCGAACGGTCTGCAAGTTCTACGCCTTACCGCTCTCCCGACGCCCCAAAAAAAGACGCACGCGGTGGGAAATTAAAAGGGTTCCCACGCGGATTTTTTTGGGGTTGAGGGGTGGCAGCGCTGTTTAACATAATGCCCAATTATAGGACCCGTAGTGTAGGAGCACCGACGGAACGAAGGAGTTCCTATAATTGTCATTATGTTTAAGCCTAGCGTCTGCCCTTGCTTTGCGAAAAAACTCTTATGCGTCAGCACCTTATAAATTTATGGGTGGGCGGGCGGGACGTTGCGAAGCACCGCTTTCGGCTGTCGGGCAACCCTACCCCACGATTATCGGCCAGCATTGCGCACGTTGCCCGTCAGCCGAACATAGTTTTGCGGCAACCAAATTATTGTTCAACCAAATTAATTGTACCACTATGAGTTACGTTAAAGACAATCTGGTCACCGAAGGACTGGCTGGAAAACTCGGAAACCGATTCTGCTTCAGAATCATCAATGGCAAAACTTGCCTTTATCGCATCGGCTTGCGCTCGGGTGAGCAAACCGAAACACAGTTGGAAGTTCAAGAGAAGTTCAAACTTGCCGCTGCGCAAGCACGAGCCGACTTGAAGGATGCCACCAAAAAGGCAGAATGGGAAGCCGCTGCACAGGCATCGGCGAAGTACAAAACGGCTTTTGGTGCGGCTATGGCGCACTACTACGGCACGCTGTAAACCGAAGAAGCGCAAAACGAAAGGGCGGCGAAAGCCGCCTTTTCAGTTTGAGCGCGATTGTTTAACAATCTAATACACAGCAATATGGAAACGATAATTAAATACTTGGGTGCTGCACTCTGCGGATTGGCGGCTTACCTTGAACCAACACTACCTTTTATGGCGGTCTGCACTGTGGCCGTTTTGTACGATGTGGTTAGCGCGTGGCGTTTGGCGCGTCGCGCAAGTGAGGCGCAGCCGAACAAAGCGAGCGGCAAATTCAAATCGTCGGCAATGGGCAAAGTGGTGGTTACTCTGATTAAGGTTTACGGGCTTATCATCCTTGCCTATTTGGTCGAGAGCGTAGTTTTCGAGGGTGCCAAAATGCACCTGACGAACATTGCGGCTGGTGCAGTCTGCTTTTGGCAATTGTGCTCAATACTCGAAAACGAAGCGAGTTGCAACAACAGCAAATGGGCAAGGATTGCTCGACGGATTCTAATTGACAAAACCGCCCGACACTTTGACATTGACCTTAACGAACTAAAAACGGCTGACTATGAGAGCGATAAATGAGATAATAATACACTGCACGGCGACGGCCGCAGGGCGCGACGTGACAGTGGACGAGTTGCGTGCCTGGCACAAGCAACGAGGCTTCAAAGATATTGGTTACCACTATGTTGTGATGCCCGACGGCGAAATAAAGAACGGTCGGCCGATTACGATGTGCGGCGCACATTGTAAAGGCCACAATGCCAACTCGATTGGCATTGCCTACGTTGGCGGCCTTGACGCAAACGGCAAGCCAGCGGACACGAGAACGCAACAACAGCGCGACGCGCTGAAAGTTGCCGTTCAAGTGCTGCGCGACGTTTTTGGGGACGTGCCTGTGCACGGACACAACGAGTACGCAAACAAGGCTTGTCCTTGCTTTGACGTACACAAGGAATTTGGCAAACAACCTAAAAGCAACCAACTATGATGGACAGACACACAAAAATGAACGCTAAAGTGCTGCTAATTTGGGTTTTGATATTGGCGGCTATTTGGTTGCTTTGGGGCTGCAAAAGCGGTAAGAATATCGGCCGAAGCGAAGCGCGGACGGATTCGACCGCACAAAGTGAGCAAACAACGATTATTGAGGTGATTGCGAACAACACCGACGCTTTAGACAAACTAACGGCAAACAACGAGCGTTGGGAAAATGAAGGCCGAAAGGCTGAAAGAGGCAAGCGACGGCGATTTGCCGCGCAGCGGCCTGTTGAGCCGACGCTTGCCGACCAAGAGTGCGCTGGCGTTGTTGCCGACCTAATTGAGAACGGCGGCGGTGTGGTGAAAATAACCAGGACTAAAAAAGCAACCTCAACTACTGACCGACAACAACAGCAACTTGACAGAGTGATTAAACAACGGAATGACTGGGTTTTCTTTTTGGGTGTGGTGGTGGCGGTGGCGATTGGAACAAGAGCATTGAGGAAATGAAAAAAGGTTGGTTGCTTTAGCGGCCAACCTTTTTTGTTGGCGGCAAGCATTGTCGCAGAAACAAACAAAGCGAACTAACGGACGGGCTAATAAGTTATATCGCGGTAATATTGTCCTGTGTGCTCGTTGTACTTTATGTGGCGGTTGATATTGGGTTCGTCATTGAGAACAGGGTGAACCAACCAAATCATAACTGCTAAAAATATGGCAATAAAAATCAGATAGTATTTTTGGTCACCATCGGGATTGGCAAAGCGGTCGAAGCGTTCTAACAGGTCGAGCAATGGGCGTTTACGGAATGGATTGCGTTTCATTTGACGGTGATAATGTCGTGGATATTGGTTGTTTGATTCAATGACGGTTGGAAGTTGGTGAGGTTCATTTCGGGCTTGCTGAAGCCTTGCGAGGCAAGTTTCACGCTATCCATTCCGTATTTATCGGTGAGAGAATCGAGCGCGGCC
>JAGCNL010000001.1 GCA_017645945.1 Salinivirgaceae bacterium
AATCCTCATCATTATCTTCTTCGTCATCTTCACTATTACCAAATTTTGCTGCAAAATCATCTCCATTTTGGTAAATGATTAATGAATCATTGAGAAAATTAGGTTTTCTCCCGCTACCATCAGTAGCATAAGCAACATATGGATTTTCCAACCCAGTGAAACTTGGCAAACACAGTAAATAATAATCACCATTTGCGTTTTGTTGGCATTTAAAATTCGATTTTTCAAAATCGTTAAGTTTTACACTGCAAACAATTTCTGCATTTTTGAAATCAAAATTTGATGTATCAACATCAACATAAATCTCTCCTAATCGCTTTAACTCAAAAAAACATTTCTTTGTGGCGGTAATATCAGCCATAGCATCGTGGGCATCTTCAAAATTACTACCAAACAACTTATAGTACAATTCTTGCAATTTGGGATATTTATATCCTTTGAGTCCAGGTATTTTGCAATAACTAGTGCTGCACTGCATTGTGCAAATTCTTTGTCTGTTACTAATAACATCTCGTACACCAAGCCTATATAATTCAGCGCCTACAACGTGTTGGTCGAAAGAAATGTTATGTCCAACCAAACATTCGGCACGTTTGACATCATTCAAAAATAATTCAATAACGTCCTCCAATGGTTTCCCGATTTGCCTTGCTTTTTCCGTGGTGATACCGTGCACCATTGATGCATCTGTTGGAATCTCAAAACCATTCGGTTTTACAATCTCGTTTCCTTTATTGAGTATTATACCATCTTTATCAGTTAATATCCACCCTAATTGCACAAGTCGTGGCCAATTCAATGTGTCTCTTGCAGGTCGGTTGTAGTTTATAGGCACACCTGTTGTTTCTGTGTCAAAGAAGAGATAATACGATGACTTTTTGATTTTTTCTTTTAATTCGTTTTCTATTGTTGTCACCAATTCTTTTTCACCGCAATTACGGAACCATTTTAGTGCCTCTGAATAGTCTCGCTCCACACCTTTACCTTCTTCAAAACAACATCCCAATTGGTAGTGGGCTTTATTATATCCTTGAGCCGCCGATTTGCGATACCAACTTATTGCCTCTGTGTAGTCTTGTTCTGCACCATCACCTCTTGCATAGCACAAACCCAAATTGTATTGGGCATCCGCGTTTCCTCGCTCCGCTGATTTACGATACCAATACACTGCCTCTCCATAATTCCTTTCTACACCTTTGCCTTCATAATAGCACTTTCCAAAATAATTTTGTGCAAGAGCATTTCCTTGTTCTGCAAGGTGCTTTATTTCATCTATTGAAAGGTTTTTGAATTGCGATTTATCCAACATAATACGATAGTCGCAATCATTTTCTTCAACATTATAGAGCATTTGGCAACGTAAGGTTTCGTCTTTGATGCTAACAAATAATAAATCTTGCTCGCCTTTGCGAACTTCAAGGTTGAAATATGTACCAGGTATGGCAATGCCTTTCTCTTCATCGAAAAGAAATACTCTGCATTCCAATTCGGTCTTTATGTGTAATGTTGAACAGCCCATATATGATTGCGTTTTTATTAGTTCTTACAAATTTAAAAAAACTACAAAACGCACGAAAAACGAGAAAGGAAATGTTAGCGGTTTTCAAATAAGCATCTAACGGTCAATACAATATGCGTATGTTGAGTTGGTCAGGAATATGGATTTTTCAATTATTACCCATCCATAACTCAATATTTTTTCAAGTTATGGACGGGTAATAATAATTATTTGCCGTCCACAACTCGATATTTTTGTGAGTTATGGACGGTGAATATTTCAGTTTAGCGAAAGAAAATTTATGGTTATGTGATTGATTGTCAAACCCATTAACATACCGATACCCAACCAAAGCGTACCTATAAGCATAAAATTAGTTGGCTATCGCCATAAATGCGGATTTTTGAGCCTGCTTGCGGAAAAGGCGCGGCTTAAAGTTGTTCCAGACGCAGCATCTCGTCAATGCTGTGGCGGGCGGCGGTTAGAGTGGCGGAATCGAGCGTGATTTCGTCGCCGCCAATGCCCCTAACGCACTCATACACATCACCTAACGTGGTTGCCTTCATATTGTGGCAGACGCAGTTTTTCGACAGGGCGAAGAACCGCTTTTCGGGGCACTCGAATTGCAGGTGTTGGACAATGCTGTTTTCCGTTCCGATAATGAATTCGGTGTTCTGACTGCTTTTCGCGAAGTCCATAATCTGCGTGGTACTGCCCACATAATCAGCCAATTCCACCACTTTTTCCGAACATTCAGGGTGAACAAGCACCAGCGCATCGTGGTGACGGCGGCGGGCCTCGTCAACTGCTTTCGGTGTGAGCAGCAAATGCGTCGGGCAGCCGCCAGGAACAAACTGAAACTGCTTTTCGGGAATCTGTTTCTGAATCCAACCGCCTAAATTACAGTCGGGTATGAACAGAATCTTGTTGTTGGCAATGTTCCGCACAATCTTCACAGCCGCCGAAGACGTCACGCATACATCGCTGATAGTCTTTAGTTTAGCCGTTGTGTTGATATACGAAACCACCGTGTGGTCGCTGTATTTCTGCTTCAGTTGCGACAACACATCGAACGAGACCTGTTCGGCCATCGGGCAGCCAGCATCGGCATTGGCCAGAATTACACGCTTTTGCGGCGACAGAATCTTCACCGTTTCGGCCATAAAACGCACGCCGCACATCAGCACCGTGTCGGCATCGGCTTTGGCCGCCTTCTCACTCAACCCAAACGAATCGCCCACATAATCAGCCACTTCCCAAATGTCGTGACTTTGGTAGGCGTGGGCAAGCACGCAAACGCCCTTCTCGCGTTTGAGCCGCCTGATTTCCGCTTGAACGTCTTGTATCTGCATATCAATCAACTTATTG